>USEU01000043.1 GCA_900553805.1 uncultured Eubacteriales bacterium
CAACGGCTGCGCAATATTTCTCGTTTTTCAAACTGAAGAAGTGGGGCAAAAAGACAGCTGCGGCTCGCAGACACAATTGTGCGGTGTTGCCTAAAAATTTCGCGGGCGGCCGATGGCCGCCCGCAGTTCATTATTCCGCTTTTTCGAATTCCTTGGCCACGTCCTCCAGCAGCTGACGGATGGGCAGGTGCTGGGGGCAGACCTTCTCGCACTTGCCGCACTTTAGGCAATCGGAGGCCTTGCGGCCGGGGCCGGTGTAAACATCATCATAATAGTAGTCCGCGTTCCAGTCGCGGTGGATCTGCTTGGTATTCATGATGGCGAACAGGTCGGGGATGGAGATGTGCTGGGGGCAGCCGTCGGTGCAGTAGCGGCAGGCGGTGCAGGGGATCAGATTCCTGGACTTGAAAATCTCCTGTACCTGACGGATGGCCTCCATCTCCTGCTCATTCAGGGGCTTGAAGTCCCGCATGAAGGAGATATTGTCCTGCATCTGCCGGAGGCTGCTCATGCCGGACAGCACCATCATCATGCCGGGGAAGCCCGCGGCGAAGCGGATGGCGTAGCTGGCGGGGCTGCCGCCGTGGAGGTTTTCCAGGATGGCCTTGGCCTCCTCGGGCAGGTTCACCAGGTTGCCGCCCTTCACCGGCTCCATCACCAGCACAGGCTTATTGTACTTCCGGCAGACCTCATAGCACCTGCGGCTCTGGACGGCCAGATCGTCATAGTCCACATAGTTGAACTGGATCTGCACCGCCTCGATCTCGGGGTACTCGGTGAGGATCTGCTCCAGGAACTCGGCCCGGTCGTGGAAGGAGATGCCCACATGGCGCACCTTGCCCTCCTTCTTCAGCTCAAAGGCCGTCTCGTAGGCGCGGCACTTCTTGTAGTGGGGATAGCAGCCCTCGCCCTGGGAATGCATCAGATAGAAGTCGAAGTAATCGACGCCGCAGGCCTCCAGCTGGCTTTCGAACAGGGGGCGGATATCCGCCTCGGTCTTGAAGAAGCCGCCGGAAAGCTTGTTGGTCAGGATGTACTTGTCCCTGGGGTAGCGGCTGGTGAGGCAGGCCTTCAGCGCCGTCTCGCTCTTGCCCTGGATGTAGCCGTGGGCGGTATCAAAATAATTGAAGCCCGCGTCCAGGAACGCATCCACCATCTGCTTTGTTTCCTCCAGATTCACCTCATCGCCGTTCATGGGCAGGCGCATGCAGCCGAATCCAAAATTTTTCTTTGCATTTTCCATTCCGGGTACTCCTTCCTGATTCCCTTTTAATGTCCCGGCTGAGTCACGCGAGGTCGGGGTATCGTCTGTTTCTATTATAATCGTGGGGCAAATGTCTGTCAATTCCCTTTTCCTCGTCCCAGCCGTGACACGTTTCCCCGATAGGGGACAATCCTCATCTAAACTGAGCCGATAATTACAAGGAAAAGTGCTTGCATTTTGCACAAAAATATCCTATACTATCAGGGCATAATCATTTAATTGTTCCAAAGCGGCTGTGCGGCGGGGAAATGTGATTTTTGTTCGTTTTTGGGGTATTCCAACCCCTGTCTTTTATTTTTGTGCTTCCGCCGTTGGGAATATCTGGATTTTCCGGGTTTTCCCGCCGAAACCGGGCGGAGGAAAGGAAGTGTTTCTTGATGGCTGCTCTTCAGCAGACCTTAGCCCAGCTGCCCCAGGTGCCCACCGTAATCATCTCCGTGGCGCTGATGCTGTTTTCCGGCTTTCTTCTGACCCGGATCACCAAGCTGCTGCGGCTGCCCAACGTGACGGCCTACATCGTCGCCGGTATTCTCATCGGCCCCTACTGCCTGAATCTGGTGCCCCAGCGGATCATTGACGGGACGGATTTTCTCTCGGACATTGCCCTGGCCTTTATCGCCTTCTCCACCGGCGAGTTCTTCAAGCTCTCGGTGCTCCGGCGCAACGGCATGAAGGTGGTGTGGATCACCATTATGGAGGCGGTGCTGGCCTCGGTGGTGGTGTTCGTGCTGACCTACTGGGTGCTGGGGCTGGAGCTGGCCTTCTCCATTGTGCTGGCGGCGCTGGCCTCGGCCACCGCTCCCGCCTCCACCATGATGACCATCCGCCAGACCGGGGCAAAGGGCGATTTTGTGGACACCCTGCTCCAGGTGGTGGCCCTGGACGATGTGGTGGGCCTGGTGCTCTATTCCGTGGCCATCTCCGTGGCCCTGGCCTCCATGCAGGGGGCGGAGGGCTTCACCTTCGGCACCCTGGCAAAGCCCATTTTGCTGAACCTGCTGGTGATGGGCTTGGGCGGCATATTCGGCCTGTTTATGAAGCTGCTGATGCCCAGCAAGCGCTCCACGGACAACAAGCTGATCATCTCCATCGCCCTGCTGTTTTCCTTCTGCGGGGTGTGCGCGCTGCTGGATGTGTCCCCCCTGCTCGGCTGCATGGCCATGGGCACGGTGTATACCAACATCGCCGAAAACGACAAGCTCTTCAAGCAGCTGGGCTATTTCAGCCCGCCGATCCTGCTGCTGTTCTTCGTCCGCTCCGGCATGTCCTTCCAGCTGGACGCGCTGGTATCGGCGGAGGGCGCACTGAACGGCATCCCGCTGCTGGTGATCGGGGCAAGCTACTTTGTTGTGAGGATTCTGGGCAAATACCTGGGCGCCTGGCTGGGCTGCTGGATGGTGGGCAAGGATAAGCTGGTGCGCAATTACCTGGGCCTGGCCCTGATCCCCCAGGCGGGGGTGGCCATCGGCCTGGCCGCGCTGGGCGCGCGGACCCTGGGCGGCGAGATGGGCAGCGACCTGCAAACCATCATTCTGGCATCCTCGGTGCTCTATGAGCTGATCGGCCCCGGCTGCGCCAAGCTTGCCCTGTACTTATCCAAATCCTATTCCACCCGGCTGGAGGATGTGGCCCCCGTGGAGGAGGTCACGCAGACCGGCCAGCGCAAGAGCGACGTACAGCTGCTCATTGAGCGGATTCAAAAAATTCAGAAGGAGCTGCCGGAGCATGAGGCCGCCATGGCCATGAGCGAGGATGAGGCAGCCTTCACCGAGGCTGCGGAGGAGCACCTGGCCCAGACCCAGGTGCAGCGGCGATATTTCTTTATGCGGAGGTAATGACATATGAAAACAGATTGGATCGCCCTGAGGCTTCTGGGGCAGTGGAGCGTTGAGCTGGGGCTTGGCTCCGTGCTGCTGCGGCTGGCGCTGAGCCTGGCGTTCTCCGCCATCATCGGCTGCGAACGCTCCAGCAAGCGGCATTCCGCCGGTCTGCGCACCTTCATCCTGGTGAGCCTGGCGGGCACCGGCACCATGCTGATCGACGAATATCTGATGCAGCAGTTTGGCGTTCCCGCCCCCCTGCTGTCGGCGGCGGCGGTCATCGGCACCGCCACCATCAGCAGCAACTCCATCCTGTACAGCTCCAAGAGCCAGATCAAGGGGCTGACCACCTCCGTGGGCCTGTGGTGCTGCGGGGTGCTGGGCATGTCCGTGGGTGCGGGCTTCTACACACTGTCGCTGATGCTGTTTTTCAGCATGCTGGCCTGCATGTCCGGGCTGCCGGTGCTGGAAAAGCTGCTGAAGGACCGCTCCAACCACTTTGAGGTCCACCTGGAGCTGAAAAACAAGGGCGACCTGCCCGACTTTGTGTCCACCGTCCGCGCCCTGGGCATCCGCATCGACGACATTGAATCCAACCCCGCCTACCTCAATTCCGGCATCAGCGTTTTCTCCGTCTCCTTTACCGTGGCAAGCAAGGAGCTGAAGCAGTACAAGAAGCACGAGGACATCATCAACGCCCTGCGCTCGCTGGACTATGTGTATCACATTGAGGAAATGTAACCGATAAAAAACCGCAGCACCGCAAACGGCGTCGGCCGTTCATGGTGCTGCGGTATGTGTCTGGTGTCTGGCCTTTATTCGATTGTTCCGTCGCCGCCCATCAGGGCGGTGAGCTCCTCGATGCGCTCCAGCGGGAAGGCCGGCTGGGCCAGCGGGCGCATGGCAATGCTCATCAGCTTCATGGGATTGTCGTCGGCCGCCGCCCGGTTGGAGCTGAGCGCGCCGCACCGGCGGCAGCGGTGGATGATGGCCCACTCGCCGCCCTTGCGCACCCACACGGCCACCGGCTCCATGATGCCGCCGCAATCCGCGGCGCGGTCACCCGGCTCGATGTCCACGTGGAGGCTGCAAAGGCAATTGCTGCAATGGTTGCGGTGGTCGGACCCGGCGTTTTCCGGGGTCATCAGCCGCCCGCAGACCTTGCAGGTAAAGCTGTCATTGCAGGGATGCGTCTTGAAATAACCTTTTTCGTACAGTTTGCGCTTGTTCTCGCGGTTCATGAATTGTTTCCTCCTGAAGATTTGAACCGAATCCTCCGGGAGGAATGGCGGTATGTGGATTGGCCAACCTCCCGGTCAGCCCACAATCACCTTTGACATTGTTTTAATAGACAAAAACATTCTCCTTTTTTCAGTCCGGCCGCGGCGGCAGATTTCAAATCCGCCGTTGCGCAACCTATGTTTTCAATTATATGCGCTTCTGCCTCGGTTGTCAAGCATCCCGGCGGGGCTTTTTTCAGCCGGTCAGAGAATTCCCATTGACAAAACGGGAAAGATATTATATTACAATATTACACACAATAAGGGAACCTCTGATTCAATCGGCAAGAGCTGGCAGCGAGGGATTTTGTTCCCGGGCAAGGGATGGAAAATGGAGGAATACTTTGTGTACCCGCAAGGGGTATGCCGCATCCGTAAGCCAGCTTACGCTGGCAACGGCTGCGCAATATTTCCCATTTTTCATCCTGCGGCATGGGGGCAAAAGACCCGCTGTCCAGCCGCAGACGGTTGAATCAGAGGTCCCCAAAGGAATGGAGGAACCAGCAATGGCAGCAAGCAAATACGCAGGAACCCAGACGGAAAAGAATCTCCGGGAGGCCTTCTCCGGGGAATCCCAGGCACGGAACAAATATACCTTCTTCGCCTCCGTGGCCAAGAAGGAGGGCTACGAGCAGATCGCGGCGCTGTTCCTGAAGACCGCTGAAAACGAAAAGGAGCACGCGAAGATGTGGTTCAAGGAGCTCTCCGGCCTGGGCGACACCGCCCACAACCTGAGCTCCGCCGCCGACGGCGAGAACTACGAGTGGACGGACATGTACGAGGGCTTCGCCAAGACCGCCGAGGCGGAGGGCTTCCCGGAGCTGGCCGCGAAATTCCGGGCGGTGGGCGAGATCGAGAAGCACCACGAGGAGCGCTACCGCGCCCTGCTCCAGAATGTGGAGACGGCTCATGTATTTGAAAAGAGCCAGGTGAAGGTATGGGAATGCCGCAACTGCGGCCACATCGTCGTGGGCACCAAGGCCCCGGAGATCTGCCCCGTGTGCGCCCATCCCCAGAGCTATTTCGAGATCCACGCAGAAAATTATTGATGCACAAAAACCCGGGCGGGTCCGTACAAGACGACGGACCCGCCCGGGTCATTTTTATGCCTGCAACGCGGGGGCTTAATCCTTCTCTTCCTCGCCCTCGGGCAGGAGGTTGGTCATGCTCTTCAGGCTGATGCCCAGGGTGGACATGTTGTGCAGCAGGGCGGAGGTGGTGGGGGGCAGGATGCCCGCCACGCCCAGCACGATCAGGGCGCAGTTAAAGCCGATGATGAAGCGGTAGTTCCGATGGATGCGGCGCATCAGCTGGCAGCTCAGCGCCCGCAGGGTGACCAGTGCCCGCAGGTCCTCCGACGCCACGGTGATGTCCGCGATCTCCCGGGCAATGGCCGCGCCGGTGGAGATGGCGATGCCCACGTCCGCCTCGGACAGGGCGGGAGAATCGTTCACGCCATCGCCCACCATGATGACCACATGGCCCTGGGCCCGGGCCTTGCGGATGAATTCTGCCTTGTCCTCCGGCAGCACCTCGGCATACACCTGGTCCACGCCCACAGCCTGGGCCACGGACTCGGCGGTGCGCCGGTTGTCGCCGGTCATCATCACCACGTTCTTGATGCCGCATTCGTGCAGGGCGCGGATGGCGGCGGGAGCCTCGGCGCGCAGCGGGTCGGAAATGCAGATCACCGCCGCCAGCTGCCCGGCAATGCACAGGTACAGCTGGGAATAGGCCGGATCCAGCGACTGGAACTTCTCCTCTTCCCCGGCGGGGATGGTGCAGTGCTCGTCCTCAAAGACGAAGTGGGCGCTGCCGATGATGACCTTGTGCTCATCCACCATGCTGGAGATGCCATGGGCGACGATATACTGCACCTGGGAATGGTATTCCTCGTGGGACAGGCCCCGCTTCTGGGCCTCCTCCACCACGGCGTTGGCGATGGAGTGGGGATAGTGTTCCTCCAGGCAGGCCGCCAGACGGAGCATCTCCTGCTCCTCGTGGCCGCCGAAGGGCACCACCGCGGCCACCTTGGGGGTGGCGTAGGTCAGGGTGCCGGTCTTATCAAAGACAATGGTATCCGCCGCGGCCATTGCTTCCAGGAACCGGCCGCCCTTGACGGAAATGTGGAAGGCCGCGCTCTCGCGCATGGCGGACAGCACCGCAATGGGCATGGCCAGCTTCAGGGCGCAGGAGAAGTCCACCATCAGCACCGCCAGGGTCTTGGTCACGTTCCGGGTCAGCAGGTAGGTCAGCGCTGTGCCGCCCAGGGTATAGGGCACCAGCTTATCCGCCAGGTGGGAGGCTTGGGCCTCCACGGTGGATTTCAGCTTTTCGGAGTCCTCGATCATCCTGACGATGCGGTCGTACCGGCCGCCGCCGGTCTCCTTGTCCACCTGGATGACGCACTCGCCCTCCTCGGCCACGGTACCGGCATAGACCAGGCTGCCCACACTCTTGGGGATGGGCAGGGACTCGCCGGTCATGGAGGACTGGTTCACCATTGCCTCGCCGGAGACCACCTTGCCGTCCAGCGGGATCAGGTTGCCGGTGCGCACCACGATGCGGTCGCCCACCTTCACCTGGCCGATGGGCACCAGCACCTCGGTATCGCCGGTTTGCAGCCAGACGTTTTCCACCTGTAAGGACATGGCCCCTGCCAGGTCGGCCACGGACTTCTTGTGGGTCCACTCCTCCAGAATTTCGCCCAGGCGCAGCATGAACATGACGGACCCGGCGGTGCCGAAGTCGCCCCGGATGACGGAGGTGGTGACCGCCGTGGCATCCAGCACCGCCACGGTGAGCTTGCCCCGCAGCAGCGCCCGCAGGCCCTCTTTGATGTATTTTACCGAGCGCACCAGCGCGATGGCCGAGGTCACCGGCACGGGCAGGAACAGCTTGGAGATCACCCGGCAGCACACCGTCATGGCCAGCTTGTCCTCAAATTCCCGGTTCAGCGCCCGGCTGGTGTGCTCCGGCACCAGGTCCATTGCCTCCGCCCGGTCAAAGGAGAACCGGGCCAGCGCCTGGACCACCGCCGCCCGGCTGCCGCCGTAGCGGATCACGGCGTCCTGGGTGCGGTCGTAGACCGCCACCGCCGTCACGCCGGACACATTCTTCAAATAAAACTCCAGCACATCCGCCTGACGCAGGCTCATGCGCACACAATTCAGGTGCACCCGCATCCGGCCGCCGGATTCATGAATGATCTTGCACTTCACTGTGAAACCCTCCGATAGGGAAAGCGCTGCGGTGAGGCAGCGCTTTCGGCTTGTCTTATTCCTGGGAATCGCTCTCGGCGGGAGCCTCGGGGGCGTCCTCGATGACGGCCTCGGCCTCCTGCTGGGCGCGGGCCTCGTTGATGTCCTTGGCGTCGGCGTAGACATCCTCGGCTCCCTCGCGGATGGTGGTCACCGTTTTCATCACGCTGTCCTTCATCCGAAGTACGGCGGCGGTGGTGTGGGCGTAGACCTTCTGCGCGTCCTTGCTGCTGAGCAGCTTGACGCCCACGGTCCCGGCCAGGAAGCCAAGACCGACCAAACCGATCTTTTTCATAATACGATCCTCCTGTATATTATTATGTACGTTCGCCCTGAAATATAGCACGGAAGCGCCTAAAAATCAACTGTTTCCCCGCTCTTTTCACAAATTTGTAAAATCTGCCCGTTACCAGTCCGCGTCCAGCGCGCCGTTCAGCGGCAGGGCAAAGATCCGGGCGGTGACGGCCCGGTATTCGGCCAGGTCGGTGGTCTTGCGCAGGGGCTTGGCGAACTGTTCGCCCCCGCGGAACCGGCGCAGCAGGTAGCGCCAGTGCTCCTTCAATCGGAACATGGCGTTCCGAGAGCCGCCGAAGGCAGCCAGGTACTGCTCCAGCAGGGCGTCGTAAAATTCCGCCAGGCGCTTGGCGTCCGTGCCGCCGGGGGTGAGCATTCCGGGATCGCCGATCAGCCCCCGGCCCAGCATCACGGCGGGGACAGTGGGGAATTCTTGATGGAAGGACCGAATTTGCTCCGGGCTGCACAGGTTGCCGTTGAAGCACACAGGGAACGGCGCGGTATCCAGGGCCTGCCGGAAGCATTCCATGTGCAGTCCGCCCTGGTAAAAATCCTTTCGCACCCTGGGGTGGACGATCAGCTCCGCCATGGGGTAGCGGCGGTAGATGTCCATGATCCGGGGAAACTCCTCCGGCTCCCGCAGCCCCACCCGGGTCTTTACGGAGACGGGCAGGGGCGACCGGGCAAAAATTTCATCCAGGAAAGCGGATAGCGCATCCAGGTCGGCCAGCATCCCGCTGCCCTTCCCCTTGGCTACCACCGTGCCGGAGGGGCAGCCCAGGTTCAGGTTCACCTGGTCATAACCCCGGTTCCGGAGCAGCCCGGCCATCCAGAGGAAGTCCTCCGCGCTTTTGGTCAGCAGCTGAGGCACCACCCGGAAGCCCGTCCCGTCCGCCGGGGGCAGTTCCCGCTCCTCCTTGGCCGTCAGATGGCGGTGCACCGTGGGGGAAAGGAAGGGCGTATAGTAGCAGTCCACCCCGGGGAAAAAATGATGGTGGAGCCGCCGGTAAATGCTGTCCGTCAGCCCCTCCATGGGGGCAAAGTAATATCTCATGGGACCTCCTATCTCATTCCTTGGCTCCCCGATGGGGGAGCTGGCAGCCCGCAAGGGCTGACTTAGCGATGCGCAGGCGCTATGCAAGCGAGCAACCGCCGTCAGGCGGCTCTTAGCGAGTCGCAGAGGGGGGTATTGTTCGTTGGATGGTAAACACCCTCTTTGCCGCTGCGCGGCACGAAGCAGATGTATGATTGCCACCGGCAATCATTGCTATCTTGATTCGCTGCGCGGAGCACCACCCCCGAAGGGGGCAGCGAGGGCCAAAGGGGGCGGCGCTGCGTTTTGCAGTGCCGCCCCGAACTTTAGATTTCCATGATAACGGGCAGGATCATGGGGTTGCGCTTGGTGGTCTTGTAGAGGTAGCCGCTCAGGTCGTTCTTGATGGCGGACTTGATGGCGCTCCAATCCCGCACCCGCTTGCGCTGGCAGCGCTCGATGGCCTCAATGGCAACCTGGCGCAGCTCCTCCATCAGCTCGTCGGACTCCTTCACGTAGATGAAGCCGCGGGTGATGATATCGGGGCCGGAGATCAGCTCGCCATTCTGGCTGGACAGGTTGACGCACACCACCAGCATACCGTCCTGGGCCAGGTGCTTGCGGTCGCGCAGCACCACGCTGCCCACGTCGCCCACGCCGGTGCCGTCCACAAATACCTTGCCGGCGGTGACGGAGGGCGCTTCCTTGCAGCTCTTGGAGGTGAACTCGAATACGCTGCCCAGCTCGCCGATGTGGATGTTCCGGGGGCTCATGCCCATGGACTGGGCCAGCTTGCTGTGCAGCTGCAAATGCCGCTGCTCGCCGTGGACGGGCAGGAAGAACCGGGGCTTGACCAGGGCGTGGATGATCTTCAGCTCCTCCTGGCAGGCGTGGCCGGAGACGTGCAGGCCCTCGCTCTTCTCGTAGACCACATCCGCTCCCTTGCGGTAGAGCTCGTTGATGATGCGGGAGATCGCCTTTTCGTTGCCGGGGATGGCGGAGGCGGAGATGATGATGCGGTCACCGGCGGTGATATCCACCTGCTTGTGGGTGGAGAAGGCCATGCGGTACAGGGCGGACATGTTCTCGCCCTGGGAGCCGGTGGAAACGATGACTAGCTTGTTTTTGGGAATGCTCTTGATGGCGGCAATGTCCACAATGGTACCGGGCTTGACATTCAGGTATCCAAGCTCCTGGGCGACCTTGAGCATATTCTCCATGCTGCGGCCGGTGACGGCCACTTTCCGCCCGTAGCGCTGGGCGGTGGCCAGCACCGCCTGGATGCGGTGCATGTTGGAGGCGAAGGTGGTAACGATGATCCGCTGGTCGCAGCCCTTGAACTGCCGGTCCAGGCTCTCGGCCACCACGTTCTCGCTGGGGGTGTAGCCCTGGCGCTCCACGTTGGTGGAGTCGGCCAGCAGCGCCAGCACGCCGTCGTTGCCCAGCTGGCCGAAGCGGGCCAGGTCGGTCATGCCGCAGGAGGCGGTGGGGTCGATCTTAAAGTCGCCGGTCATGACCACGGTGCCCACAGGGGTGCGGATGGCGAAGGCCACCGCGTCGGCAATGGAGTGGTTCACATGGATGAATTCCACGCTGAAGCACCCGGCTTTGACCACGTCGCCGGGCTTGTGGGTCACCAGCTTGACCTTGTCGTCCAGCTTGTGCTCCTCCAGCTTCAG
Source organism: uncultured Eubacteriales bacterium (assembly GCA_900553805.1). Taxonomy (GTDB): domain Bacteria; phylum Bacillota; class Clostridia; order Oscillospirales; family Oscillospiraceae; genus Faecousia. The sequence continues at coordinate 10,631 of USEU01000043.1, forward strand.
CTTGATCAGCCCGTTGGTCATGGCAGTACCGTGAACGGGGCAGATGACCTCTTTCATAAAGTAGGGAATGGAGCCGATGTGGTCCTCATGCCCGTGGGTGATGAACATGCCGCGCAGCTTCTTGGAATTGGCGACCACATAGGAAAAATCGGGGATCACCAGGTCAACGCCGTACATATCCTCGTCCGGGAAACCAACGCCGCAGTCGACGATGATCATATCCTTGCCGTATTCCAGGACGGTCATGTTCTTTCCGATCTCATCCAGACCGCCCAGAGGGATAATTTTCAGTTTTTCTGCCAAATGTTAAAATCTCCTTTCAGTAAAAACATAAGTAATGATAAAGTGGGCGCGGGAGCGCCGCAAAATGAACGCAAAAAGCAGGCAGCCGATCTCAGAAAGTCCGGCCCTGAATCGCCTTCTTTCCGAAAAACGCCTGCATTCTCTCTGTAAAAAGCCGGGGAAATATCCGCCCCCAACGGAAGGCCGGGTCTGCCCACCCGCACCGAACGAGGAAAGTATAACACATTTCCCCAGAAAAGTATACAACAATTTTTGAACAATTGAAATTTCCGTTTTCCTAGCGCCCCTGAAAGGGGAGCTGGCAGGCCCAACGGGCCTGACTGAGGGGTTTTGCGGTAGGCACCCACAGTCTTATAAAATTTGAGGCGAATCCGTAGAATGTTCGTTTTGGATTGTACGAATTCGCCCAAGCCCTGGCAAAAACGTAACCTCTTGCCGCACCCCTCAGCCGCTGCGGCGGCAGCTCCCCTTTCAGGGGCGCTTGGGGCTTGGGTTGTGCGGATTCGCCTTGGTACATTTTAAATTGGATTCTGCGTACCGCAAACCCCTCCGCCACGCTGACGCGCGGCCCTCCTCCCCTTTCAGGGGAGGTTTTGAGCGTGCTGTCAAATTATTCGGTATGTTACATAATTTACATGAAAAAAGCATTGCGCTTAGATGTGCATTCTGCTATAATGAGACGAAATCCACAGGGGGCGGTTTGGGGCCGCGCTCCTGGCAGCAGAAGGAGAGATGTCTATGGGAGATCGTACATTCCACGGCGGCGTCCATCCGGCGGAGCACAAGGAGCTTTCCTGCAAAGCGCCTCTGGTGCCCTATATGCCAAAGGGGGAGCTGGTGTTTCTGATGAATCAGCACATCGGAAAGCCTGCGGCCCCCATCGTGCAGAAGGGCGACCGGGTGCTGGCGGGGCAGCGGATCGCGGAGGCCACCGGGTTCGTGTCCGCCAACATTTTCAGCTCCGTTTCCGGCACGGTAAAGGCCATTGAGCCGCGGCCCACCGCCGCGGGGCCCATGGCCCAGGCCATCGTCATCACCCCGGACGGGGAGAACACCCTGGCCGAGGGCATCGGAACGCAGACCAACTATCTGGACCTGACCAATCAGGAGATCCTGGACAGGATCAAGGCCGCCGGCATCGTGGGCATGGGCGGCGCGGGCTTCCCCACCCACGTGAAGCTGACGGTAAAGGACCCGAACAAGATCCGCTACGTCATTGCCAACGGCGCGGAGTGCGAGCCGTACATCACCTGTGACGATCAGCTGATGCAGACCCACGCGGAGGAGATCGTGACGGGCATCGAGATCATCCTGCGCCTGTTCCCCCAGGCCCACGGCGTTGTCTGCATTGAAAACAACAAGCCCGACGCCATCGCCGCCATGAAGGCCGCCTGCGAGGGCCGGGGGCGGATCAGCGTCATGCCCATGAAGACCAAGTACCCCCAGGGCGGCGAGCGCTCGCTGATCAGCGTGGTGGCCAGCCGCCATCTGAAGCTGGGTATGCTCCCCGCCGACGCCGGGTGCGTGGTGGACAACGTGGCCTCCATCCGGGCGGTGTACCGGGCGGTGTGCCTGAACGAGCCGCTGATGGAGCGGGGCGTCACCGTCTCCGGCGACAGCGTGAAGAATCCCGGAAATTTCTGGGTGAAGATCGGCACCAGCAGCCGGGAGCTGGTGGATGCCTGCGGCGGCTGGAACGAGGGGCTGGAGCCGGAAAAGATCCTCTCCGGCGGCCCCATGATGGGCATTCCCCTGGTCAATCTGGACGTGCCCATCTGCAAAAACAACAACGCCATCACCGCGCTGTCCGTTGACCCGGTATCCGCCGCTCCCATGACGGCCTGCCTGCGCTGCGGCCGGTGCAACCGGGTGTGCCCCCTGGGCCTCTCCCCCCAGCTGATGCAGGTGGCCGCCCAGCACAAGGACTATGAGCGCTACGAGAAGCGGCTGTACGGCCTGGAATGCATCGCCTGCGGCTGCTGCACCTACATCTGCCCCGCCAAGCGGCCGCTGATGCAGCTGTTTAAGGTGACCAAGGCCGAGATCATGGCCACCAAGAAGAGATAAGGAGGGCAATCGGACAATGAGTGAACTACTGCATCTTTCCAGCGCCCCCCATGACCGCGGCAGTCTTTCCACCAAGACGGTGATGCGGGACGTGCTGCTGGCGCTGCTTCCCACGGCGGCCCTGGGCATCTGGGCCCACGGCTGGTATGCCGGATTTATCATGCTGGTCTCCATCGCCGCGGCGGTGGTGACGGAATACCTGTTCAACCTGGCCACCAAGCGGGGCAACACCATCGGCGACGCCAGCGCCGTGGTCACGGGCCTGCTGCTGGCCCTGACCCTGCCCGCCGGTGTGCCGGTGTACATCCCGGTGCTGGGCTCCGTATTCGCCATTCTGGTGGTCAAGTGCCTCTTCGGTGGTCTGGGCCACAACATCATGAACCCCGCCCTGGCCGGGCGCTGCTTCCTGCTGATCTCCTTCGGCGCGGCCATGACCGGCTACACCCTGGACGGCGTTTCCGCCGCCACTCCCCTGGCCCAGCTTGCCGCCGGGGACAGCGTAGACCTGCTGGACATGATCCTGGGCCGGACCAGCGGCGTCATCGGCAGCTCCGCTCTGGGGCTGGTGGTGGGCGGCATCTTCCTGCTGCTGCGCCGGGGCATTACCTGGGAAATTCCCACCGCCACCATCGGCTCCGCCGCCATCTTTCTGGCCATCTTCGGCGGCCATGGGCTTGACCCCAGCTATATGCTTCCCCAGCTGCTGGGCGGCGGCCTGCTGATGGCAGCCTTCTTCATGGCCACCGATCCCGTCACCGGCCCGTCCACCACCAAGGGGCAGCTGCTCTACGGCGCCCTCACCGGCGTGCTGATCGGCCTGTTCCGGGTGCGGGGCAACGCCGCCGACTCCACCACCTACGCGGTGCTGCTGGCCAACATGTTCGGCAATCTGATCGACGAGCTGTTCATTCCCGTGCCCTACGGCTTCCGCATCCCCAAGGAATTCAAGAAGGCCATCCCCAAGCCTGTGATCATCCTGGTGGTCATCACCCTGATCGCCGGACTGGCCCTCAGCGCCGTGTTTGCCACCACCGAGCAGACCATCGCCGAAAACCAGGAGCGGGCGCGCCGCGCCGCCTATCAGGCGGTCCTGCCGGAGGCGGAGGACTTTGTCCCCTGCACCCTGGAGGCGGGTGACGGCGTTTACGGCTCCGTGTCCGTAGAGACGGTGCTGGCCGGTGTGGACGGCAGCGGCGAAACCGTGGGCTACGCCATCGGCGTGCACAACAGCAAATCCTACGACGGCGGTCTGACCGTGGTGGTGGGCATCCTGCCCGACGGGACCGTCACCGGCATCTATTTCACCGAGCTGCACGAGACCCCGGGCATGGGCATGCGCTGCGGCCAGGCGGAATTCATGGATCAGTTCAAGAATGTGAACACGCAAAGCTTCGCCCTGCGCGGCGGCAGCGCCTCCACGGAGCCGGGGATCATCGACGGCGTCAGCAGCGCCACCATATCCTCCAGCGCGGTGGTGGACGCGGTAAACGGTGCGCTCCGCTGCTTCGCGGAAAACCTCGGGTAAGGAGGACAGGTTTATGAAAGCATATTGGGAACGAATTTACAACGGCGTGGTGAAGGAGAATCCCGCCTTCGTGCTGATGCTGGGCATGTGCCCCACCCTGGCTGTCACCACCTCCGCCATCAACGGTCTGGGCATGGGCCTGAGCAGTCTGGTGGTGCTGGTCATCTCCAATGTGGTGATCTCCCTGCTGCGCAAGGTCATCCCCGACGAGGTGCGGCTGCCCGCCTACATCGTCATCGTGGCCTCCTTCGTCACGGTGGTGGAGCTGCTGATGCAGGCCTATCTGGAGACGCTCTATGCCGCCCTGGGCATTTACATCCCGCTGATCGTGGTCAACTGCATCATTCTGGGCCGGGCGGAGGCCTACGCCTCCAAGAACCCGCCGCTGCTCAGCCTGTTCGACGGCCTGGGCATGGGCCTGGGCTTCACCATCGCCCTGACCATCATCGGCTCCATCCGGGAGCTTCTGGGCGCCGGCTCCATCTTCGGCTTCGCCCTGCCCGGCGGCTTTGAGCCCATGGCCTTCTTCATCCGCGCCCCCGGCGCGTTCCTGGTGCTGGCGGTGCTGGTGGCCATTCTGAACGCGGTGGGCATCAAGAACCGCTCCAGGAAAATGGTGGAGGGCTGTGACGGCTGCTGCGCCAACTGCACCGCCGACTGCGACAAGAAGGAGGAGGCCGAACAATGAAAAGTCTCATCATGATCATCGTCTCCACCGCGCTGGTAAACAATGTGGTGCTGAGCCAGTTTTTGGGCATCTGCTCCTTCCTGGGCGTATCGGCCCAGAAGAAGGCCTCCCTCTCCCTGGGTCTGGCCGTCACCGCCGTGCTGACGGTGTCCTCCGCCCTGGCGGCGGCGCTGTATCAGTACGTGCTGGCCCCGCTGGGACTTGATTATCTGAAAACCATCGTATTCATTCTGGTGATCGCCGCGCTGGTGCAGATGGTGGAGATGTTCCTGAAGAAGAACGCCCACGCCGTGTATCAGAGTCTGGGCATCTACCTGCCCCTGATCACCACCAACTGCGCCGTGCTGGGCGTGGCCCTGACCAACGTGCAGAACGGCTACAACATTCTGGAGAGCGCCTTTGCCGGACTGGGCACGGCCATCGGCTACACCGTGGCCATCGTCCTGCTGGCCGCCATCCGGGAGCACATCGACGAGAAGGCCATCCCCGCCCCCTTCCGGGGCGCGCCCATCGTGCTGCTGTGCGCGACGCTGATGGCTATGGCCTTCATGGGCTTCGCCGGACTGTCCTGAGGGAGGGAAGAGCATGAATACTGTGATTATTTCCACCCTGGTCATCGCCCTGGTGGGCCTGATCCTGGGCGGCGCGCTGGTCACCGCCAGCAAAAAATTCTATGTAGAGGCCGACGACCGGGTCACCCGCGTCCGGGAATGCCTGCGGGGTGCCAACTGCGGCGCCTGCGGCTACGCCGGATGTGACGCCGTGGCCGAGGCCATCGTCAAGGGCGAGGCCCGTGTGGACGCCTGCCCCGGCAACAGCACGGAGAACATCGCCAGGATCGCCGCCATTCTGGGCAAGCAGACCATCGACCAGGATCCTCAGGTGGCCTACGTTCAGTGCGCCGGTACCTGCGACGCCACCCAGCCCAAGGCCCGGTATGTGGGCATTCCCGATTGCCGCGCCGCCGTCCTCAGCGGTCTGAACTTCGGCAGCTGCGCCTATGGCTGCCTGGGCCTGGGCAGCTGCGTGAAGGTCTGCCCCCAGGGCGCGATCTCCATTCAGGACGGCGTCGCCGTGGTCAACCAGCACAAGTGCATCGGCTGCGGCCTGTGCTCCAAGACCTGCCCCAAGGGCATCATCGGCATGCACGACCGCGCCGCCAAGGTGGCCGTCCGCTGCTCCAGCCAGGACCGGGGCCCCGCCGTGAAGAAGGTTTGCACCGCCGGGTGCATCGGCTGCGGCATCTGCGCCAAGCAGTGCGAGCAGGGCGCGGTCACCCTGGAGAACAACCTCTCCCGGGTGGACCCGGAGAAGTGCGTCGGCTGCGGCAAGTGCGTGGAGAAATGCCCCACCAAGTCCATTCGGTTCCTGTGAGCTTTCTCTTACCAATGCCACTAATTAAGGCGGCACCGGCTTGCTACCCCCTCTGGGGGTGGTGCGCCGCGCCCTCGCTGCCCCCTTTGGGGGAAGTGCCGCGAAGCGGCAAAGGGGGTGTGGTTGGTAATTTTGAGCTATTACCATTCAACGAACCACACCCCCTCAGTCAGCCCTTACGGGCTGACAGCTCCCCCGTTGGGGAGCCAAGGGTCCAAAATTTTCGGGCGCGCTGCTTGATGCAACGCGCCCTTGATCGTTATGCAGATTACCGCTGGATGCGGCCGGAGCCGTCGCCGCCGGCCAGCTTTTCCACCTCGGCCACGGTGACCATGTTGTAGTCGCCCTCGATGGTGTGCTTCAGCGCGGAAGCCGCCACCGCGAATTCCACGGCGGACTGGGTATCCTTGCCGGTGAGCAGGCTGTAAATCAGGCCGCCGCCGAAGCTGTCGCCGCCGCCCACCCGGTCGATGATGTGCAGCTCATACTTCTTGGAGAAGCAGTATTCATTCTTCGCGGCGTTGTACAGCATGGCGCTCCAGCCGTTGTCGGAGGCGCTGTGGCTTTCCCGCAGGGTGATGGCCACCAGCTCAAAGCCGAACCGATCCGCCAGCTGCCTGGCCACGGACTTATAGCCCTCGTGGTTCAGGCTGCCGCCGTAGATGTCGGTGGCCTCGGCCTCAATGCCAAACACATCCTTGGCGTCCTCCTCGTTGGAGATGCACACGTCCACATACCGGCACAGGTCGGTCATGGCCTCCCGGGCCTGCTCCCTTGTCCAGAGCTTGCCCCGGTAGTTCAGGTCACAGGAGATCTTGCAGCCGTGGGCCTTGGCGGCCTGACAGGCCTGCTTGCAGATCTCCACCAGATTGCCCCCCAGGGCCGGAGTGATGCCGGTGAAATGGAACCACTCGGCTCCCTCAAAAATGCCGTCCCAGTCGAAATCACTGGGGACCGCCTGGGCAATGGCGGAATTGGCCCGGTCATAGATGCACACGGAGCCCCGCTGGGAAGCGCCCTTTTCATTGTAGTAAATGCCGACGCGTTCGCCGCCCCGGACGATCCTGGAGGTATCCACCCCGTAGCGGCGCAGGGAATTCACCGCCGCCTGACCGATGGCGTGGGCGGGGAGCCTGGTGACGTAGGCGGCATCCAGGCCGTAGTTGGCCAGGGACACGGCCACGTTGGCCTCGCCGCCGCCGAAGGTGAATTCCACATGGTCGCACTG
>USEU01000044.1 GCA_900553805.1 uncultured Eubacteriales bacterium
ACGAGATCGTCTCCTCCGACATCATCGGCATGCGCTTCGGCTCCCTGTTCGATGCCACCCAGACCATGGTCATCAACCTGGGCAACGGCACCAGCCAGGTTCAGGTCGTTTCCTGGTACGACAACGAGAACTCCTACGTCTCCCAGATGTGCCGCACCATCAAGCACTTCGCCACCCTGCTGTAATCGAATTTCCGCCATTCCCCTTCACCGCCGCACCCTCTCCTTCGGGTGCGGCGGTCTTTTTGTATGCAGTCCGTTGAATGGAATGCACCAAGGCGAATTCGTACAGCCCCCCTTGGCTTCCCCCGGGGGGAAGCTGGCAGCCTTGACGGCTCTTCGGAACCGGCAAGGCTGACTGAAGAGGGACGGCGACAGCCCAGATACTGTTTGCACTCCGTCCAATGGTATCGGCTCAAGGTCATTGCCGTTTATCTCCCACTGTTCGGATTCATTTATCACATGGGAGAACGGCTTTTATAAAGCCAGGACGCAATCCCACTCACCGAACTCTTCATAAAACTTTCGGTGCACGCCATCCCTCATCAGTCTTTTTTGTCAATCGGTTCCGAAGTGCCGATTGACAAAAAATCCAGCTTCCCCCCGGGGGAAGCCAAGGGGCCGTTACGTATTTGCCCAAGGTTTCTTAAAACCGCGGGTGCCTACCGCAACCCCTCAGCCGCTGCGGCGGCAGCTCAGCTCTGCATGAAGCGGCTGTACGCCGTCGGGGACGGCTGCACCCGCGAAACCTTTCAGGGGCGCCAAGGAAGGGCCTGTTTTGTTTCGGTTTAGGAAAAGGTGCTACTAATATCCTGGAAGTTTAAGAATAACGGTTTTTCTTGACGAAACGGATGAAGTCGTTTATTGTATCTGTAAAGCCCGGAATGCGAGGGGGGAGCGCGATTGGTGAATATTCTGGTGGCGGATGACGATAAGAATACCCGGCTGCTGATGAAGGCGATCCTGGAGGGCGCGGGGTATCATGTGTTTACCGCCGTGGACGGGCAGGAGGCCCTGGAGGCGCTGGACCGGGAGCACATCGATCTGGTGGTGCTGGATGTGATGATGCCCCGGATGGACGGCTATGCCTTTACCCAGACCCTGCGCCAGGCGGGCAGCACCCTGCCCATTCTGATGGTGTCGGCCAAGCAGCTTCCGGCGGACAAGCACCGGGGCTTCCTGGTGGGCACCGACGACTACATCACCAAGCCCATCGACGAGGAGGAAATGCTGCTGCGCATCAAGGCCCTGCTGCGCCGGGCCAAGATCGTCAGCGACCGGCGGATCGTGGTGGGCGACGCGGTGCTGGATTACGATTCCTTCACCGTCTCCCGCCCCGGCCAGACCGTGGAGCTGCCCCAGAAGGAGTTCCTGCTGCTGTATAAGCTGCTGTCCTATCCCGGCAAGATCTTCACCCGCATCCAGCTGATGGACGAGATCTGGGGCATGGACTGCGAGACCGGCTGGGAGACCGTCACCGTCCACGTGGGGCGGCTGCGCAAGCGCTTTGAGGGCTGGGACGAATTTTCCGTGGAATCCGTCCGGGGCCTGGGCTATAAGGCGGTGAAGAAGGAATGAAGCAAAACGAAAAGCAGCGCCCCCGGTCGCTGACGCTGCTGTTCTCCCTGTTCACCTTTGCCATTCTGGCGGTGTCGCTGCTGCTGGCGGTGGGCATCATCTATGTGCTCACCTGGTTCGGCCTGCTGGAATTTTCCGGCGTGGGCATCTCCGGCACCTTGCAGCTGCTGCTTCTGATGGCGGCCATCAGCCTGATCGTCGGCACGGGGCTGGCCGTCCTGGCCGGGCGCATTCCCCTGCGGCCCATCAACTATCTCATCGCCCAGATGAACCGGCTGGCCGCCGGGGATTTCCAGGCCAGGGTGCACTTCAGCCGGCGCATGGACCTGGTGCCCGCCTTCCTCCAGGTGGAGGAGAGCTTCAACAAAATGGCGGAGGAGCTGGGGGACACCGAAATGCTCCGCCAGGACTTCATCAATAATTTTTCCCACGAATTCAAGACCCCCATCGTCTCCATCGCGGGCTTCGCCAAGCTCTTGCAGCGGGCGGACCTGGACGGGGACCAGCGCCGGGAATACATCGACGCCATCGTGGAGGAATCCCGGCGGCTGTCCGACATGGCCACCAATGTGCTCAAGCTGACCAAGGTGGAGAACCAGGCCATCCTCACCGGGGTGAGCCGGTACAACCTGTCCGAGCAGCTGCGCAGCGCCGTGCTGCTGCTGGAGGACCAGTGGACCGCCAAGCACCTGGAGCTGGACATGGAATTCCCGGAGGTGAGCATCACCGCCAACGAGGACATGCTGCGGGAGGTCTGGATCAACCTGGTGCAGAACGCGGTGAAGTATTCCCCGGATTACGGCCCTGTGCAGGTGCGCGTTGAGGACGGTCAGAGCACCGTGCGGGTGCGGGTGGCCAACAGCGGCGAGATCGCCCCGGAGCACCTGGGCCGCATTTTCCAGAAATTCTATCAGGCCGACCGCTCCCATTTTTCCGCCGGGAACGGGGTGGGCCTGGCCATTGTCAAGCGGATCGTGGAGCTGCACGGCGGCACGGTCCGCGCCGAGAGCGCCGGCGGCGCGGTGATCTTCACCGTGGAGCTGCCAAAAGGAGAGAGTATATGAATCGGTATATCCTGTATGTGATCGCCGGATACCTGTCCGGCAGCGTGCTGTATGCCCGGGTGATGTGCCATCTGTTCGGCGGGGAGGCCGCCCTGCCGGACTGCAAGGACAGTAACCCCGGCGCCTCCAACGCCTTTGCCTGCGGGGGCTTTGCCTGCGGCGCGCTCACCCTGACGGGGGACCTGCTGAAGGGCATCGTGCCGGTGTGGCTGTTTGTGCGCAGCGGCGAGCCCATCACCCCCACGGCCCTGGCCCTGGTGCTGGCCGCGCCGGTGGCGGGCCACGCCTTCCCCTGCTTCTATGGCTTTCATGGGGGCAAGGGCATCGCCGTCAGCTTCGGCTGCCTGCTGGGGCTGATCCCCCTGTGGGAGCCGGTGCTGCTGTTTGCCGGGTGCTTCATCTTCTTCTCCGTGGTGGTGAAGATCACCCCCCACTTCCAGCGGACGGCCGTTGCATACCTGGTGACGCTGCTGCTCATGGCCTTTACCCACCAGCTCCGGGGCGTGACCGGCGGCTATATGCTGATCTGCCTGCTGGTGGGCCTGCGGCTCCACCTGAGCAAGGAGCCAAGGGAGCACATGCAGGTGCGGCTGCCCGTGGGGCTGCCGGAAGGGAGGGAGCCATGAATCTTCTGATCCTGTCCTGCGGCACCGGCGGCGGCCACAATTCCGCCGCGGCGGCGGTGGAGGAGGAAGCCCTCCGCCAGGGCCACAGCGTCACCCGGATGAATCCTCTGGACCTGTGCGCCGAGAAGCTCTCCCGCCGGGTGGATAGCGCCTATATCTCCATCGCCCAGGCCAGCCCCCGGGGCTTTGGAGCCATCTATGCCATCGGCAACGCCTACCGGCGGCTGCCCTGGCGGTCCCCGGTGTACTTCGCCACCGGCCTGGAATCGGAGGCCCTGGGAAAATACCTGGAGACCCATCCCACGGACGCGGTGGTGATGACCCACCTGTACCCGGCGGAGATGCTGACCTATCTGAAAAATCACGGGGCCAGGCTGCCCAGGACCATCTTCGTGGCCACGGACTATACCTGCGTCCCCTTTACCGAGGAATGCGACCTGGACGCCTATGTCATCCCCTCGCCCATGCTCACCGGGGAATTCGCGGCCAGAGGGCTGCCGGAGGAAAAGCTCTATCCCCTGGGCATCCCCGTGCGCGCCGCCTTCCGCGGCACCCAGAGCAAGGAAGAGGCCAAGGCCGCCCTGGGCCTGGAGGCGGATAAGCGGTATCTGCTGGTGTCCGGCGGCAGCATCGGCGCGGGGAGCCTGGAAAAGGCCATCGACCTGCTGGCCGCCCGGATCCGGGGGACGGACTTCCGCCTGATCGTCATCTGCGGCAGCAACGCCTCCGTCCGCCGCCACCTGACCGACCGTTACGGCGGCGAGGTGCAGCTGCTGGGCAGCACCCCCCGGATGGCGGAATACATGCGCGCCTGCGACCTGTACCTGACCAAGCCCGGCGGCCTGTCCACCACCGAGGCGGCGGTGATGGAAGCCCCCCTGGCCCTGCTGCCCCCCATCCCCGGCTGTGAGAGCCGCAATCTGGCCTTCTTCACCGAAACCGGCATGGCCGTCCCCGCCGTCCTGAAGCCCCGGGAGCTGGAAAAGCTCCTCGCCCTCCCGGACGACCCCCAGCGCCTGGCCCAGATGCACGCCCACCAGCGCGAATTCATCCCCAAATCCGCCGCCGCCCAAATCTGCTCCCTCGCCGCCGCCCTGACCCGTTGAATGAACCGCACCCCCAAGCGCCCCTGAAAGGTTTAGCGGGTGTAGCCGTCCCCGACGGCGTACAGCCGCTTCATGCAGAGCTGAGCTGCCGCCGCAGCGGCTGAGGGGTTGCGGTAAGCACCCATGGTTTTATAAAATCTAAGGCGAATCCGTACAATGTCCGTTCTGGATTGTACGGATTCGCCTTTGTCTTCCTATAACCGTGACTGCGTGCTGCCCCTCTCAGTCTCGCTTTGCTCGACAGCTCCCCCAATGGGGGAGCCAAGTGGGCCTGTGCGGATTCGCCTTGGTGCATTCCGATTGGTATTCTGCGTACCGCAGCTGACCCCTCCGGCTCACGAATGTGAGCCGCCTCCCCTTTCAGGGGAGGTTTGGTGCATTCTCGGCTCCCCGGTGGGGGAGCTGTCGAGCAAAGCGAGACTGAGGGGGTGTGGTTCGTTGAGTGGTAACAGCTCAAAGTTACCGACGACACCCCCTTTGCCGCTTCGCGGCACTTCCCCCAAAGGGGCAGCGAGAAGGTTTATCTTATCCGAAATCCTTCCTCGTCCAGGTCGAGGGTGGAGGAGAAATAGGTCTTCATGGCGTCGCGCAGGCTCAGGCCGTCGGCGACGGCGGCGGTCTCGCAGCAGCTGTGCATGGCCAGCTGGGGCAGGCCGATGTCCACCGTGGGCACGGAGACGTGGGCGATGGAGATGCAGCCCAGGGTGCTGCCGCCGGGGATATCCGGGCGGTTATAATAGGTCTGCACGGGCGCCCCCGCCTTGGCGCACACCTGGCGGAACAGGGCGGCGGACAGGGCATCGGTGCAGTAGCGCTGGTTGGCGTTGAACTTCACCACGATCCCCTGCCCCATCACCGGGGCGTTGCCCCGGTCGGCCAGCTCCGGGTGGTTGGGGTGGATGGCGTGGGCGTTGTCCGCCGACACCAGGAAGGACCGGCTCAGCAGCTGCCGCACGTCAACGCCCAGTCCTTCGGCGATCCGCTCCAGCACGTCGGAGATCAGGGTGGAGTCCGCGCCGCCTGCGGTGCAGGAGCCGATCTCCTCACTGTTCAGGGCGCAGAACACGGGGATGTCCGCCCCGCCGTCGGATTCCAGGAAGCCCCGGAAGCAGCCCCACACGCATTGCAGGTCGTCCAGCGCCTGGCTGGAGATGTATTCTTCGTCAATGCCCCATACCCTTGCCTTCTCCCGGACGTACAGGGTCAGGTCGTGGCCGAGGAGCTTGCCCCCGGCGGCCTCCTCCAGCAGGGCGCGGAGCTTTCCGGCGGCGTCCTTGCCCCCCAGCAGGGGGTTCAGATCCGTCACCGGGTTCCATTTGTAGCCGTCGTTGGCCTGGCGGTTCATGTGGATGGCCACGCTGGGGATCAGCATCAGATCCCGGTCGATGTCCACCAGGGCCACCCTGGCCCCCTCCGCCGTCTGCACCAGCGCCCGCCCGGCCACGCTCAGGGGCCGGTCCAGCCAGGGGGCCATCAGCAGCCCGCCGTAGCGCTCCACCTGCTCGGTGACATACGCGCCCACCGCCTCGCCGTTCTCCTTCAGCTTCAGGCTGGGCCGGTCGGTGTGGGCGGCGGAGAGCAGAAAGCCCTGGGGCCTGCCCTCGGGCACCCGGAAGGCGATCACCGCCGCCCCGCCCCGGCACACGAAATACTTCCCGCCGGGGACCGGCGTCCACCCGTCCCCCTCGGCCAGCTTCTCATACCCCCGCGCCTCCAGCTCCCGCCGCAGCGCCGCCTGGGCATGATAAGGACTGTGCGCCTCATCCAAAAATTCACACAACGATCTGGTAAATGTATCCATGGTTTGTACCTCTTTTTTTCTGTATTTGCCGCCCCCCCACTTGGCTCCCCAATGGGGGAGCTGGCAGCCCGTAAGGGCTGACTGAGGGGGTGTCGTTCGTTGAATGGTAATGGCTCAAAGTTACCGACAACACCCCCTTTGCCGCTGCGCGGCACGAAACAAGTGTATGATTGCCACCGGCAATCATTGCTATCTCGATTCGCTGCGCGGAGCACCACCCCCAAAGGGGGCAGCGAGAAAAGCGCCCCTGAAAGGGGAGCTGGCAGGCCCAATGGGCCTGACTGAGGGGTTTCGCGGTAGGCCCCCATCGCTTTACGAAATCTCGGGCGCATACGTAGAATGTTCGTTTTGAATTGTACGAATTCGCCCAAGTCTTGGCAAAAAGATAATTGCTTGCCGCACCCCTCAGCCGCTGCGGCGGCAGCTCCCCTTTCAGGGGCGCTTGGGGCTTGGCTTCTGCGAATTCGCCTTGGTGCATTCCAATCGGTATTCTGCGTACCGCGAACCCCTCCGCCACGCTTACGCGCGGCCCTCCTCCCCTTTCAGGGGAGGTTTTCTCGGCTCCCCAATGGGGGAGCTGGCAGCCCGCAAGGGCTGACTGAGGGGGTGTCCCCGGTTGAGTGATAACCTGTACAGCTCTCAACCATCCAACTCCACCCCCTTTGCCGCTGTTGCGGCACGAAACAAGGGTATGATTGCTATCTCGATTCGCTGCGCGGAGCACCACCCCATTGGGGAAGCCAAGAGGGCTTCTACGGATTCGCCTTGGTGCATTCCAATCGGTATTCTGCGCACCGCGAACCCCTCCGCCACGCTTACGCGCGGCCCTCCTCAGCTTTGCATTAAGCAGCTGTACGCCATTCTATGAATGGCTACACCTGCTAAACCTTTTAGGGGAGGTATTATTTCAGGGCTCCCCCACGAGCTGGCAGAACTGGTCGATTTTTTCCTCCACCTCCAGCAGGGCGGAGCGCCAGAAGGATCTGTCGGTCAGGTCGATGCCTGCCACTTTGGCGGTGTCCTCGGCGGTGGCCACGGTGGTGGTGCGCAGCAGCTGCTTGTAGGTGGGCACGAAGGCCGCGCCCTCCTGCTCGTATCTGGCGTACAGGCCCCGGGCGAAGAGGCCGCCGAAGGCATAGGGGAAATTATAGAAGGTGGAGCCGTAGTAATGGCTCTTGCACACCCACATATAGGGGTGGCGCAGCTTCTTGTCCAGCCCGTCGCCGTAGCTGTCCTGCTGGGCCTGGAGCATGAGCCGGCACAGCTGGGCCGCGTTCATGAATTCCTGCCCCCGCTTTTCCAGCACGGCGGCCTCGAAGCGGTAGCGGGAATAGATGTCCACCACGATCTGGGTCACGTCCTGGAGCTGGCTCTCGATGAGGTTCAGCTTCTCCTGGTCGCCGGAGGCGTGGGCGATGGCGTGATTCATCACCACGCACTCGTTGAAGGTGGAGGCCGTCTCCGCCACGGGCATGGAGTAGTCCCGGTTCAGGGGGCGGTTATTCTGGATGCAGCGGTTGTGGAAGGCGTGGCCCAGCTCGTGGGCCAGGGTCACCACGTCGGAAAGGCTGCCGTCGAAATTGGTCAGGATCCGGCTCTGGCCGATGGAGGGCACCTCCGCGCAGAACGCGCCCCCGGCCTTGCCGCTGCGGGGGAAGAAATCGATCCAGGCGTTGTCGAAGGCCTCCGCCACCATGGCGCTGAGCTCCTTGTCAAAGTGAGAGAACAGCTCCACCAGATAGTCCCTGGCCTGCCCGGTGGTGAAGCGGGTGCTGCTGCGGCCCATGGGGGCGAAGAGATCATACCAGGGCAGGCCGTTTTCGTGGCCCAGCGCCCTGCCCTTGGCCCGCAGATACCGGCGGAACTGGGGCAGGCTCTCATCGATGGCGGCAAACAGGGCGTCCAGGGTGGCGCGCCGCATGTCCGAATGCTCCAGGGTCATGGCCAGGGGGCTTTCATAGGAGCGCAGGGCGCATTCGTTCAGCGTCTCCAGCTTCAGGGAGTTCAGCGCGTAGGCCACCGGGTCGGCGATGGCCGCGTAGCTGCACAGCTCCGCCTGATAGGCGTCCCGGCGGACGTCCGCCTCCGGGGAATAGGCCAGGTTCCGCACGGCGGAGAGGGTGATCTCCTCCCCCCGGTAATTTACCTTGACGGTGCTGGTCAGGTACTGCTGCAATTCCGCCCAGGCGCTGCCGCCGGAAATTTTCAGCTTGGCCATCACCCGCTCCCCGATGCCGGGCAGCAGATGGCGGCTGGCCTCCCGGCAGCGCAGCAGCCGGAAGCGGTAGCCGGACAGGAATTCATCCCCGTCGATCATCCTTTCCAGCTCCGGCAGCCGGGCATACCAGCCCTCAAAGGCGGCGCCGGGCGCGGCGCTCTCGCTGTAAATGCCCATGATCCGCCCCAGCTGAGAGCCGGCCTCGGCGTCCGTGGTGTCCGCCGCCTGACGCAGCTCGGCAAAGGTGAAGAGCTTCCGGGCCAGCTCCGTGATCCGCTCCTGGAGCGCCAGCCCCCGCTTCAGCAGGTCCAGCGGCTCCCCGGTCAGATTTCCGGCAAACGCCTCCAGCTCCTTCACCGCCCCCTCCAGGGCCTGTACATCCCGCCCAAAGGCGGCATCCCCGAACCCTTTGTAGATCGGGTCCAGATTCCAACGTTCATTCATGATCGGTTTCCCTCCTCGGAATCCATTTTCCCCCATTGTACCGCACATTCCCGTCCCCGTCAACCGAAACCCGCCGCCCCTTTTCATAGGGATTAATCAGTTCTTAAGAATTCCCCCACTTTCTTCTTAACAATTTAGATGATATAATGGCCCCAAAAGGAGGGGAAGGACATGTACAAGATCCTGATCTGCGACGATCAGCCGGATATTGTGAATGCGCTGAAAATTTATCTTGCCCCGGAGGGGTATATCCTGCTGGAGGCCTACAACGGGGCGGACGCGGTGAAGCTTGCCAGGGAGAACGACGTGCATCTGATCCTGCTGGATATCATGATGCCCGGCATGGACGGCATCACCGCCACCTCGAAGATCCGGGAATTTTCCAACGTGCCCATCATTCTGCTCACCGCCAAGAGCGAGACGGAGGACAAGGTGCTGGGCCTGAACGTGGGCGCGGACGACTATATCACCAAGCCCTTCGCCCCGGTGGAGGTGCTGGCCCGGGTGAAGAGCCAGCTGCGCCGGTTTTCCAGCCTGGGCAGCCGGACGGAGGACAGCAACCTCATCACCCTGGGCGGCATCGTGCTGGACGACCGCACCAAGCAGGTGACGGTGGAGGGGGAGCCGGTGAGCCTGACGCCCACGGAATACGCCATTCTCAAGCTCCTCATGTCCAGCCCCGGCAAGGTGTTCTCCACCAAGGTGCTGTATGAATCCGTGTGGCAGGAGGTGGCCCTGGGCAGCGAGGGCGCTGTGGCCGTCCACATCCGCCACCTGCGGGAGAAGATCGAGATCAACCCCTCCGAGCCCCGCTACCTCAAGGTCATGTGGGGCCAGGGCTACAAGATCGAGGCAAGGCCATGAGAAATACGCTTTGGGTCAAATTCATTGCCATCTTGCTGTGCGCCCTGTGCCTGTTCACCGCCGCAGCCAGCGGCCTCAGCCTGGGTATTCTGACCTACTCCGGCTGGACGGACGACCCCTATGACGATGAGTTGGAACGCGCCATCCAAGACCAGATGTATTGGACTGTCAACTGGATGGTGCAGGCTTGGGCAAACCAGGAATACGGCAACATGCCGGAGCGTATCGCCCAGCTGCGGCGGGCAGAGCGCACCAACTGGGGCTGGACGCTCAACTGGGATGACGTTTCCTACGAAATTCAGGACACGGACGGAAAGGTGCTGAAACAGCTGGATAATTCCGTCCAGCCGGTGCGGGAGCTGGAATATCTCTTCTCCCCGGTGGAATACGAAGAATATCTGGGTGCCGGTTCCCTTTCCAAAGAGGATGACCCGGATGTGAAATGGTGCAGCGTTGCCGACGAAACCCGAATCAATACCATTGAATACTCCTACCATTCCAAAACCCTGGAAGACCCCATCGTGGTGAAGCTCTCCATGGGAGAAAGTGCCGTTGAGGTGCCCATGCCCTATGTGCTGATGGGCCTGATTGCGGGGCACAATACAGCGCTGACCCTCATCTTGGTTATCAGCCTATTGCTGTTTGCGGCGCTGGCCGTGTTCCTGTGCAGCTGCGCCGGATGCAAAAAAGGCAGCACCGAGATAAAGGCCGGGGGCTTCAATGCCCTGCCCCTGGATTTGTACGGCGGCGGCGTGGCCGCGCTGTGCATCGGCCTTGCCTACCTCGCGTTCATAATGTTTCAAAATGCAATCGACCAGACCAGCAGCCAAGGCATCACCTCTACAGTTCTTACTGTCGCGGTGATGGGCTATTGCGGATGTGTGCTGTTCGTCTGCTTCTGCTTTGCCTTTGCCGCCCAGGTGAAGATGGGCCACGGCCACTGGTTCTGGAATACGGTCGCCGGCCGGTGCCTGAAGCTGGCCGGGCGGCTGCTACACAGGCTCTTCCTGTTCCTCCCTGAGCTGTGGCGCTTTGTCCTGCGGATCGTCAGGGATGTATTTAAGGTCGCGGGCGCTTTGGTCACCCTGCTGTGGAGCTGGGCGAAAACGGCGCTGCGCTTCCTGGGCCGCCTGCTGCGGCGCGTCGGAAAGCTCTGCGAGCGGACGCTCTCCCTGCTGCCGCTGACCTGGCAGTGGATCGTGACCGGGGGCGTGCTGGCGGTGTGGCTGCTGCTGGCGTGCCTGGGCAGAAATGAGGGCGCGGCGGTGCTGTGGTGCGTGGCGGCCCTGGTGGCGGTGATGTACGGCTCCAACTGCTTCGGTACCCTGCTGGACGCGGCCAAGCGCATGCGCGGCGGCGACCTGGAGAGCAAGGTGGAGGAAAAATATCTGGTGGGCTGCTTCCGGGAATTCGCCGATGAGCTGAACGGCCTGGCCGATGTGGCCATGGTGGCGGCCCAGAACCAGCTGAAAAGCGAGCGGATGAAGACCGAGCTCATCACCAACGTTTCCCACGACATCAAGACCCCCCTGACCTCCATCATCAACTATGTGGATCTGTTGGAAAAGCCCCACACCGCCGAGGAGGAAAAAACCTATGTGGAGGTGCTCTCCCGCCAGAGCCAGCGGCTCAAAAAGCTGATCGACGACCTGATGGAAATGAGCAAGGCCTCCACCGGCAATGTCCAGGTGGAGATCGCAAGGATCGACGCCGTGGAGGCGGTCACCCAGGCCCTGGGGGAATTTTCCGACAAGCTCACCGCCGCCGGGCTGACCCCGGTGTTCCACCAGAGCGAGGAAGCGATCTTCCTGCTGGCCGACGGGCGGCTGCTGTGGCGGGCCATGAGCAATGTGCTGAGCAACGCGGTGAAATACGCCCTGCCCGGCACCCGGCTCTACGTGGATGTCTCCGCCGCCGGGGACAAGGCCATCATCTCCTTCAAGAACATCTCCGGGGCCCAGCTGAACATCAGCGCCGAGGAGCTGATGGAGCGCTTCGTCCGGGGCGATTCCTCCCGCAACACCGAGGGCAGCGGCCTGGGCCTGAACATCGCCAAAAGCCTGATGGAGCTGCAAAAGGGCCAGCTCCAGCTCCTGGTAGACGGCGACCTGTTCAAGGTGACGCTGGTGTTCCCAAGAGCGGACTGAATAAAGGCAACACCGCGCAATTGTGTCTGCGAGCCGCAGCCGTCTTTTTGCCCCCCTTCTTCAGTTTGAAAAACGAGAAATACATACAGTATTCCTTCGTTTTCCAAACTTTGAATTGAGCCAAAAATCCAGGCTGGGGCTTCTTGCCAAATTGTGTGGTGTTGCCTAAAGGCAACAGGCGCGGTCATTCTTTGAATGGCCGCGCCTGCTTTTTTTATTGCACGATCCTTGCGGCGCTGCCGGTGAGGGTCTTGGTGACGACGATCTGGCGGTCGATGCGCTGCTTCAGGTCGCTGACATGGGAGATGATGCCCACCAGGCGGTCGCCCTCGGTGAGGGTGAGCAGGGCCTTCATGGCCTGGTTCAGGGCCTGGTCGTCCAGGGAGCCGAAGCCCTCGTCCACAAACATGGTATCCAGCCGGACGCCTCCCGCGCTGGACTGGATCACGTCGCTCAGACCCAGGGCCAGGGCCAGGGAGGCCAGGAAGGATTCGCCGCCGGACAGGCTCTTGACGCTGCGCTCGCTGCCGTTGCAGTGGTCGATGACATCCAGCTCCAGGCCGCTCTGGCTCTGGCGGTTCTCCGCCTCGGCGCGGCGCTTCAGCTCGTACTGGCCGTCGGTCATCACCGTCAGGCGCAGGTTGGCCCGACGGATGATCTGCTCAAAATAGGTGGTCTGGACATAGGCCTCCAGGCTGAGCTTGGCCTTGCCCCGGACGGTGCCGCCCGCGGTATCGGCCAGGGCGCGCACCCAGGCATAGCGGCTTTCCAGGGCCGTCAGCGCCGCCAGCTGGCGGCGCAGGCCGGAAAGGGCGGCGGCGTTGGCGGCAATGCGGCCGTCGGCGCCTTCCTTTTGTGCCAGCTTTTCCCGGCGCTGGGTCTGGGCCTGGGTCTGGGCGTCCAGATCCGCCTGGACATCGATTTTCGGCGCGTCCTCCAGCTGCTGGCGCAGCTGCTGGGCGGCGGAGCGGGTGCGCAGCACCGCGTCGCTCTTCTCCCGCAGGGTCTGCCCGGCCTGCTCCGCCGCCCGGCGGAGCAGCTCCAGCCGCTGCCGCTTTTCCTCCAGCGCCTTCCGGGCGTCCCCCGCCGTGGGGAAGCGCAGCGCGAGGGCGGCGGCCTGGGCAGCGGCGGCTTCCCGGCGGGCGCAGAGGGCGCTTCTGTCCGCCGTCAGGGCGGCGATGGTTTTGTTCAGCGCTTCCAGCGCCTGGCGGGCGGCGGGGATGGCCCGCTCCGCTTCCGTCAGCCTGGTGCAGCGCGCTGCCTCCGCCTCGATCTGCCGGGTCAGGTCCTCCAGTTCTCCGCGGACCTGCTCGATTTCCTGGGGCAGCCGGGCTTCCTCCACCCCGGCCTCCTGCAATCCGGCCTCCAGCTGCTGCCGGGCAGCCGTGCCGGTGGAGCGCAGGGCGGCGCAGGCCTCGCTTTCGCGCCGCAGCGTCTCCCGGCTCCGGGCGGCGGCCTTCTGCGCCCGGCCCAGCGCCTCCTGGGTGGGCGCGCCGGGGGAGGGACAGGCGGGGGCGGGATGGTGAATGCTGCCGCATACCTTGCAGGGCTCGCCCTCCCGCAGCTCCAGGGCCAGCACCCCCGCCTGCTCGGCCAGAAACGCCTCGTTCATCTGAAAATAGCGGCGCTCCGCCTCCTGGGCGGCCTGGGCGGCGGCATGGTACTGCCGCTGCCTGCCGCGCAGCGCCTCCCGCAGGGCGGCGACGTGCTCCGATTGCGCCAGCGCGCCGCGCAGCTGCTTTTCCCGGCGCTGGGCCTGGGCCTGCCGGGCCAGCAGCTGCTCCCGCTTTGCCGGGGCGGCGCGCAGCTCCTCCGCGGCCTGCTCCTGCCGGGTCAGCGCCTGGGCGCGGGACCGGGCCTGGGATTCCAGGGCGATGCGCCGGGTGTCGCTCCGGGTCAGCTCCGATTCCAGACCCTCCGCCTCCTGCCGCAGACCGTCCCGTTTTTCGTAGTCCGGCAGCTCGGCCTCCAGCAGGGTGAGCTCCCGGCCCAGCGCCTCCCGGTCCTTCGCCTTTTCCTCCGCCTGGGCCAGCGCTTCCTGGGCCTGGGCCTGCTCCCGGACCTGCCGGGCCAGGGCAGTTTCCAGCTCGCTCAGCGCGCCGCGCCTGCGCTGCTGCTCCCCGGCCAGCTCCAGCCGGGTATGGATGGCGCGCAGCTGCCCGTCCAGTGCGTCCACCGCCGCTTGCAGCTCCTGGGAGCGCTGCCGGTCCGCCTCCAGCAGCCCGGCGATCCGATCGGCGGCCTCCTGCGCCGGGAGCTTTCCCTGCCTTGCCGCCTCCAGGGAGGGGAACGCCGGGTCGTCCTCCGGGCACATCACCCCGGCGATATACTGCTCCACGCTTCTGCGCCCGGCGTCGCAGCGCTGGGCCAGGGCGGCGGCCTCCTGCTTCAGGTCGTCCTGTAAGCGCTGATACAGATCGGTTTTGAAAATCCGCCGGAAGATCTGCCGCCGCTCCTCGGTGGGGGCCAGCAGCAGCCGGAGAAAATCCCCCTGGGCGATCATGGCGATCTGCATGAATTGATTGCGGTCCAGCCCCAGAATGTCCCGGATGGCGTCGTTGACCTCCTGGAGCCGGGTGATGGGCGCTCCGGCGGGCAGCAGCAGGGTGGCCTCGGCGCTCTGCTCGGTGGTTCCCGTGCCGTGGAGCTTGGGCCGCTGATACCTGGGCACCCGGCGCACGGTGTAGCGCTGGCCCCGGCATTCAAATTCCAGCTCCACAAAGGTGGGTGTTTCCGGCGCGGCATATTTGGAGCGGAACATGCCGGGGCTGCGCTGGCCGCCGCTGGCCTCGCCGTACAGGGCGAAGGTGATGGCGTCGAACAGGGTGGTTTTTCCCGCCCCGGTGTCGCCGGTGATGAGGTACAGTCCGCTTTTCCCCAGCTCGTCCAGGGGCAGCGTCATCTCCCCGGCGTAGGGGCCGAAGGCACTGAGGGTAAGATTTAACGGCCGCATGGTCACGCCTCCTGTTCTTTCGCCAGCAGCTCTTCCAGAAAGGTGCGCTGCTGGGGCGACATGGGCTGGTTGTTCTGCTGCTCATACAGCTCCGCGAACAGCGCCAGGGGGGAGCGCAGCGCCTGGCCGGGCGCTTCGATCCGGCCGGTGGCCCGGGTGCGGGCATTGTCGTAGTCCAGCTTCATCAGATTGTGGTAGACGGCGCGCAGCTTCCCCAGGGCGTCGGGGATGTCCTGCTCGTCGGTCAGGGTGATATGCACATAGTCCTCGCGCTTCCCGGCGTAGGATTCTGCGGCTGTCAGCGCCTCAAAGCTGCCCCGCAGCTCCACCATGTCCCGCAGGGGCGTCAGGGGAACGGTGCGCAGCCGCAGGTCGCCCTTCTCCCTCAGCTCCGCCACGGTGACGCTCTTGCGGTCGCCCGCCTCGGAGAAGGAATATTTCAGCGGCGTGCCGCAGTAGCGCAGCTTCGGCGCGCCGCAGCTCTGGGGGGAGTGGAGGTGGCCCAGGGCCACATAGTCAAAGGGGGCGAACACCGCCCCATCCACATTGTCCGCGCCTCCCACGGAAATTTCCTCGGATTCCGACCGGGCCGCCCCGGTGACAAACTGGTGGGTGACGAGAATATTGCGCTTCCGCTGGTCCAGCTCCAGGTGGGCCACCGCCGCGCCCAGAGCGTCGGTATAGGTGTCGATGGTCTCCTCCGGGAACACCCGGCGGACGTGGGCGGGCTTGATGAAGGGCAGCAGGTACACCGCCGCCGTGCCGAATTCGTCCGTCAGCTCCACCGGCCGGACGCGGCCGTCGTACACCGGGCTGAGGTGGATGCCCGCCCGGCTCAGCAGGTGGGCGGCAAAGGCGATCCGCTCCGGCGAATCGTGGTTGCCGCTGATGACAAAGATGTGGGGCGTCAGCTCCGCCAGCCCCACCAGGAACCGGTCAAACAGCGCCACCGCCTCCGCCGAGGGCACCGCCTTGTCATACACGTCCCCCGCGATCATCACCCCATCCGGGGCCTCCGCCCGGACGATGGCGAGGATTTTGTTCAGGATATCCTCCTGATCTTCCATCAGGGAAAATTCATTCAGCCGTTTCCCCAGATGGAGGTCCGACAGGTGCACCAGCTTCATTTCAGTCCCTCCAGCATTCCCAGCAGCCGGGCGTCGGTAAAGGCCCGGTTTTCGGCGGCGGCGTCCAGGAGCGCGTCCACGTTGTCCGCGTCGTTTTCGATCTCCTTGGAGAATAGCTGGGCGTTTTCCGTAAAGCTTCCGCCCAGGCTCCCCACCAGCAGGCAGGCGATCACGATGAATTTCGCCCGGCCCATGATGTCAAAATCCGAAATGGCTTGCAGCCAGTACCGCTCCGCCAGATACCGGGCCAGAGCGGCGGCCTCCGGCGGCAGGCGGGTGGGCGCGGGCGCTTCCAGCAGCGCCGCCCACCGGGGGGTGAGGATTTCCAGCTCCCGGAAGAAGCGGAAAAAGCCCGCCCGGTCCGGGGGCTGGGCCATGGCGCCGGCGGTCTCCAGGACGGCGGCGGGGTCGAATTCCCCCAGCGCCCCCGCGTCCAGCCCCTGCTGCGCCCAGGCGCCGCAGAAAAGCAGCAGCGCCAGCGCCTGCCCCGGCTCCCACTTGGCAAGGACTTCCAGCGCCCGGGCGCGGCTCTGCTTCAAAACCGCCATGTCCGCCGGGTCATACTCCGGCGCTTCCCCGCCGGGCAAAGTGAACCGCACCGCCGCAGCGGCAGGGGCAGTGAGGATCAGCCGGGCGGCCTCCGGGCAGCTCAGCTCCAGTCCCAGCTCCAAAAAATCGCCGTAGTCGTGGCGCAGCCGGGGAAATTCCCGGCAGACCCGGCACAGCGCCGCCTCCCCCAGCTCCGCCTGAATGCGGCACAGCCCGTCGGCCCGCCACATGGGGCAGCGGCCGTTCTCCGCCGCCATCTGCACGCCCCAGGGCGTATCCCGCAGCACCTGCCGCAGCCGGTCCCCCAGCGGGCCGGTCAGCGCCCGATACCGGGCCGCTGCCGCTTCGTCCACATCCACGTCCCATTCCTTGCAGCAGCTGTCCGGGCAGGCGGATGCCAGACAGCGGAAGCGGTCATAATAGCTTGGCTTTGTCGCGTCCATTTTTTTGCCCCCTGAAAACAGTGACCCATTCCCGGGGGAACAGGTCACATCTTTTATGTATCCGAATGGTCATGCCTGGGCGTCCTGGCCCTCGTCCAGGGCCTGTACCGCCCCCACGGCCTCCCGCACGGTGCGCCGTCCGGCGTCCATGGCGTCCTGAAGCTGCTCCAGCTGCTCGCGCAGCCGGGCGGAGAGCTGGGCGATCTGCCCGGCGGCATCCTCTACCTGGGAGCCGGTCTGGTCCAGCACCTGGGCGGCCTGACGGCTCAGCTGCCTGGCCCGCTCCCGGGCGGTGCGCTCCACCCGCTCGGCCCGGCGATAGGCCTCCAGCTCGGGCCCTGTGGGAGCCGCCCCCGGGTGCCCGGCCTGCTGCTCCAGCTGGGCCACCCGCTCCTTCAGCGCGGCATTCTCCGCCCGCGCGGCGCTCAGCTCCTTTTCCAGCTGCGCGACCCGCCCGGCGTCCAGCGTATCCTGCTTGCCCCGCAGATACTCCAGCTCATTGGTCAGCTGGGCCACTTGGGAGGCATGCCTGTTATTCATGAATTCCATATAGCGGACCACGTCCTGCCGGTTAAAGCCGTTAAAAGAGGAGCGAAACTGATTGGGCTGTTCCATCACCGAAAATCCTCCTGATGCGCCTGATTTCCTCGATTATATCACAGGAAAAGAAAGAAAACAACCGTTTCTTTCTGCGATTCCCGGGGCTCACGGGAAAAAATTTCCCCCTCCGCCTCTTTACAAACCGCGCCAAATCTGCTATAATACATCCGCTGAAAAGAGTATGCGCCAGTGGCTCAATGGATAGAGCATCGGATTCCGGTTCCGAGGGTTGGGGG
>USEU01000045.1 GCA_900553805.1 uncultured Eubacteriales bacterium
ACTGAAGAAGTGGGGCAAAAAGACGGCTGCGGCTCGCAGACACAATTGCGCGGTGCTGCCATAGGCAAAATTGTGAGGATATGCCGCAAGGCTGGCCCACGGGGGCCGGGTCGGTCTGCGCCGTTTTGGGGGACGCAGGCAACCTGAGGAAAGGGACAAAACTCCCATGATCGCGTTTTTTCATCCCTTTTCCAGGCGGAAACGGCCATCAAGCAGTACCGGCGCGAGGAGCAGTGGCGGCAGATCCGCACGGTCACGATCTTTACCATCGCCTACGGTGTGGAATTCCGGCGCAGCTGCTTTGACCTGGAGGATATGACCAACTGCGCGGACAACAAGATGCTGGGCGCCAAGGCCGAGCACTACAAGCAGTTCGACCGCCGCAGACACTGACCCCCCTCACCCCGGAGAATCTTCTCCGGGGTGAAAAAGTGCCCCCATTGGGGAGCCGAGAGGCACAAACAGGAGAGACGAAATGACAAAGATATTGATCGTAGAGGACGAGCGGCCCATTGCGAATCTGATCGACTGGAACCTGAGCGCCAGCGGCTATCAGTGCACCCGGGCCTATGACGGCAACACGGCTGCGGATCTCATCATGGAGCACAGCTATGACCTGGTGCTACTGGACATCATGCTGCCCGGCATCAACGGCTATGAGCTGCTGCGGCAGATCAAGCCCACCGGCACCCCGGTGATCTTCATCACCGCCAAGGGCAGCGTGCAGGACCGGGTGCAGGGCCTGCGGGCCGGGGCGGACGACTATCTGGTGAAGCCCTTTGAAATCGTGGAGCTGATCGCCCGGGTGGAGTCGGTGCTCCGCCGGGCGGGCAAGAGCAGCCCCATCTATACCCTGGGGGACGTGACGGTGGACACCGAGTCCATGCTGGTCACCAAGGCCGGGGTGCCCGTCACCCTGACCCGGAAGGAATACGACCTGCTGGTGCTGTTCCTCCAGAACCAGAACGTGGCCCTGTTCCGGGAGACCATCTATGAGCGGGTGTGGGAATCGGACTACATGGGCGACACCCGCACGGTGGACCTGCATGTGCAGCGTCTGCGCAAGAAGCTGGACTGGCAGCAGCGGCTGTGCGCCATCCACAAGGTGGGCTACCGGCTGGAGGGGGACGGATGAAGCTTTCCGCAAAGATCACCCTGTCCGTGGTACTGATCGTCTCCCTGGCGGTGGCCATCGGCGGCTACGCCATCGTCTCGTCGGTGTTCAATGCCCAGCTGGGTCACCAGATCACCGCCGCGGCGGAGGAGACGCAGCTGATGTGCTCGGTGCTGGGCACCATGGCGGTGGAGCGGCGCACCAGCGTATCCGCCAAGGTCACGGAGCAGACGCTGGAGGAGACCCTCCAGATCGCCCCGTTCCGGGACTACCGCCTGCGGCTCGTCCACCCGCTGGCCGCCGGGCAGAACCTGACCTATAAGATCCTCAACGCCCCGGAGGGGGCCAAGGACGTATACGAGGTGGTGATCACCTGCCGCTTTTCCGTGGATCAGACCACCTATTATCTGGAAAGCCGCCACGATGTTTCCGACCTGTACCGGCTGCGGGGGCAGTATCTGGTCACCTTCCGGCTGGTGTACCTGGCGGCGGTGGCCTTCAGCCTGGCGGCGGGCATCGCCCTGGGAACGGTGCTCACCGCGCCCATCCGCAACCTGTCCCGCTCCGCCCGGCAGATCGCCGGGGGCAATTACAGCGTCCGGGCCAATGTGCACACCGCCGACGAGATCGGCATCCTGGCCGCCCAGTTCAACCACATGACCCAGGAGCTGGAAAGCCACATCCAATCCCTGGAGCTGGCCACCCAGCAGCAGAAGGATTTTACCGCCGCCTTTGCCCACGAGCTGAAAACGCCCCTGACCTCCATCATCGGCTACGCCGATACCCTGCGCAGCCGCAAGCTGCCGGAGGAGCAGCAGTTTGAGGCGGCCAGCTTCATCTTCTCCGAGGGGCGGCGGCTGGAGACCATGTCCCACAGCCTGCTGCGCCTGTTCTCCCTGGAAAGCGAAGCGCCGAAAATGCAGCGTTTCTCCGCGCTGGCCCTGGCCAGAGGCGTGGAGGAGAGCATCTGCTATCCTTTGAAGCAGCGCAAGCTGGTGCTGGAACTGCGGGTGGAGGACGCCGTGATCACAGGCGAAAAGAGTCTGCTGGAAATTCTGCTGTACAACCTGGTGGACAACGCCCGCAAGGCCTCCAATCCGGGCAGCAAGATCACCATTCTGGGCACTCCCGCCCCGGTAGGCTACTGCTTTGCCGTGAAGGACCGGGGCCGGGGCATCCCGCCGGAGGCCATCAGCCGGATCACGGAGCCATTCTACATGGTGGACAAATCCCGCGCCCGGGCAGAGGGCGGCGCGGGACTGGGCCTGGCGCTGTGCAAGCGGATCGCCGAGCTGCACGGCGCACGGCTGCACTATGAGAGCATCGTGGGCCGGGGCACGGTGGTATCCTTTGTGCTGAGGGAGGTGGCGAAATGAAAAATTGGCTGATCATCCTGCTGGTGGCGGCGGTGGTGGCGGCGGGCGCGTTCCTGCCGGAGCTGCTGCTGAAATGGAGCCGCCCCCCGGAGCTGGACATGGAGGTCCAGCAGGTGGCCGTCACCTCCCAGAGCTCCTCGGATTACACCTGGCGCATGGGCACTTTGGCCGAGAGCTTCTACGGCGAGGGGGAGCAGCTGCTCACCACCTACATTTCCCAGACCGACCCGGAGGAGAGCGAGGGGGAGGAATACGCCCAGTTCCTGGCGGAATTTGACCGGCTAGCCAGGGCCGGCGTCATGCCCCAGGAGGCCCGGGACCTGCTCCGGGACGACACGGACTACCGCATCCGCTACTATTACATGTTCGACAGTCAGGCCGTCAGCGGCTTCCGCTACGCGGAGTTCACGGCGGCTGCCTCCAACTGGCGCATCCATGCCTGCATGGATGTGGAAAGCGGCCGCCTGGTGCGGCTGGACTACGGCGGCAGCAAGCTGTTCCCCGGCGGGGACATCACCCCCCAGACCAGCTGGTACGACGTGCTGCGGGGCTTCGGGCAATACCTGGGGCTGTCCGAGGACACCGTGGCCGTGGAAACGGCGGAATCCCAAGGGGCCAGAAAGTACTACGATTCCATCACCGCGGACCGCCGCACCGCCCCTGTGGCCGCGGGCGGCAGCGCCTGGCTGGAGCTGCGGGTCCTGCGGGAGAACTACATGGCCACCGTCACCGTATACCGGGACGGAAAATGATGCAAACTGGATACAAAACCGCGCCTTTTCGGATGCATTTCCCTTTTACTGTATCAGTAAGAAGGAAAAGCCGAAGAGACGCGGTTTCTCTATAGGCGCACCCCTTGGCTCCCCTGAAAGGGGAGCTGGCAGGCCCAAGGGGCCTGACTGAGGGGTTTGCGGTAGGCACCTGAGGTTCCTTCAGGCCGTAGGCGAATTCGCAGAATGTCCGTTGCGGATTGTACGAATTCGCCTGGGATTCCTGGAATGGTATTCTGCATCCCGCAGAAACCCCACCGCCACGCTACGCGCGGCCCTCCTCCCCTTTCAGGGGAGGTTTAAGGGGGGCGCTTGGGAAAGCAGATGAGAAAAGCAGGAAAAAGGAGCATTTTATGAAAATCAAGCCTTTAAACTATTTCCGCTGCCTGGTGATTTGCCTGGTATCGCTGTTGCTGTGTGCCTGTCAGGCCGGGGCGGCAGTCCCAAATGAGGAAACGCAGATGCTGCCGGAAAGCGGCTCCGGCGCTTCCTATCAAAGCGCCTTCACCAGCACCGACGGCAGTGTAAGCTTTGTGATGGATATTGACCAGGCTGTTGACCTGCCCGCCGGCCCCGTTGTGCAGGTTCAGCCTCATTTCCTGACGGGCGAGGACGCGAAAAGAGTGGCCCAGGCTCTCTTCCCCGATGCGGCGTTTTTTGAAGCGGAGCCGGAGCAGGCGGAGAATCTTTCCAAGGGTGAGATTCAGGCAAAGCTGGACAGATGGTCCCAGTATGCGGATATGGACGCGCTGACCGGGCTGTGCGGCGATTCGGCAACGGCGGATTATGTGGAGCTGATCGGGGCCTTTCTTGCGGATTATCAGCGCCTGTATGACCAGGCACCCACAGAAAAATCCCATACGCCCTGCCAGTGGGAGATGCGCAATGAAGCGGTATATTCCCTTACGGCGCAGGAGCTTGCCGAAGCCTCTACGGCGGATTTCAATGACGAGGTGTCCGCCCAGTTTACCGCAAACGGAATTCCCTATCGCTTCACCGCCTCCACCCGGAACAAAAGCGATTATCAGGTAAACATGATCTCCTGCTACATATACGACGGCATCTGCCCCCGGAATCTGGACGACGAAATTTTCACCGCCAGACTGTGCCGGACGGGGGAACCCTCCCAGGCGCAGCTGGAGCTTATCAAATCCCAGGCGCAGCAGCTGCTGTCCGCCTTCGCCCTGGGGCAGTGGCAGGTGGACGAATGCGATGTCAAAAGGGAAGCAGGCGGCAGCGAGGCGGAATATCTGGTATACGTAAACGCCGTGCCGGTGGTGAGCGGCGTTGCCGCGCTGCGGCAGCCGCAGATTAGAGCTTTGCGAAGCCCCGACGGCAAGTCAGACTACTATCTGACGGACGCCAACTTCGTTTTTTCGGCCAACGGGGACCTTATTTCCTTCACTCTGTTTTCTCCGCTGGACATCCAGGAAACTGTAAGCGAGGGCGTGCAGCCCCTCGGCATTGAGGGCCTGCTGGCCCAGGTGCAGCAGCATCTGGCGCAGACCTGCGCGTATGACTACGGCAACGGATTTGGCTCCCTCCTGCAAGGCCTCCAGATGGAGGTGCAGTGCACGGTGACGGTCTCCGAAATCGAATACGGTCTGGCCCGCACCGGGGGCGAGGGCAGCTTCCGCTATGTGCCCGCGCTGGCGCTGAAAGGAACTTCCGAGTATATTGGAAAGGCAGACGGCAAAACCTATTATACCAGCGAAGCCCCCGAACTTCTGCTTGTGATGAACGCGGCAGACGGAACAATCATCCGCGCCGCAAACGGATAGCATCCGAATAAATAAAAGGAGGATTCCACCATGAAAAAACTGTTTCTGGCACTGCTGGCATTCTGCCTGACCCTTACCGGCTGCGGGAGGCAGCAGGTACGCTCCGGCTTCACCACCGTCATGCGGCAGGATGTGGCCATCTCCCTGAACGCCCCCGCCGGGCCGGTGCTGGCGGCGCTGGGCGCGCCCTTCGGCTACGGCGAGAGCAAAAGCGGCGTGTACGCCGGGGTGGAGAAAACCTATCAGTTCACCGGCCTGCGGCTGAAGACCTTCCAGAGCCAGGACGGCGAACGGATCCTGGGCATGATGATCACCGCCGCCGGGATGCAGACCCCGGAGGGCATCTGCGTGGGCGATTCCGCCGCCCGGGTCCGGGAGTGCTTCGGCGACGACGCCATCCAAGACAACTGCTGCGTCGTCAGCCGCTCCCAGGAGCAGCTGACCGTGCTGCTGGAGCACGACGTCGTCACCGCCATCCAATATACGCTTTTGTGAGAAGCTCTGATTCAATCGGCAAGAGCTGGCAGTGAGGGATTTTGTTCCCAGGCAAGAGATGGAAAATGGAGGAATACTGTATGTATTCCCCATTTTTCATCCCGCAGCATGGGAGCAAAAGACCCGCTGTCCAGCCGCAGACGATTGATTCAGAGGTTCTCTATGAATATTTACCATTTTTGCTTCCCTCTCCCGTCAGTGCGGGCCAGAGGGAAGCAAAAATTTTTGACGGAAATGCAGATAGAATCCCAACTCTCTTTGTGCATTACGGAGGAAAACCGGGAAATGCCCCAAACCGGGTTGACATTCCGGGAAATTTCGATTACGATTAGGTCAAACTTCACTTGTACCGATATAGGTTCGGATAAATGGCCCGAATGTTTCTACCGTGACGCCTGCCCAAGTCACGACTATTGGTAGCGAGAGGGGAAGTGTCCCCTTTTTGCACCCGTAGTCTATGACGAATCGAAGCAGGCCGGTATTGGGCTCCCTGCGGCGGTTCGTCCTTTATTTTTTATCAGGAGGGGTTCCCAATGGAACGGATGGAGCAGAAGATCTTGAGTGAGGGCAAGGTGCTGCCCGGCGGCATTCTGAAGGTAGGCAGTTTCCTGAATCAGCAGATCGACACGGTGTTCCTGGGGGAGATCGGCCGGGAGGTCGCGGCCCTGTTCGGCGGCTGCGGCGTGACCAAGATTCTGACCATTGAATCCTCCGGCATCGCCATCGCGGCGGCGGCGGGGATGGCCATGGGCGTGCCCATGGTGTTTGCCAAGAAGCACAAGTCCAGCAATGTGGACGGCAGCGTCTACTCCACCGTGGTCCATTCCTATACCCACGGCACCGACTACACCGTGGTGGTCAGCAGCGATTACCTGCTGCCCGGCGACAAGGTGCTGCTGGTGGATGATTTCCTGGCCAACGGCAAGGCCCTGCTGGGGCTGATGGAGCTGGCCCGGCAGGCGGGCGCACAGGTCGTGGGCGCGGCCTGCGCCATTGAAAAGGGCTTCCAGGGCGGCGGCGACCGGCTGCGCACCCAGGGAGTGAGAGTGGAATCCCTGGCCATCATCGAGGAAATGAGCGATGACGGCATCCGATTCCGCCGGTGAACATGTCGCAAATACCCTTTATATATCCGTAAACCATCAACAACAACGCGAAAAGGAGACAAACAAACATGAAAAAGGTTCTTTCTCTGGTTCTGGCCGTGGTAATGATGATGAGCCTGATGGCCATCAGCGCCGCCGCCGAGGCTGACACCTCCAAGGTGAAGGTTGGCTTCATTTTCCTGCACGACGAAAACTCCACCTACGACCTGAACTTCCTGAACGCCGCCAAGGAAGCCTGCGAGAAGCTGGGCGTCGAGTACCTCATGAAAACCAACATTGACGAGAACGAGGACTGCCAGGAAGCCGCCGAACAGCTGGCCGATGCCGGGTGCGACATCGTGTTTGCCGACTCCTTCGGCCATGAGGACTATATGATCGAGGTTGCCCGGGAATTCCCCGAGGTGCAGTTCTGCCACGCCACCGGCACCAAGGCCCACACCGAGGGCCTGTCCAACTTCCACAACGCCTTTGCTTCCATCTACGAGGGCCGTTACCTGGCTGGCGTTGCCGCCGGTCTGAAGCTGAACGAGATGATCGAGAACGGTGAGTTCACCGCCGAGGAAGCCAAGATGGGCTATGTTGGCGCGTTCACCTATGCCGAGGTCGTTTCCGGCTACACCGCCTTCTTCCTGGGCGCCCGCAGCGTCTGCCCCACCGTCACCATGGACGTGACCTTCACCGGCTCCTGGTATGACGAGACCGCCGAGAAGGAAGCCGCCAACAAGCTGATCGAGGGCGGCTGCAAGCTGATCTCCCAGCACGCTGACTCCATGGGCGCTCCCACCGCCTGTGAGAACGCCGGTGTGCCCGACGTCTCCTACAACGGCTCCACTCTGGATGCCTGCCCCAACACCTTCATCGTGTCCTCCCGCATCAACTGGGAGCCCTACTTTGAGTACATCATCAACTGCGTCGCTTCCGGCGAGGAGATCGACGTCGACTGGACCGGCGATATCGCCACCAACTCCGTGGTTCTGACCGACGTGAACGAGGCCGTTGCCGCCGCCGGCACCGTCGAGAAGATCGAAGAGGTCAAGGCCGCGCTGCTGGACGGCACCCTGCGGGTGTTCGACACCTCCACCTTCACCGTGGGCGGCGAGACCGTCACCACCTACATGGCCGACGTGGACACCGATCCCGCCTACGAGGGCGACACCGAGGTCGTCATCGACGGCGCGTTCTGCGAGTCCACCTTCCGCTCCGCTCCTTACTTCGACCTGAAGATCGACGGCATCAACCTGCTGGATACCGTTTTCTAAGGTTCTCCCCTCCAACCGCCAAGGGCAGCGCAGTCCAACCCCTGCGCTGCCCCTTTCCCGTTGAAAACGGGCAGTTGAAAGCGAAGCACCCCGCTCCGCTTTCAAGTGTTCGTTTTCCGCCTCCTTGGCTTCCCCCGGGGGGAAGCTGTCAAGCGCCAGCGAGACTGATGAGGGACGGCGACAGCTTAAGTACTGTTTGCACTCCGTCCAATGGTGCCAGTCTAAGATTATTGCAGATCACTTTTCTCTGTTTAAATTCATTTACCACATGGAGAACGGCTTTTATAAAACAAGGACCCGACCCCACTTACTGAACCCTTTATGAAACTTTCGGTGCACGCCATCCCTCATCAGTCAGCCCTTACGGGCTGCCAGCTATTGAATCAGGGTATGATTGCCACTGGCAATCATTATTTTGAAAGATTCGCTGCGCTCTGCAACACCCCCGGGGGAAGCCAAGAGAGATTGTACGAATTCGCCCAAGTCCTTAATAAAACTGTAAATATCTACCGCAACCCCTCAGCCGCTGCGGCGGCAGCTCCCCTTTCAGGGGCGCTTTGGGGGATACAATAATAACATTGGAGAGTGAAGCCCTTGGAAAATGAGAAGCAGACTGTGATGCATCCGACGCAGGGGGACAAGGAGCCCGCCGTAAAGATGCGCAACATCACAAAAGCCTTCGGTTCGGTGCTGGCCAACGATCGGGTGTGGCTGGACATTTACCGGGGTGAGATTCTGGCCCTGCTGGGAGAAAACGGCAGCGGCAAGACCACGCTGATGAACATGCTCTCCGGCATCTATTTCCCGGACGAGGGCGAGATCACCATCGACGGCAAGCCGGTGGTCATTGCCTCTCCCAAGGATGCCTTTGACCATGGCATCGGCATGATCCACCAGCACTTCAAGCTGGTGGACGTGCTCACCGCCGCCGAGAACATCGTGCTGGGCCTGCCCGGACGGCTGAACCTGAAGGAGGCACGGAAGAAGATCCAGGAGATCTGCGACGCCTACGGCTTCGACGTGGATCCCGAGCAGAAGATCTACGACATGTCCGTGTCCCAGAAGCAGACGGTGGAGATCGTCAAGGTGCTCTACCGCGGGGCGGACATTCTGATCCTGGACGAGCCCACCGCCGTGCTGGCCCCCCAGGAGACGGAGAAGCTCTTCAACGTCCTGCGGAACATGCGCGACAGCGGCAAGGCCATTGTCATCATCACCCACAAGATGCATGAGGTGGAGGCCCTGTCCGACCGGGTGGCCATCCTGAACCGGGGCCGCTTCGTGGGCGACATGCTCACCAAGAACACCAACGCTCAGGAAATGACCAACATGATGGTGGGCCACGCCGTCACCCTGAATATCCACCGGCCCGACCCGGTGGACCCCAAGCCCCGCATCCAGGTGGAGGGGCTGACGGTGCGCAGCATCGACGGCATCATGAAGCTGGATAACGTTTCCTTCACCGCCAACTCCGGCGAAATTCTGGGCATTGCCGGTATCTCCGGCTGCGGCCAGAAGGAGCTGCTGGAGGCCATCGCCGGATTGCAGAAAACCGAGAGCGGCACCATCTGCTACCTGGAGGACGACGGCAGCCGGGAAAGCCTGCTGGGCAAGGACCCGCTGGAGATCGCCTCCATGGGCGTCACCCTCTCCTTCGTCCCCGAGGACCGGCTGGGCATGGGCCTGGTCGCCAACATGGACCTGACGGACAATATGATGCTGCGCTCCTTCCGCAGCGGCCACTCCCTGTTCACCGACCGCAAGCGGCCCAAGAAGCTGGCCCAGAAGGTGGTGGACGAGCTGGAGGTGGTGACCCCCAGCGTATCCACCCCGGTGCGCCGCCTGTCCGGCGGCAACGTGCAGAAGGTGCTGGTGGGCCGGGAGATCGCCTCCGCCCCCACGGTGCTGCTGACGGCCTACGCCGTGCGCGGCCTGGATATCAACTCCTCCTATGCCATCTATGACCTGGTGACCAAGCAGAAGGAGCGGGGCGTCGCCGTGGTATTCGTGGGCGAGGATCTGGACGTGCTGCTGGAGCTGTGCGACCGTATTCTGGTGCTGTGCGGCGGCAAGGTCAGCGGCGTGGTGGAGCATCCCACTCCGGCGGATAAGAACCGGGTGGGCCTGATGATGACCAAGGTAGGAGGCTAATCATGAAACAGAAACTCTTCCACCTTTCCAAGCGCAAGGAGCTGCCCTGGTTCGCCGCCTGGGGCATCCGCATTGCGGCCATTGTGCTGGCGCTGGTGGTATGCGGCTTCGTCACCACCGCCATGACCGGCGAAAATCCCATTGCCATCTACAAAACCATGTGGGACGGCGCTTTCAGCACCAGCCGCCGCATCTGGAACCTTCTGCAAAATCTCTCCCTGCTGCTGTGCGTCTCCCTGGCGGTCACCCCCGCCTTCCGCATGAAATTCTGGAACGTGGGCGGCGAGGGGCAGGTGCTGATGGGCGGCCTGGCCACGGCGGCCTGCATGATCCTGCTGGGCGACAAGGTGCCCAACTACATTCTCATCCCCATCATGACCGTTGCCGCCCTGGCAGCGGGCGGCATCTGGGGCGCGATCCCCGCCTTCTTCAAGGCAAAGTGGAATACCAACGAGACGCTGTTCACCCTGATGATGAACTATGTGGCGACGCAGCTGGTCGCCTTCTTCGTCATCGTGTGGGAGGTTCCCAAGGGCTCCGGCAAGATCGGCATCATCAACCAGTCCACCCAGGCCGGCTGGCTGCCGGTGATCGGCGGGCAGAAGCATCTGCTCACCATTCTGGTGGTCGCCATCCTCACGGGGCTGGTGTACATCTACCTGAACTGGACAAAGCAGGGCTATGAAATTTCCGTGGTGGGTGAATCCGTCCGCACCGCCCGGTACGTGGGCATCAAGGTGGACCGGGTCATCATCCGCACCATGGCCCTGTCCGGCGCGCTCTGCGGCCTGGCCGGCCTGCTGCTTGTAGGCGGCTCCGGCCACACCATCTCCACCTCCACCGCCGGAGGCCGGGGCTTTACCGCCGTCATGGTGTCCTGGATGGCGAAATTCAACCCCATCGGCATGATCTTCACCAGTCTGCTGCTGGTGTTTCTGAGCAAAGGCTCCAGTGAGATCTCGTCCCAGTTCCAGCTGAACGATTCCTTCGGCGAAATCCTCACCGGCATCATCCTGTTCTTCATCATCGGCTGCGAGTTCTTCATCAACTATAAGATCTCCCTGCGCAAGGCGGGCGGGAAGGAGGAAGCGTAATATGTTTGATCTTGTTACCTTTATTCCCCGCGCGGTGATGCAGGGCATCCCGCTGCTGTTCGGCTCCACCGGCGAGACCATCACCGAAAAGTCCGGCAACCTGAACCTGGGCATCCCCGGCATCATGTATGTGGGCGGCATCGGCGGCGTGATCGGCGCGTTCCTGTATGAGCAGGCGGCAAAGGGGAATATGAACTGGTTCCTGGCCATTCTCTTCCCCATGCTGGGCTGCCTGCTGGGCTCCGCGCTGATGGGCGCGCTGTATTGCTTCCTCACCGTCACCCTGAGGGCGAACCAGAACGTCACCGGCCTGGCCATGACCACCTTCGGCGTGGGCTTCGGCAATTTCTTCGGCGGCTCTCTCATCAAGCTCGTGGGGGCGGACGTCCCCTCCATCGCCCTGTCCGCCACCAGCGGCTATTTCCGCACCACCCTGCCCTTCGCCTCGGCCACCGGCGCGGTGGGCCAGCTGCTGTTCTCCTACGGCTTCCTGGCCTATCTGGCCGTGGCCATTGCCCTGCTCAGCTCCTTTGTGCTGGGTCACACCCGCACGGGCCTGCACCTGCGGGCCGTGGGCGAGAATCCCGCCACGGCGGACGCCGCGGGCATCAACATCGGCAAATATAAATACGCCGCCACCATCATCGGCAGCATGATCGCGGGCCTGGGCGGCCTGTACTACGTGATGGACTATGCCAACGGCGTCTGGTCCAACAACGGCTTCGGCGACCGGGGCTGGCTGGCCATCGCCCTGGTGATCTTCACCATCTGGCGGCCCAATGTGGGCATTCTCAGCTCCATCCTCTTTGGCGGACTGTACATTCTGTACCTGTTCCTGCCCAGCTCCAACATGGCCATGAAGGAGCTGTACAAGATGCTCCCCTACCTGGTGACCCTGATCGTCCTGGTGATGACCAGCATGCGCAACAAGCGCGAGGATCAGCCCCCCGAAAGCCTGGGCCAGTCCTATTTTCGGGAGGAACGGTAGCCGCCCGCACTCCGCCTTTCATACTGAACTCCAATTAAAGATTTTAATTGCCTGAAGGGCATGGAGTTCATATGAGACTTGTTTTGTGATTTCTTTCCTTATAAATCACAAAACAGGCAGCGCCGTCAGGCGATGCCTTCCTGATTAATTTTAATCAGGAAATAGTATCAAAACACAAAAACGCCGCACGGCTCCAGACGGGGCCGTGCGGCGCATCGCTTTATTTACAGATCTTCATACAGATTCCGGCGGTATTCCCCCGCCTCGATCAGAGCGCGGAAGCTGCGCACCACGAAGTCCTTATCCTCCTTGTAGGTGACGCCGAACCACTTGTCGGTGGTGGGCAGGACCTCCACGGTACACTCCCCCCGGCGCAGCAGCGCGCCGATGAGGATGGGCAGCAGGTACTCGGCCTTCATGGGATTGGCGGGCACCTCCTCCCGGAAAAATGTGCGGAAGGAATTTTCCAGCACCTCCAGAAACCAGGGAGCCTTCCCCGGCGCGGCGGGAAACGCCCACATGTTCATGGATACCAGGCTCTGGGGATCCAGGGCTCTGCCGTCCGCCTCGGCCCCCTGAGGGGTCTTGACGATGTACTTCGTCTCCGTCACGTTGGTCACCTGGCCGTCCTCCACGGTGCAGATGCCCCGGGTCACGCTGCCGTGGTCGGACAGGGTATTGCCCAGAACGAAACCCGCCATGGCAATGGCGTTTTCGGCGTGGGGCCGGGTCAGCCAGTCGTGCAGCTGCCGGTAAGCTCCCTTGCCGTAATAATCGTCGGCGTTGATGGCAATGAACGGCTCATGGATCAGCTCCCTGGCCGCCAGCACCGCCTGGCCGGTTCCCCAGGGCTTTGTACGCCCCTCCGGCACGGAAAAACCCGCCGGGATCGCATCCATGCTCTGGAATGCATAGTGCACCTCCACGCCCAGCCTGTTGCAGAGCGCTTCGATCCGATCACCGATGCGCTCCCGAAAATCTGCCTCAATGTCCTTGCGGATCACAAAAATCAGCTTGTTAAACCCGGCGGCGATGGCATCGTGGACGGAATAGTCCATGATGATCTCATCGTTCAGCCCCACCGGCTCCAGCTGCTTCACTCCGCCCCCAAACCGGGAGCCGATCCCCGCCGCCATGATCAGCAGTGTCGTTTTCATTTGATACCCTCCCTGCATGCAAGCGCAACCATCTGCGCAATTCTCTTTCCGGGAATAGAATACCACAAATTGTGGGGAATGTCCAGTGGATGATGACGCCAGGAGCGCGGCACTGCGGACAGGCGGCACTACGAAATTTTGATTACCAGAATGTCGTCCACCATTTGTATACTTCCGGCGGCTGGGAATGCGGGCATTTGCAGCACCTCCGGGGTTTCTCCCAGTGCGGCAGCCTGCCGTGTACCCACACAGGTGACGGGGTAGCCCAGGTAATAGGTCAGGTAGGTGACGATGTTTTCGTAATAGGTCACGTCAAAATTGGTGTCGTTTCCATGGCCCCGGATCTCAAAGCCCTGGCGTGAGTTGGAGAGAACGGAGTTTTGCATCTGTCCGACGAAAGCCACCTGGGTCTGCCCTGGGACAAAGCCGTCGGTCTGCTCCATGCGGTCGATGATCCGGGTGAACGTGGACAGGGTGGCGGTGTCCTCCAGCTCCTTTTTCAGGTAGGTCTCGTTGGCATACAGGCAGTTTTCAAAAATCAGCACCCCGGCCAGCACCGCCCACGCCCAGCCACAGCGCTTTGCCGCCGGCGTGGCCTCATGCGCCTGCCCGTATTCCTGCACCAGCACCAGTACCAGCAGATAGGACAGGTTCAGGGGGAACATGGTGAGCCAGTGGTATACATTCCCGATAAGCGTGGTCAGATTCATTCCAAAGGGCATGGCAGCGATCACGCCCACAATACCCCATACGGAAGCCGCCTTCAGCCCCCGGCGGCGCAGCGTGCCAATGCCGCAGACCGCTGCCAGCGCTACCATGAACACGTTGGCCGCGATCAGAAAATGCTTGGAGTTTCCGGGAGGATACAGCAGCCAGGTTCCCTCGCAGATCAGGCAGTTTGTCAGCCGCTCCAGGATAGAGCGAGGCGTCAGTGCCGGAATATTGGAGATGGATTGATAGGAGGTGGCTCCGCTTACGCCGGTCACCGCCTGCGCGATCTTGGAGCAAACCAGGAGCAGCAGCAGCCCGGCAATGATCGACAAAAAGTGCAGGATGGTCTGGCCATAGACCTCTTTCACCGTTTTGCCGCGCAGCAGCTCCCGCACAGCCAGGATCAGGAAAAGGTAAATCGCCACGCTGATATAGGCAGGGTAAAGCCCCAGGGAACACAAATAAAGCGGGGCTGCCCATATCCTTCCATGCTTCCAGTACAGTGAGGACCAGACGCCCAGCAGCGCCAACAACAGGGAAAGGCAATAGGCATCCACATCATGCACAAACGTTGCGTTCATGGCGACCACAAACGGGTTGACCACCATCAAGCCACAGGTAAAGGCGATCAGCACCTTCTTCTGAATCTCCAAAATGGTCACCAGGAGATAGGATGCGCCACACAAATACACCAAGGAAAGAAATCCGCCAAATGCGGGAAGCGCAAACCTCCCCCGCAGGAGCCAATATATCGGGCGCATAAACCGTCCAAAGGCGACCATGGAATTCCCGCTTGCCTCGTAGACGCAGCTCAGGGAATCATGATTGAAGTTTGCGTTGAAATACCGATACCCATGGGCCACCAACCCGAAGGCGAGCGTCCAGAAAAAGACCTGCTTCAATGTCTCCCGTGCGGCCTGATCCCGCAGGATGCTGCGCGGCGCGTTTTTTTCACCCATATC
The DNA here is from genome assembly GCA_900553805.1 of uncultured Eubacteriales bacterium. Taxonomy (GTDB): domain Bacteria; phylum Bacillota; class Clostridia; order Oscillospirales; family Oscillospiraceae; genus Faecousia. Next base: position 14,965 of record USEU01000045.1, read on the forward strand.
TACCATCTCCGTCAAGCGTTCTTATTCTGTATCCCTGATTGGCACCTTGCGGGAGACGCAGAGAAAGCATGTCCAAACGCATGCTTCTGCGGAATCAACGATACAGAGAATACATGCAGCCATTGTACCGTAAAAGCTGCAAAACTTCAAGGCATTTCTTCCTTTAAATCCATTTTCCGTGAATTTGTAAATGTATCCTTTCCAAATTGGGCCAAGCCTGAACTGACAGATCGTCAAAAAATAAACGTAAAATGAGTGCAATTTTCCCAATATTCTTTTGGGTGCAGATACCGTATAATATCCCTGAAAACGGCAGTCGACGGATTTGGGGGGGCTTTGCAATGGGGGCCTCCGGGAAAGGGGAAGGAATACACATGAAATTCAGCAACGGATGTTGGCTGCAACGGGAGGACTGCGGGTGCTTCTCACCGGCGCAGGTTTATTTCACGAAGATCGAGGCGGACAGCGTCACCGTCTGCGCCCCCACCGGGCGGATCAACCACCGGGGAGATACGCTGGGCGGCGTGAATCTGACCATTCAGATCTCCGCTCCGTACCCGGAGGTGCTGCGCATGCAGGTGTGGCACCATGCGGGGCTGCGGGAGCGGACGCCGAAATTTGAGCTTGCCCCGGCCCGGAGCGGTCTGCTGCGGGCGCAGGAGAGTGAGGAGCTGCTCACCGTGTCCAGCGGCACGCTGCGCATTGAGATCCGCAAGGACAATGCGTCCTTCGCCTTCTTCCAGGGGGATAAGAAGCTCACCGGCTCCCAGTACCGGGACCTGGCTTACATGAAAACGGACTGGCGTGGCACGGCCTACGACCGGGGGCCGGAGGATGCCTACATGCGTCAGCAGCTGACCCTGGGGGTGGGTGAGCTGATCTACGGCCTGGGCGAGCGGTTCGGCGCGTTCGTCAAGAACGGGCAGAGCGTGGATATCTGGAATGAGGACGGCGGCACCTCCACGGAGCAATCCTACAAAAGCATTCCGTTTTATCTGTCCAACCGGGGCTACGGCGTATTTGTCAATCACCCGGAACGGGTATCCTTTGAGGTGGCCTCCGAGATGGTCAGCCGGGTGGGCTTTTCCGTGCCGGGGGAGCGGCTGGACTATTTCCTGATCGGCGGCCCCACCATGAAGGATGTGCTGGTGCGCTACACCGACATCACCGGCAAGCCCGGCATGCCCGCGCCTTGGACCTTCGGCCTGTGGCTGAGCACCTCCTTTACCACCAATTATGACGAGGCAACGGTCAACTCCTTTGTGGACGGCATGCTGGAGCGGGGCATCCCGCTGAAGGTATTCCACTTCGACTGCTTCTGGATGAAGGAATTCTCCTGGTGCGACTTTTTGTGGGATCACCGGGTATTCCCCGCCCCCGTGGGGATGCTGAAGCGGCTGAAGGAGAAGGGCCTGAAGATCTGCGTATGGATCAACCCCTACATCGGCCAGGAATCCGCCATCTTCCGGGAGGGCGTGGAGGGAGGCTACTTCCTCAAGCGGCCCAACGGCGACGTATGGCAGTGGGATATGTGGCAGCCGGGCATGGCCATTGTGGACTTCACCAACCCGGCGGCCCGGGCCTGGTACGGCTCCAAACTGGAGGCGCTGCTGGATATGGGCGTGGACTGCTTCAAGACCGACTTCGGCGAGCGGATCCCCACGGACTGCGTGTATTTCGACGGCTCCGACCCGGTGAAGATGCACAACTACTACACCTATCTCTACAACCAGACCGTCCATGATGTGATCAGCGCCAAAAAGGGCGAAAAGGAGGCCATCCTCTTTGCCCGCTCCGCCACCGCCGGCGGGCAAAAGTTCCCGGTACACTGGGGCGACAGTCTGCTGGTTGCCCCCATCTTCAACGATCAGAGCATGGCGGAGTATTATCTGCCCGCGGGCACCTGGACATCCGCCCTCACCGGCGAGGCACGCCAGGGCGGCAAATGGTACCGGGAGAAGCACGGCTATCTGAGCATTCCCCTGTACGCCAGGGAAAACAGCATCCTTGCCCTGGGTGCGCAGGACGACGACGCGGTGTATGACTACGCCGACGGCGTGACCCTGAACGTCTACGCCCTCCAGGACGGCGCGACGGCGCAGACCGTGGTCTACTCCCCGGACAATCAGGCGGAGCTGCACGCCCAGGTATCCCGGCAGGGCGGCGTCTACCGCATCAGGCTCCAGGGCCAAAAGCCCTGCAAAATTGCTCTGATAAACGCAGGTATCCCCAGGTCCGCCAGCTGCCCCTACCAGCTGGACGGTGCGACCCCGATCCTATGCCCAGAGGGCAACGGGGAGATCATCGTTTCCATGGAATAAGCAAAAAACACAGCCGTGGGCGATTGCTCACGGCTGTGTGGATATCTGAAGTTTTCTTGCTCAGAGATTTAAAAAAGCCCCGCCTATTGGCGAGACTTTTGTATTGTGTTGGCATTACCT
>USEU01000046.1 GCA_900553805.1 uncultured Eubacteriales bacterium
GAGCCAAAAATCCAGGCTGGGGCTTCTTGCCAAATTGTGCGGTGTTGCCCTAAAAGAAGCAGAGCGTCAACTGCAAGAATCAACATAAGAGGAGGGCATTTAGATGCACCCGCACACATAGTTGAAGAACGTGTCCAGCGTCAGCTGCCACCTGGCCGCCTGCCGCATTTCGGAGTCGTTGAACAGCTCGCAGAAGCTCCGCACCGCCCCCACCAGATTGGCAGGCGCGTGCTGGGTCGCTCCCTTGCCGGGCCGCAGCAGCATCCGCTGGAATTTCTCGCTGACGTTCTTGATCTGCTGCCGGTAGGTGGTCTGCTGGTTCTGCTCGATCCGCGCCCGCTCCCGCGTCCGCCCGGCCTTCAGCAGCCGGTTCAGCTCCTCCGTCGCCCGCTCCACGGCCTGATCCGCCTTGGTGGGCGCTCTGTGGCTGATGGCAGTCGCTCCGGCGATCACGTCATTTGCGATCTGCCGCGCCGTCAGTTCCATGTACAGGTCATACGGGTTTTCCAGGCTCACCGCTGTCATTTCGCTTACCGTGTCCGCAATGTGCCGCAGCTGGTCGCCGGGACTTGTAATGCTGTCCGGGAACAGGTTCATGCCGAAGCGATTCTGAAGCTCTGTCCACAGCTTCCCGATCTCCGTCCCCTTGCCCTTTTCGTTGAATTTTAACATTTTGTTCCGCTGCTCAAACTCCGAAAAGTTTTGGAAGCTGCCGGTCAGTGCTTCATCTGCCTTGATGGCGTTCTGCCGAAGGAAATCCTTGATCTCCTGCCCGGTGCCCCATTGGTCGGCGTTGTAGTTCGCGCCGCTGCCGCCGACCACCGACGCCGCGACCGCTTCCGCCGCATTTGTAATGTCGGCATAGCTGATGTCCCAATCGGCCTTGGTGACGTTCTTCACCAGCCATTCCAGCTCCGGCACGATCTCGTCCACCTCGGTCTGGCTGTGATACCGGCGCATGAGCTGGTTCGCCAGCGCCCTGATCTGCCACTTGGTCGCGGCTCTGCCCGTGACCTCCGTTTGCCCGCGCCAGTAATCCCGCTGCTCCTGAAGCAGCTCATTCTGCCGCTGTAACTCCTCGACTGTCTCCAGCTCCCGGCTGTATTTCTGCTTGACATTTTCACTTTGCTGTGCTACATTCTTCTTGGAAGAATCCTCAAATATACTGCCAGGCGATTTATTCGTAGTAGCGGTGGGCGAGGATTCTTCCTTTTTTATGGAAAAATCCCCCTGCTTCATGTTCACGATATCGTAGAACACCGCATCACCCTTGTCTGTAATTCCAACGACTACTTCCGCTTCATACTTTGCGTCTCCGCTGGCAATCAGCGTTGTTCCATGATCGAAGTCCACGAAGTTGTCCGTCCTCGGATGCTTCAGCTTCCCATCCCTTGCCCAGTCGGTGGTGGCGATCACAACATCATCTAAATTGTTTGCTGCACGCATTTTATCCAAGAACGCTGTGCTGTTCCACCAGAAGAGTTCGTTCGTGTATTCCGAACGTGTAAATTCTTTCCTTGAAATCCGATTTACTTTCCTGGTGATCCCTTCAACCGCAATTCCGTCTTGGAATTTCAGCAGCGCCGCAGCCGCCGCCTTTTGTGCGGCTTCTTTGGTTTCCTGGTTCCAGTTGCTCAAGTCCAGATTGCTGAGAATATCTTCATCCACCACCGCAACGATCCTGCCGTCCGTTGTCAGCTCCCGGCTGTATCGGATGTCGCGCTTGTCGCTGTTGAAGCGCTCGGACAGGGGAATGACCTTCCCGTTGTCGTCGTACACCACGGCATCCGCAGATTTCACCTGGTTCGATTTTCGCACGACGTAGCTGAGGCCCCGGCTCACCGGCTTCCCGTTTACCAGATCGCCGCCCTCATCCAGCACGATGGCGTCATAGTTCAGCCCGTTCTCGTCGATGTAACCCGCCAGGTCATACCCGTCCGTCCAGTCCGGCAGCCCAGTGCCCTGGATTTCGCTTAGTCCCAGCTCACCCCGCGCCTTCTGGAAGATCCTCCGCGCCTTTGCGTTCCGGGTGTCAAAGGGGTTTTCCATTTTTACGAACACGCTGTACAGGCTGTCCGGGTTGCCCCTCTGCGCGTACCGTTCGGCGTATTCCTTCTTGGGGGTGAAGTACTGCCAGTCCCTGAACTCTGTGAATCCGCCTCCCTTTTTGGAGCCGTGGTAGAACAGCGTCTTGTACCCCTGCTGCTCCGCCGCCTGATCCACCATCTTCCGCAGCTCCGTGCTGTTTCCCTCCGGGTCCTCCGCCAGCTCCATGTACTCGCTGTCCAGCTCCCGGCTGTATTTCTGCTTGACATTCTGCTCCTGCTGTGCTACTCTAGCCTCAGAGGAACCCTCATGTATATCGCCAGGCGATTTGTTCGTAGTAGCGGTGGTTGAGGGTTCCTCATTTTTTATGGAGAAGTTCCCCGGCTGCATGTTCACAATATCGTAGAACACTGCCGCCCCCTTGTCCGTAATTCCCACGACCACCTCCGCTTCGTATTTTGCGTCTCCGCTGGCAATCAGCGTTGTTCCATGATCGAAGTCCACGAAGTTGTCCGTCCTCGGATGCTTCAGCTTCCCATCCCTTGCCCAGTCGGTAGTGGCGATCACGACATCATCCAAATTGTTTGCTGCACGCATTTTATCTGCGAATGCAGTGTTGCGTTCCCGGAAAAGCTGCTCTGTGTATTCCGAACGAGTAAATTCTCTTCTCGATCTTCGGGTCACCTCTCTGGTGATACCTTCAACCGCGATTCCGTCTTGAAATTTCAGCAGCGCCTCGGTGGCTGCCTTTTGGGCGGCCTTTTTTGTTTCCTGGTTCCAGTTGTCCAAGTCCAGATTGCTGAGAATATCCTCATCCACCACCGCAACAACCCTGCCGTCCGTCGTCAGCTCCCGGCTGTGCTTTACGTCCTCTGGGGCGCTATTTTTTTGTCCCTCGGCTTGCGCTTCGTTATTGGAATCCTGAATTCCGTTATCAGATGTCAGCATTTCGTTGTTGGCATCCTGTGCTCCGTTATTGGAATTCAGCGTCTCGTTCTTCGCCGCCTTCCGCAAATCCCGCAGGAACTGGCCGACCTCACCCGCCACGGTAGATGTTTCTTCAGTTGCAAAGGCGTTCATCTTGCCCATGGCATCGCACACCATTTCCGAAATTTTCATGTTGACTTTTCGGAGAACCTGTGTACAATGCTGCTAGAAGCGATTGATTGTTGAAGTCGTGCGGGGAATTGGACCCCGGCGGCTGGCAAGGTCAGCGCTTCTTTTTTTGCGTAGTACACACCAATGTCACCGGCATTTTCCTGTGCAATTGCTTCCGCCACAAGGCTCTTGACGGATTTCTCGTATACGCTGGAAATGGTGTTGACGTCCATCTGCTCACCGTTCACAGTGCGTTCCGCCGTGATTTCAATAGGCACCAGCAAAGATTTCTTTGCTGTACCAATGTCTACAATGGCTACCACACTGTGGGTACTACGCATGGGAGACACATTTTTGTTTACGTCCTTCGCGGCAATGACCATCACCGGGTCCTGGATGGCCTTGTAGATGTTCTTCAGCGCCGCGTCACCCAGTCCGTGGTAATGTGTGCCCCGCTTGTAATTCCCATCTTGCTTTGCCTCTGCCTCCGTCTTGGCGGCGGAATAGACATGTCCGCTCCCGATGGTCAGCGGCAGGGACGGCATCCCCAGCTGCCGGTATACCGTTGGGGTGTATCCCACGATCAGCTGTCGGGTGGTGGTATCCTGCATATTCAGGATGCTGTCTACCTCCTGTTGATATCGTCGGGTGATCCACCATCTCCTGCAGCTCCCCCCGGTTTTCCTCCGGGTCCTTTGCCAGCTCCATGTACTCGCTGTCCAGCTCCCGGCTGTATTTCGTGGTCTCTTCTCGGAACACATTGGAAAACTCTTCTCCGTAGAGATTGACATTTTGCTTGTTGTATGCTATACTCCCCACGTAGCCACCTTGACGCAGTTCGATAGGCGTATGGAAGCCTATTGTCCGAAGCAACGGGGTGGCTCGTTTTTTGTCCGCATACATCACAAAACTGTTTTTAACGAAACCAACCGCATCAGTTGTCTTTGTGTAAGCGCTTGTCACTTTCTGCATATCTGTAACGACAAAATGTCCTTCCGTTGGGCGGACATCAAATATGACCATGATCGGCAAATTGTTCTGAGCTTTTGCTGTCCCGAATAATTGCTGTCAATCTGTATCCCGTTTTGAAATCCAAAGCCACTCACTACAACGGGAACTACAACCTGCTTCCCATTGTGCCGGACTTCCAGCATTGCAACGACGCTGCTGTTCGATTTCGTGCCGGAGGTCATAGGGGAGGGATCACTTCTGAAATTCCTTCTCCATGCAGAATTTCAGTACGGAATCGATCTGGGGGGAGATCCATTTGTCCCGGTGGTGGAGCAGCTGCTTCCAGATGGTCACCTGGATTTCGGGGATGTCCAGGTAGACAAGCGCCCCGGTCCGGCGGGCCTTTTCGGTGACGAAGTCCGGCAGGAACGAGACGCCCGCGCCCTTGCGCACCACGTCGCAAATCAGGTGGGGGTTGCCGATTTCCAGCACGGGGATGATCTCCAGGGAGCGCTGGGCCAGCTGCTCGTCCAGCAGGCGGCGATAGCTCATGCCTTTTTCCGTGAGGATGAAGGGCTGCTTCACCAGCTCATCCAGAGAGATTTCTTTCTTTTCGGCCAGGGAGGAGGCGGAGGAGACCACAAAATGACTTGCCACCTGCTCCTCCCGGACGATGACATACTCCGTGTTGTAGATGTGGCTCTCCAGGGTCAGAATGGCGTCTACCTCGTTGTGATCCAGCAGGCGGAACATTTCCTCCGTTCCGCCGGACACGATTTTCAGGCTGGTGCCGGGGTTGTGCTCCAGAAAATCCTGGAAATTGTCCTCCAGCAGAGAATTACACAAAGAGTCCGCAATGGCCAGGCGGACGCGCACGGAGCGGGTGCCGTCGGTTTGCAGAGTATGCTTCAGCTCGGCGGTCATTTTCCCGATCTGGTGGGCGTAGGCCAGCACCTCCCGCCCCTTGTCCGTGAGCACCACGGTGCGGTTGATCCGCTCAAACAGGGGAAAGCCCAGCTCCTCCTCCAGCTGACGGATCTGGAAGGAGATGGTGGACTGGGAGCAGCCCAGCGCCTGCCCGGCCTTGGTAAAGCTGCCCAGCTCGGCAACACGGATAAAGGTGGTCAGGGTTTTCAGATCCATTATCGTTTCCTCCTGGCGTACAGCCTGGCCAGGCCGCCCTCGCTGGTTTCCCGGAAGCGGGTGCTCAGGTTGACGCCGGTCTCATGCATGGCCCGGCACACCATGTCATAGCTGATGTTCCGGGAGCCGGTGAGAAAATAGCTCAGGTTGCAGGCGTTCATGGCCCGCATGGCGGCCACGGCGTTGCGCTCGATGCAGGGGATCTGCACCAGGCCGCAGATGGGGTCGCAGGTCAGCCCCAGATGGTGCTCCATGGCTACCTCGGCGGCGTATTCCACCTGATCCAGATCCTGCTGATACAGCTCTGCCAGGGCCGCTGCCGCCATGGAGCAGGCGGTGCCGATCTCCGCCTGGCAGCCGCACTCCGCCCCAGAGATGGAGGCGTTGCTCTTGGTCAGATTTCCGATGATCCCGGCGGTGGCCAGCCCCCGGCAGATTTGCGCGTCGGTAAAGTCACGGGTCACCTGGGCGTATTTCAGCACCGCCGGGAGCACCCCGCAGGCCCCGCAGGTGGGGGCGGTGACGATGGTGCCGTTGTCCGCGTTTTGCTCGGCCACGGCGTAGGCAAAGGCGGCGATCTGTTGGAATTCGTTCAGCGCCGGAATGTGGGCGTCCGGCGTCTGCTCATACAGGAATTTGGCCTTGCGCTGCACGTTCAGTCCGCCGGGCAGCACCCCGGAGGCGGCAAGTCCCTCGTCGATGGAGCGTTTCATCACCTGCCAGACCTCTTGAAGGAAGTCCCAGATCTCCGGCCCCTCGTTCAGCTCCACATAGTCGCTGAGGGTGTGGATGTAGCGCCACTTGCAGAAATCCGCGATCTCGGCGAAGGAGTGCTCCACATATACCTCCTCCGCATCCGTATCCCGGCGGCCCGGAATGCGGATATCCCCGCCGCCAACAGACTCCACCCGCAGCCGTGCCAGCTCCTCGCCGCCCCGCAGCGCGATCAGGTCCAGGGTGTTGGGGTGGGCCTCCGGCAGAATTTCCTGAGAAAAGACGATCTCCGCCGGGAAGGGAGCCAACGTTTCCCGCAGCACCCGGTCGGTGCCGTGGCCCACGCCGGTCTTGCTCAGGGAGCCGTACAGAATCACCCGGAACGCATCCGCCTCCGGGTGCTCGCCGCGAAAAAGCCGGGCCGCCCGCTCCGGCCCCATGGTGTGCGAGGAACTGGGGCCTTTGCCAATCTTATAAATCTCTCGAATGGATTTCATAGGGCACCTCTGTATCTTTGTTAGCGTTATAGTACCACGGATGGGGGAAAAGCGCAAGGCGGGGAAATAAGAAACTGTGATTTACTCCATTTTTTGCCGAATTGCTTCCGAAAATACTGTACAGACCTTGACAGATGTGCTATAATACATTCAAATTTATCGTCTGAAACCCGGTGATCCGGGTATTGCGATACAGGGAGGAAAGAATATGGCAAAAGAGAAAAAGGTGGAGCAGATCACCGATATGGAGGTGGACTTTGCGCAGTGGTATACGGACGTGTGCCGGAAGGCCGAGCTGGTGGAGTACGCCTCCGTCAAAGGCTTTACCATTCTGCGCCCCTATGGCTACGCCATCTGGGAGAACATCCAGCGGATCATGGATGGCGAATTCAAAAAGACTGGCCATGAGAACGTGGCAATGCCCGTCCTGATCCCGGAGAGCCTGCTGAAAAAAGAGGGTGAGCTGGTCAATGGCTTTGCCCCTGAGGTGGCCTGGGTCACCATGGGCGGCAGCGAAAAGCTGGAGGAGCGTCTGGCCTTCCGGCCCACCTCTGAGACCATGTTCTGCGACCACTGGTCCAATGTTCTGCAAACCTACCGGCAGCTGCCCATGCTGTACAATCAGTGGTGCTCCGTCATCCGTTGGGAGAAAACCACCCGCCCCTTCCTGCGCTCCCGGGAGTTCTGGTGGCAGGAGGGACACACCATCCACGAAACCGCCGAGGAGGCCAAGGCCGAGACGGAGCAGCAGCTGAACTGCTACGCCAGCTTCTTCGAGAACGTTCTGGCCATCCCTGTGGTGCCCGGCCGAAAGACTGAGAAGGAGAAGTTCGCCGGTGCGGAAGCCACCTACACCGTGGAGTGCATGATGAAGGATCACAAGGCGCTCCAGGGCGCTACCTCCCACTATTTCGGCGACAAGTTCAGCCGCGCCTACAACGTCACCTTTACCGGCCGGGACAATAAGCTGCAATACCCCTTCCAGACCTCCTGGGGAAGCACGACCCGGATGATCGGCGCGGTGATCATGACCCACGGCGATAACAACGGCCTGGTGCTGCCCCCCAAGATCGCGCCCACCCAGGTGATCATCCTGCCCATCGCCCAGCACAAGCCCGGCGTGCTGGAGGCGGCCCGGAAGCTGAAGCAGCGCCTTGTGGATGCGGGCTTCCGGGTAAAACTGGATGACTCCGATAATTCCATGGGCTGGAAGTGCGCCGAGTACGAGATGAAGGGCGTGCCCCTGCGGGTGGAGTGCGGCCCCAGAGATCTGGAAAACGACCAGTGCGTCCTGGTGCGCCGGAACGACGGCGAAAAGACCATCGTCAAGCTGGAGGAGCTGGAGCAGGCCGTGGAAGCACAACTGGAGCTGGTGCAGAAGGGCTTGTATGAGAAGGCCAAAAAGAATCTGGACGAGCACATCTTCGAGGCGCACTCTTTGGAGGAAGCCAAGGAAGTGCAGGAGAAGAACGGCGGCCTGGTCAAAACCATGTGGTGCGGCGATGTGGAATGTGAGCAGAAAATGAAGGAAGTGGCGGGCATGTCCTCCCGCTGCATCCCCTTCCACCAGGAGCATCTGTCCGACACCTGCGCCTGCTGCGGCAAGCCTGCCAGCAAGATGGTCTATTGGGGTATCGCATATTAATCATCGAGAAACGATCACCCAAAAGCCAGAGCCGGTCAGATGAGTGCTCGTAAGACAGTGATCCATTAAGGCAACACCGCGCAATTGTGTCTGCGAGCCGCAGCCGTCCTTTTGCCCCACTTCTTCAGTTTGAAAAACGAGAAATATTGCGCAGCCGTTGCCAGCGTAAGCTGGCTTACGGATGCGGCATACCCCTTGCGGGTACATACAGTATTCCTTCGTTTTCCAAACTTTGAATTGAGCCAAAAATCCAGGCTGGGGCTTCTTGCCAAATTGTGCGGTGTTGCCTTAAGTTTGATGCAAAATGTCCAGATGGGGGCAGAGTTTGCATCCATGGTGAGGCAGTGAAATAATGGACGGGAAATTACTTGACAAAAGGGCGTTTTGAATTTCGCTCTGTAATGTGCTACAAAACCAGCGCCAATAATCGTCAAGCCTTGCGCTATATTGCCTTATTTTGCAAGTTTTAAAAATAAACTTGCAAAAAGTGATTGCATTCCCAATGGAATTCTGGTACAATGGGCACCGTCGGTACGCGGTGGGAGAACATTTGCGTATGCAGCGCGAATCATCCCTCCGCTCTTTATTGAAGTACAAAGGAGTGCTTGAACAATGAGCTATGTAAATGAAGTTTTGGAACGTGTGAAGAAGCAGAACCCCGATCAGCCGGAATTCCTCCAGGCCGTCACTGAGGTGCTGGAATCTCTGTCCGCCGTGATCGAAAAGAATGAGGATGCTTTCCGTAAGAATGCCCTCCTGGAGCGGCTGACCACCCCGGAGCGGGTGATCATGTTCCGGGTGCCTTGGATCGACGACAAGGGCCAAGTTCAGGTGAACAATGGCTACCGCGTCCAGTTCAACAGCGCCATTGGCCCCTACAAAGGCGGCCTGCGGTTCCACCCCAGCGTGAATCTGAGCATCCTGAAATTCCTGGGCTTCGAGCAGACCTTCAAGAATTCCCTCACCGGCCTGCCCATCGGCGGCGGCAAGGGCGGCGCGGACTTTGACCCCAAGGGAAAGTCCGACCGGGAGGTCATGGCCTTCTGCCAGAGCTTCATGACAGAACTGTGTAAGTATATCGGCGCCGATACCGACGTGCCTGCCGGTGATATCGGCGTGGGCGGCCGGGAGATCGGCTACCTGTTCGGCCAGTATAAGCGCATCCGTGACCTGTACGAGGGCGTCCTCACCGGCAAGGGCCTGAGCTACGGCGGCAGCCTGGCCCGTACCCAGGCCACCGGCTATGGCCTGCTGTACCTGACGGACGAAATGCTCCGCTGCAACGGCAAGAGCCTGAAGGGCAAGACCGTGGCCGTCTCCGGCGCGGGCAACGTGGCGACCTATGCCATCGAAAAGGCCTGGCAGCTGGGCGCGAAGCCCGTGACCTGCAGCGATTCCACCGGCTGGGTGTACGACCCCGACGGCATCGACGTGGCTACCCTGATCGAGGTGAAGCAGGTAAAGCGCGCCCGCCTGACCGAATACGCCAAGGCCCGTCCTGGCTGCGTGTACCATGAGGGCAAGGGCCTGTGGAGCACCAAGTGTGACGTGGCGCTGCCCTGCGCCACCCAGAATGAGCTGACTCTGGAGGACGCCAGGCTCCTGGTGGCAAACGGCTGCTTCGCCGTGGCCGAGGGCGCGAATATGCCCACTACCCTGGACGCGACCAAATATCTCCAGGACAACGGCATCCTCTTCTGCCCCGGCAAGGCCTCCAACGCCGGCGGCGTGGCCACCTCCGCGCTGGAAATGACCCAGAACTCCCAGCGCTTGAGCTGGACGTTCGAGGAAGTGGACGCCAAGCTCAAGGACATCATGGTGAACATCTTCCACAACATCGACGACGCCTCCAAGGCCTACGGGATGGAGGGCAATTACGTGGCGGGCGCGAATATCGCCGGCTTCCTGAAGGTCGCCGACGCTATGAACGCACAGGGAATCGTATAAATTTCTCAAGGGATTTGAACGGGGCAGCTTCCGCATGGAGGCTGCCCCGTTGTGCTGCGAAAAAGGGGTTGAAGTATAAAAAACAATCAATGCCTGATAAGTCCCATTAAAAGAAGACCGGGGCAGCCCCGTTTTGGGAGCTGTCCCGGTTTTTGCAGCTGTGGAAAAAGTGAATTATTCCGCCTGTTTCTGCTTCTTTGCTGCTTCATTCGTATCCGTATCGTTGCGGAATACCACAAATTTATCGTACAGGAATTCGGTGACAAAATTGATGATCATGTTCAGCACGGTCACCACGTATTCATTCCAGCCCGCGCCCACCAGCGCTTTTTCCAGCCAGGTGGACAGCGGCGTGAATACGCAGTAGAACAGCGCTACCAGCGCCATGGCCTTGGGCACATTCCCGGCGGACTGGAAGGTGTAGCGCCGGTTGAAGGTGAAGTTCCACAGCACGGACAGCACCAGGGCAATCAAATAGCTGATGTGCTCCGAAAGGGGCGTCAGCTCATTGAGCAGGGTGAACGATACGATCTGAATGATACCGGCACTGATGGAAAACAGGGTAAATTTGATGGCCCGCAGTGTTTCCTTATTCATGAAATTTGCTCCTGTCTGTTTTTACTCTGGGAAGGATATCCTGCTGGATGGCCTCCACCAATGCGTCCAATTCCTCCTGGGTGTTCAGCCTGCTCAAGCTTACCCGGAACGTGCAGTCGATGATGTCCGGGCTGACGTTCATGGCCGTGAGCACATGGCTGCGGTGCCCCTTGGCGCAGGCGCTTCCGGCGGAAACGCAGATGCCGCGATCCTGCAATATGTTGATGGAATTCTGGGTGGGTACCCCCGGTACGGAGACGGACAGAATGTGCGGCGCTTCATGCGCCCCGGTGAGCACGACCCCCGGCAGCACGGAAAGACGTTCGGAAAGCGCCGTCAGCAGCGCTGCCTCCCGGGCGTGATCCTCCTGAAAGGTGGCATTTCCCACCGCCGCCGCCGCCGCAAAACCGAAGATCGCCGGCGTTCCCTCGGTGCCGCTGCGATAGCCGCCCTCCTGTCCGCCGCCCAGCAGCAGGGGAGGGAAGGACTTGAGCCGGGGGGAGATGTACAGCGCGCCCGCTCCCTTCGGTCCGTGGATTTTGTGGGACGATACGCTGATCAGGTCGGCCCCCAGCGTCCGCGCCTGAAAGGGAACCTTTAAGAAGCCCTGCACCGCGTCGGTGTGGAAAATGGCGTCGGGGCACAGCCGGTGGGTCAGCTTTGCCATCTGCGCGATGGGCATGACGGAGCCCACCTCGTTGTTTACCATCATCACAGAGACGAGAATGGTGTCCCTGCGCAGCGCGGCTTTTAAGTCCTCCGTGCTGACCCGGCCCATCCCGTCCGGCTTCAGATAGGTGACCTCGAAGCCCTGCGCTTCCAGCTCCTGCATGCAGTTCAGAATGGCGTGATGCTCCATGGCGGTGGTGACGATGTGCCTGCCCCGCTTGCCCAGCCGCTTGACGGCGCCCATCACTGCCCAGTTATCCGCCTCGGTGCCGCCGGAGGTAAAGAACACCCGCTCCGGCTCGGCCCCCATGGCGGCGGCCACCTGATGCCGCGCACCGCGCAGCTCCCGCGCCGCATCGATCCCAAAGGAGTACAGCGCACTGGGATTGCCCCACTGCTCGGTCAGCGCCCTGGTGATCGCCTCCACCGCCTGTGGGCACGGCTTGGTGGTTGCGGAATTGTCCAAATAAACCATACTTCTCTTCCTTACTTTCCAACGCAGAACCGTTCAAAGATTCTGGCGGTAATATCCTCCCGCACCGTTGCGCCGGTGACCTCACCCATGGCCTGCATGGCAGCCTCCACATCCGTCAGCACCGCGTCCGGGGTCAGCCCCAGCTGTAAGCCCTTCAGGCTTTCCAGCATGGATCCATAGGCCCGGCGGCAGGCGTCGTATTGGCGGGCATTGGTCAGAATTGAGCCGTCGCAGGGCAGCGCTCCGGCGAACATCTCGTCTAAAATGTCCGGCAGAAGGTCAAGCCCCCTGTTTTCCGTAATGGAAACCGGCAGCACCATGGTAAACGGCAGATCGCCGGGCTGCACGACGGTGCCCAGATCGGATTTGTTGATTAGTGCAATGGAGTTTGGGGCATCCAGACACAGCGAAATAATCTGCTGATCTTCCTGGGTCAGCGGCTGAGAGCCGTCGCAGATGAAAATTGCCAGGTCGGCCTCCTCCAGCGCCTGCCTGGAGCGCTGGACGCCCAGCGCCTCCACGGTATCGTCGGTTTCCCGGATACCGGCTGTGTCGATCAGCCGCAGCCGGGTGGAGCCGACCATGACGGACTCCTCCACGGTGTCCCGGGTGGTGCCGGGAATGTCAGTGACGATGGCCCGGTCGAAGCCGGCCAGCGCATTGAGCAGGCTGGATTTCCCCACATTTGGCCGCCCCACAATGGCGGCAGCCACGCCCTGGCGAAGGATCCGGCCCTGGCCGTAGGTTTTTAGCAGCGCATACAGCGCCTTGGCGCAGCCACGCAGGGTGGAGGCGTAGTTTGGCAATCCAAAATCCTCAATGTCCTCGTCTGGATAGTCCAGCACCGCGTGGAAATGACTGCACAGGTCGGTCAATTGATTATAAATCGGCACAAGCTTTTTTTGCAGCGCACCGCCTACCTGCCCGGCGGCATTGGCGGCGGCGTCGGCGGTGTCCGCCTCGATCAGGTCGATTACGGCCTCCGCCTGGGTCAGATCCATCTTCCCGTTCAGGAACGCCCGCTTGGTGAATTCTCCCCGGCCGGCCGGCCTTGCTCCGGCCCGGTACAGCGCCTCCAGTCCGGCGGCCAGCACGGCGGGGGAGCCGTGGCAGTGGAATTCCACCGTATCCTCCCCGGTGTAGCTGTGGGGCTGGCGGCAGCACACTGCCATGCATTGATCGATTACCCGCCCCTGGGCATCGTGCAGCGTCCCCATTACCAGCTTCCGGCTGGGGGCCTGGGTCAGGGGATGACGCAGCGCGGTAAAAACCTGCTGTGCGATTTCGATACAGCCGTCCCCGCTCAGCCGGATAATCCCGATGGCGCAGACCTGACGCCCGGTGGAGACGGTAGCAATTGCGTCAGACATGCTCGCCTCCGCTTAAAAAAGCAAACGGATTTCCCTCACAAGAGATGAAATGCATCATCATATAGGCGCACTGGATAGAGACGTTTTCCTCTTTCAGAATTCTCCGGCATTCCGCCTTGTCGGCCAGCACCACCTGAATGTCCTCGGTGTCCTCCTGATGCTCGCTGGTGGGCAAGCCATGGCAGCGGCCAAACACCAGGCAGCAGCTTTCATCCGTCATGCCGTCGGTGGTGAAAAAGGGACGGCCAAACTCACTGGGGATCAGCTCCAGCTTCAGCCCGGTCTCCTCATACATCTCCCGGATGGCGGCCTGCTGTACATTTTCCCCCGGCTCCACCAGCCCGGCGGGAAATTCATATACATATCCGCCAACAGGATAGCGGTACTGACGCACCAGTACGACCTTCTCCCCCAGCAGACTGTAAATGGACACCCCGTTGGGGCGATTCTGATGGGTCACGGCAGTCAATGCCGCCGTGTCAGGATTCCGGGAGGCCATGTAATAGGGCGAGGTGCTCCCGTCCCGGTGGATGGCTTCCAGCTCATAGTAGCTTAAAAACCGGTTTCCCGCCTTCTTTTCAATTTTTCCAACGCCGCTCACAGCGCTTCCCTCCAAAATCATTGTCATGTTCTTACAATATAGCATTGAATGGCGCAAAATGCAATCCTTTCGTATACTCCCGGAAAAAACAGGGAATAATGGTGGCGATCAAATCAGTGAAAGGAGCCGCCTATGTCTCAGTTTCTCACGGACAAGGAGATCCGGGCACTTTTTGGAAACGCCGGGGATTTTGTGACCCGGGAGCTATCGTGCAATGGCTTTACGCTCTATGCCTACGCGATCGACGGCCTGACCTCCGGGGCGGATACCTCGGAATATGTGTTCAAGCCCCTGACCGATCACCTCACCGGCGAAACCATGCAGCTGCTCTACGACAACGCCCTGCGGGGGGAGATCTATAACAGTGTGGCGGACGAATGCAAGGATCTGGACGACGTGGCGCTGAAGTTGGTCAACGGCTTCTGCGTGATTCTGTTTCCGGGCTCCGGCGCGCTGGCCTTCGAGGTCAAAACCGGCGAAAAACGCGGCCTGTCCGCCCCGGAGGTGGAAAACACCGTCAAAGGCCCCAAGGATGCCTTTACGGAGACCGTCCGCACCAATACGAGCCTTCTGCGCCGCCACCTGCGCACCCCGGCCCTGCGCCTGGACGAGTCCCGGGTGGGCCGCAGGAGCCTGACCAATGTGACAGTTGCCTGGGTGGAGGGAATTACATCTCCAACCTTGGTGGAGCGGATGAAGCAGCGCCTTGCTTCCATAGATGTGGACGGCTTTCTCACCCCCGGGGCGGTGGAGGAACATGTCACCGGCTCCCGCGCCACTGCGTTCCCTCTGCTGCAATACACCGAACGGGCAGATACCTTCTGCCTGGGTCTGCTGGACGGCCGGGTGGGCCTGCTGGTGGATGGATTGCCCCTGGGCTATCTGGCCCCGGTGGATTTGGGCTGCCTGATGGAAAGCCCGGAGGATCTGAGCCGGGACTATATCACCGCCTCTTGTATCCGATTTCTGCGCTATGGGGCAATGCTGCTCAGCTTGCTGCTCCCCGGCTTTTATGTCGCGCTGACGGTATTTCATCAGCAAATGATCCCGCTGCCCCTTTTACGGGCCATGATCGAAAGCAAAAAGGATGTGCCCTTTCCGTCGGCACTGGAGGTGCTCAGCCTGCTGATCGCCTTTGAACTGTTGCAGGAGAGCGGCATTCATCTTCCCCAGGCGGTGGGACAGTCCGTTTCCACCGTGGGCGGGATCGTGGTAGGCACGGCTGCGGTGGAGGCTGGCTTTATTTCCCCTGCGGCGCTGATCGTGGTCAGCCTGGCAGGCACCTGCGGCTTCGTCCTGCCCAACCGGGACCTGGCCGAGGGGATCCGGGTGTGGCGGTTTGGGCTGGCTGTTCTGGGGGCATCTGCCGGATTGTTTGGCGTGACCTGCGGATTGATCGCACTGACCATTCATCTGGGCGGCCTGCAAAGCCTGGGGCTTCCATTCCTATCTCCGTTCCAAACCGATGAGGGAAATGAGATCCTGCGCCCGCGGATGAAGGAACAGATTTTTCGAAAAATCAGAATGAATCCATGTGACCGGAGGCGGCAGCGTTGAAAAAACTGCTTCTGGCAGCGACAATTGTGCTTGCGTTTGCCGCCTTGCCCTCACCGGGAACAGAACTGGGGCAGCTGCACCCGGTATCCGTTTTGCTGGTAGACCGGGGAGAAAAGCTGGTTACTGTCAAAACGGACACCGGTCAGCTCGGAACCGGGGAGACCCTGTCCCTTGCCCTTCGGGAACTGCGGGAGACCACCCCGGGGCATTTTTTTCTGGATACAGCATCATACCTGGTTCTCTGCGGAGAGGTGGAGCCGATGATCCCGGAGCTTCAGCAGCTGCTGCGTCCCGGTGTCAGAACCTGCACTGCGGATGAGCAGGTGGATGGGGAGCAGCTGGCAGATTTCCTGAAGACCCATCCGCCGCAGGCCAGGCTGTCCGAGATCACGGCGGAAACGCGGCTGCAAAATATTCATGCAATGGAGGGACGACTGATCCTTGAAGGATGAAAAAGCATATCGCCCCTTTCAGCTTTTAGCGCTCACAGTCCCGGCGGCAGAAGCGGCCGCGGGGAAAAACTGGCTGCCTACCCTGATCCTTGCGCTGGCGTCGGTGCTGGTATGTACCTGGATCAGCGCCCTGGCAGACCCAAACCTGCAATGGCTGAATGATCTGCGCAGCATTGCGGCAGTCTTGCTGCTGAGCGGCCTGCTGAATTGGACCCATGACTGCTGGCCGGGACGCGGCGCGGCATATGCGGTGCCGGGCGTGCTGGTGCTGCTGGCAGTGTATGCGGTGTGGCGGGGCAGCGCCGTCCGCGCGGCAAGCGTACTGCGCTACGGTGTTTACCTGATTTTCCTGCTCCTGGCGATTTCAGGGCTGCTTCAGCTCCGCTGGTCACAGCTTCGCCCCCGTGCGGAGCTGCCCAGTATGGCGCTGGCCGCAGCGCTGCTTTTGCCGCTGCTGGGACGTAAGGGAAAAACCTGGCACGTTTTCCCCAATGGATTGATTGCCGCTGCAGCTGCATTCATCACAGCGGGCACTGCGTCGCTGTATGCATACAGCCGGGGACTGTCCCTGGCGGGTGTCACAGAGCATTTGGAGAGCCTGGCCGCCTGCGCGCTCACAGCCGGCTGGTTTGCCTCGATCTGCTATGTGCTGGACAGCGTCAAGGAAAAGGAAGAAAAGGACAACCGCATCCCTTTTTTGGGTGTGCTTGCCTATGGGATCTATGCCCTTGGCGTCCGCTTCCGCCCGGAGATCTTTGTCATTCTCGAGCTCACTTTGTGGGCAGTGATCCCCACTCTGTGGTCGATGAGGGAAAAACTTCGAAACGGAGTAAAATGAGCTTGACAAAAGGGGGAAGGAGTGATAATATAGCGAAGCTGTCCGCGGAAGCGGGTCAGAAGAGCGGGATAGACACAGAAACTTAAAGAAAAGTTAAAAAAGAGCTTGACAAAAAGTGGAAGGTGTGCTAGACTGAGGAAGTTCACAGTGAGTGAACGGCTCTGTACCTTGTAAATTGAATAACGTAAAGACA
>USEU01000047.1 GCA_900553805.1 uncultured Eubacteriales bacterium
CGGATGCGGCATACCCCTTGCGGGTACATACAGTATTCCTTCGTTTTCCAAACTTCGAATTGAGCCAAAAATCCGGGCTGGGGCTTCTTGCCAAATTGTGCGGTGTTGCCATAAACAATGGGTGCGCCTGCAATGACATTTGCAGGCGCACCCATTTTCACTACTGGCTGTATTTATACGTTGTAGCCCCGGTAGGGCTGGATATATCGTTCGTGGCTGAGGGATTGTGGTCGGGCGTAGGAGCCGGAGACTAATCCCATGGTGGCGTAGATGGTGACCACGGAGGAGCCGCCGTAGCTGATCAGCGGCAGGGTCAGGCCGATAACGGGCATAACGCCGATGCACATGCCCACGTTGATCAGCACCTGGAACATCATGGCGGAGGCCGCACCGTAGCAGATCAGGCGGCGCATATAGTCCGGGCAGCGGGAACCGACCTGGATGCACCGGGCGATGATGGCAAACTCCAGCAGAATCACGCCCAGGCAACCGAAGAAGCCCAGCTCCTCACCCATGGAGGAGAAGATGTAGTCCGTATGCTGGGCGAACAGGTTGCCGTCCTGGGTACGGGTGCCGTTGAACAGGCCCTGGCCCGTCAGGCCGCCGCCGGTGAGGGACTGCAGGTTGATCTTGCTGTGGTAGCGGGCGCTGATGCCCATCTTGTCAAATTCCGGGTCGATCAGGACGCGGATGCGCTCCTGCTGATAGGTGCCCAAATGCGGCCATAGGATCGGTATGCCCACACCGATCCCCGCAAGGCCCGCAAGGAACCACCATAGACTGATGCCTCCCGCAAAGGCCATGCCGATGAAGATAAACACGAAGATCAGCGACACGCCCGCGTCGCCGGACAGCACCATGTTCAGGCCTACCACCAGGCCCAGGTGGAACAGAATGTGCAGCACCGATGGGATGCTTGAAATATCGTTTTGGTGGGATGACATCACCGATGCCAAGATGATAATGAACGCGATCTTGCAGATCTCAGCGGGCTGGATGCTCACGGGCACCAGCGGGATGGTCAGCCAGCTCTTATTGCCGGTGCTGTGGTCATCGCCAAAGGGGATCAGCAGCAGAAGCATGATCACGTTGAACGCCACCAGAACGCCCCGGTGCTCCGACATGAAGTCCACATCGATGGAGGAGACCACGGCGTACATCAGTACGCCCAGCATGGTGGCCACCAGCTGAATGAGAATGTATTTGGTGTTGCTGCCGAATTTGGCGGCGTTGGTGGCGCTGGCGACCATGATGCCGCCGTAGCCGGAGGTGACCAGGCACAGGATCAGCAGGACCCAGTCGCCCTTCTTCGGGAAATCCTTCAGTTCTTCAATAAATCGACGCAAAGCATATCCTCCTTCCGAGAGCCGAATCCGGCTGCGGTCGGTAAAAAAGCGGTTTTAGGTGGGATTAAGCTCACTCTATTCTACCATTCCCGGCGGGAAAAGTAAATAGACGAAACAAGAACAATCCGTGAACCCCTGAACGAAAAGGGGGCTGCGTATGCAGCCCCGAAAGAAAGCAAGGGAACGCGATCAGGTAATGCGGACGGCAGCAACGACGAAGCGGCCATTGTCAATGGTATATTCGCAGGTGGACAGGCACAGCAGCTTGTCGCCGTATACGGGGGTGATGCCGGTATCGTAGAAAGCCAGCTCCTTGCAGGTGGCGACGAACTGGTTGAACTCGGCTTCGTCCTTGGCGTCGGCCATCTGATGATAGGCAAAGCCCACATTGTCGGTGCCGGAGGTCTTGAACACGGCAAAGATCTTATAGACATGGGATTCCGTCAAGGTATCGAAGAAGATCAGAGGGTTATTTTCCCAGGCGGACTTCTCATAGTAGTTGCCCAGGTAGGCGAACATGCTGCCGTCCTTCATGTTGTGGCCGAACAGGGTGATGTTGTCGCTGGGCTCAAACACGTCGCAGATTTCGGCGGCGTAGATGCTGCCGCGGACGGAGTCGTTCTTGTCAAAATCCTTGTACAGGTAGAAGTTGGCATTGTCCATAGAGGTCTGCATCACGGGGTAGTTGATCTTGGAATTCTCGATCTGAAGCCAGCCAACCATATCGGAGTTCTGGTCATGCAGCTCCTGATACCAGGGCAGGAAATCGCTGCCGCTCTGCAATTCCGGCTTGGTGGGCACGTTTTCCGGCTCGTCGATCACATCGGGGGTATAATACTCGTCCTCGTGGCCATAGCTGCCGGGAACGCCGTAGGGGCTGACGGTGGCCTCTCCAGTGGCCTCTTCGGTGGCGGAGTATTCATTCCGGGTGGAATTCACCAGCTCGGCGCGCTTGTCGTCCGCATTCTGCTGCTTGGCGCTGTCGGTAAAATAGGCGGCAAGATACAGGCCGCTGGCCGCAAAAGCGGCAATCAGCACCAGGATCAGCGCCACAAACAGTCCTTTTTTCATGGTTTATCCTCCAAATTCTATGTCCTTCCCCAGCAAAGGGGGACTTTGCTTTATCCATTATAGTCCAGCCCCCACTTTCTGTCAAGCAATACATAAAAGTGCAAACCTTGTGTTTTTCTTAAGATGCACCAAATGGATCTCCCGGCGGCGCTGCGCGGCCCGATCGGGAAACTTTTTTCTTGCAATTTACCCGCCAATATGATATAGTATACGGGTAAATGCCGGTGTGATGGAATGGTAGACGTAGTGGACTCAAAATCCACCGCTGGCGACAGCGTACCGGTTCGAGTCCGGTCACCGGCACCATGATGCCACCGTAATTTCGGGAGAATTACGGTGGCGTTTTTTACTGTCAGGGGGATAACCATGCTCAGGCTGGAGAAGGTAAACGGGAAGAATATATGGGATATTCTGAAGCTGCGTGTGTCCGGGGAGCAGGAAGGCTTCGTGGCGGGCAACGATATCAGCATTATTGAGGCGTATATTGCCCTAACGGCGAATGGGCATGCGTTTCCTTTCGGGGTCTATGCGGATGACACACCCGTCGGCTTCTTGATGGTGGGCTATGACGCGGATGATGACTGGGAGGATGCGCCGGCCATTGCCAGGGGCAATTATAACCTCTGGCGGCTGATGATCGACCAGGGCTTTCAGGGCAGGGGCTATGGGCGGGAAGCCCTCCGGCTGGCGCTGAAATTCATCAGGACATATCCCTGCGGCCCGGCGGAGTGCTGCTGGTTGTCCTATGAGCCGGAGAATGAGGCGGCCCGGCGGCTGTACCGTTCCTTTGGGTTTGCGGAAACGGGAGAAACGGACGGCGAGGAGGTAATCGCGGCGCTGAGGCTGTGAGGAAAGGAAGAAGATGGAATACACCATAGAGCGGGCCAAATTAGGAGACGAGGGAACACTGGCCTATATTCAAACGGAGAGCTGGAAGGCCGGATTCCGTGAAATCCTGGACGAGCAGACCCTGCAAAAGTGCACCCAGCTGGATCGGGCGACGGCCATGTACCGCCGCCTGCTGGAGGCCGGGATCGGCAACGGCTATCTGCTCCGGGTGGAGGGCAGCCCGCACTGCATCGCATGGTGGGATGCCACCCGGGAGAAGGACATGCCCGGCTATGCAGAGCTGATCTGCATCCACAGCCTGCAAAACCGCTGGCGGATGGGCTACGGGAGCAAGATGATGGAGGCCGTCCTGCGGGACGCGGCAGCTGCGGGCTACGAAAAAATCATGCTCTGGGTGTTCGAGAAAAATGCCAGAGCCAGGCGCTTTTATGAGGCGAACGGCTTTTCACCCAACGGCAGAACGCAGCTCGGCCTGGGGGCGGTGGAGGTTTGTTACGAGCGGACGCTGTGAAGCGGCAAACGGGCAATTCCACCGTTGATTTTTTTCCGAAAAGCGAATATAATTAAATAAAAAAAGCCAGATGAGAAAGGAGCATCCATTTGAAAGAGGAGCTTGGCAAGCTGACAGAACAGGTCGTCCGCGGGGGGCAGGCGGTGATCAGCGGGATCAAATCAGAGACGGATAGGCTGATCGACGAAGCCGTGAAGCTGATGGACGATAAGAAGAAGAAAACCTGGTCCGGCTACGATACCATTTGCCTGGCCCAGGCGCCGGAGGGGATCGTACCCGGCTGTATCGTGCTGGAGGGCGGCTCCTTCCGGGGCTGCTATACCTCCGGCGTGCTGGATGTGCTGATGGAAAACGGCATCAATCTGCAAACCACCATTGGCACCTCGGCGGGCGCGCTGAACGGCTATAACTATGTGGCCGGAGAGATCGGCCGCTCCGCCAAGATCAACCTGGGCTACCGGCACGACCGCCGCTACATCGGTCCCGGCAGCCTGGCACGGAACCGGGGCGTGGTTGGCTTTGATTTTCTGCTGGACGAAATTGAGCAGGAGCTTCCCTTCAACCGGGAGCGGTACGAGAGTCCCGACCGCCGCTTTCTGGTCACGGTCACCGACTGCGAAAAGGGTGAGGTCATCTATTGCGAAAAGGGCGTGACCAAGGATTTCCGCAAGGCGATCCAGGCCAGCGCCTCCATGCCCTTTGCGGCGGATATGGTGGACGTGGACGGCACCCTCTGCCTGGACGGCGGGTGCGTGGTAAAGGTACCCTACCGCTGGGCTATGGACAACGGCTTTGAAAAGATCCTGGTCATCCGCACCCGTCCGGCCTATTTCCGCCGCCCCCAGGAGGGCAAGCGGTTCATGGAGCTGTCCGAGCGGTTCTATCGGAATTATCCCAAGCTGGTGGAGCGGCTGAACACCCAGGCGCTGCAATACAACACCGCCTGCGACGAGCTGGAGCAGCTGCAAAGCGAGGGCAGGCTCCTGATGCTTTGCCCCTCCGGCTCCATCACCGTCTCCACGCTGGAGGGGGATATGGAGAAGCTGGGCGCGCTGTACCTGCTGGGCCGGTGCGACGCCACCATCGCGCTGCCAAAGATCAGGCAGTACCTGGGCATAGAAGAATAAGGCGAAGGGACGCATTCCGCTTCATGTACGGAATTGCGTCCCTTTTTGCAAATCTTTTCCCGCGCGGCCCCTTTTCGTATTATATGGGCGTAAGATCTTTACAGACAAAGGTGTGAATCAATTGGAAGACATGCAGCGCCTTGCGCTGTTTTTTCCCGCTCCAAGAGGTAATTGCGGCGGTTTCCGTCAGATATGGGGATGTGTGCACTCCATTGTCCGGAATATTCTCCCCACCACCGATGATGTGTACTTCCGGGAGGTTGATACACCGGACAAGAAAATCATAGCCAAAAAGCTGCCGGTTTTCCGGCAGCTTTTTGAGCTTGCTTAAGCAATTTTTGCCTTTGCTTCGGCAATCATCCTGACGCACTCCTTGGCAATCTCTTTGTCGTCTTCGGTCAGGTTCAGCAGGGGAGCGCGGACGCCGCCGATGTCAGGGCCGCCGGACAGACGGAGGATCTCCTTGATCATGGCGTACATGTTGCCCTTGCCGGAGCACATCTTATAGATGATCTGGTTGGCTGCCAGCTGAAGCTCTCTGGCCAGTGCCAGATTCTCGCCCTTGGTTGCCAGCTCGAAAATCTTCAAATACACCTCGGGCATGGCGCCGTAGGTGCCGCCGATGCCGCCGGTTGCACCGGCCACGATGCCGCTGAGCAGCTGCTCATCCGGGCCGTTGAAGGCGATGGCACCGCCGGAGATCCATTTTTCAATGTCCTCCACGGGCATACTGGAGTTCTTCACGCCGATGCAGCGGGGATTTTCCAGCATGGTTGCCAGCAGACCGGGGTTCAGGGCAACGCCTGCCAGCTGGGGAATGTTGTAAATGACGAAGTCGGTGTTGGGAGCGGCAGAGGAGATGTCGTTCCAGTATTTCGCGATGGCAGCATCCGGCAGGCGGAAGTAGATCGGGGGAATAGAGGCAATGGCGTCCACACCCAGGCTCTCGGCATGGGCAGCCAGCTCCATGGAATCTCTGGTGTTGTTGCAGGCCACATGGGCAATGATAGTCAGCTTGCCCTTGGCCACAGCCATCACGTTTTCCAGCAGCAGCTTCCGCTCGGCCACGCTCTGATAGATGCACTCGCCGGAGGAGCCGCCTACATACAGACCTTTCACGCCTTTGCCAATATAGTATTCGGTGAGTTCCCGCACAGCCTTGGGGGAGATGTCGCCCTTTTCGTCATAGCAAGCGTAAAAGGCGGGGATAATGCCTGCGTATTTACTGTAATCTTTCATTTTTATGCTCCTTTATCAGTCGAAAACTTTGATTTTGAACACGACACGGGCAAATGCCTGCCCGCTTGCTCCCACGGGGAGCTTCAGACGGTGTGCATCTCCGGGGAAGACGATCAGAAAATTGCCCGGTTTCAGAATGACAGTCTGTTCACCCTGGCCGGTGTAGCCATAGAAGTCGCCCCGGTGCTCGGTAAGCGTCAGAGTGTCAGGGTGCGCGATCTCCACCCGTTCCATGCCTTCGGTGACGATTTGAATGTCCAGATATTGCCTGTGTGCCTCGAAGAAAGTCTGTTCCTCAGGTACGGTTTCCAGGTGAAATTTGGTTACAAACAGGTTTTCTCCATCCAGCAGTGTCTTTTCCGTGGCTGCCTGCTCCAAAAATTCCGGCGTCAGGCAATCCAGCGCCTTGTCCAGCTCCGGATGGATCCCGTAATACTCAGCTTTATTGCTGAGCTTGGCGACGATCATGTTATCACTCCCTGTAGGAAAGTAAAGCAGGGGACAGGAAGGTGAATCAGCCCTTCACGGCACCCATGGTGATGCCCTTGGTGAAGTACTTCTGGAACACCAGGAACACAATGATGATGGGCACGGATGCCAGGGCACAGCCAGCCATCAGAAGACCGAAGTCGATGGAGTTTTCGCCCTGCATGGTGGCAATACCCAGGGAGATGGTCAGGTTCTTGGTGGAGGTCAGCATAATCAGCTGCATGAAGTAGTCGTTCCAGGAGTTGATGAAGGTGAAGATGGCGCAGGCACCCACACCGGGCTTAATCATAGGGAACATCACATCGGTGAAGGTTCTCCACTCGCTGGCGCCGTCAATACGGCAGGCTTCCGTCATTTCGGTGGGGATGCCCTCTGCAAACTGCTTCAGCAGGAACACGCCGAAGGGCCAGCCCACAATGGGGAAGATAACCGCCCAGATGGTGTCGTACAGGTGCAGGGCGGACATTTCACGCAGCAGCGGAATGAGGATAACCTGCTTGGGCAGGGCCATGGCGCAGACAATCAGGGTGAAGATAAGGGTTCTGCCGTAGAAGCGCTTCTTTGCCAGCGCGTAGCCAGCCATGGCGGCGGTGAGGCAGGTCAGCAGCATGGACACCACGGCCATGAACACGGTGTTCACCAGCCAGCGGATGGCAGCCGGGCCGGTGGAACCGGCGATGCCGAACAGCTCGAACAGGGGAGCGGAGCGCTTGCCCATCAGGTTCTGGTAGTTGTCCAGCACCCACTTACTGGGAATCCAAACCGGGGTGGAGGAGATGATTTCTTTCTTCACCTTGAAGGAGCCGGTGATAATCCAGTACAGGGGGAAGGTGAACAGGAGGGCAAAGATGCACACAATGATCCAGGAGGCGATGGAAGCGGCCCGCTTATTGCGCTTTCTTTTTTCAATTGGATTTGTAGTAGCCATATTTCGTTCCCTCCTTACTTTTCTTTGCCCATGCGGAACTGGACAGCGGAAAGAATTGCAATGATGATTGCCAGAATCACGCCCATGGCGTTGCCGTAGCCATACTTGTACTGCTTGAAGGCGTTATAATAGATGTAGTACATGATGGTCATGGTGCTGTTCTTGGGGCCGCCGGAGGTCAACAGCTGAATCAGTGCGAAGCACTGGAAGGAGTTGATGGTGGTAATCACCAGGATGTACAGGGTGGTGGGCATCATCTGCGGCCACTTGATTTTCCAGAAGGCCTGGGTCTCGGTGGCACCGTCCACATGGGCGGCCTCTACCAGGGATTTGTCCACGTTATCCAGAGCGGATACATACAGCACAATGGGCTGCCCCACAGAGGTGGTCAGCAGAATCAGGATAATGCAGCCCAGGGCGTACTTGGGATCACCCAGCCAGTTGATGTTCTTGTCCAGCAGACCAACGCCCTTGCCCAGATAGTTGAGGATGCCGTAGTAGTTATTGAACATCCACTTCCAGACCATGGTAACGGCCACGGAGCCGGTGACAACGGGCAGATAGAAAATGCAGCGGAAAGCGGAGGTGGCGGTTACGTGCATCTTGCTGATGAGGGTTGCAATCCACAGGGAGAAGGCGCAGGTAACAGGCACGGACACCACAACGATAATCAGGGTGTTTTTCAGTGCCGTCCAGAACACCGGGTCGTTAAACAGGTCAACGTAGTTCTGGAAGCCGACAAAGATGTCGTCCCGGTTCATGGTGGCATCGAAGAAGCTGGTGTAGATGCACATGAACATGGGGTATACCACGAAGCCTACGAAGAAAAGCAGGAAAGGAAGCATGAACAGATAACCGGCAATGTTTTCCTGCACCACCAGCCGGTGGGTTTTCTTGCTTACGGAAATGGTTTTTTCAGGCAATGGAGTATCCTCCTCTCGAATTTCGGCGTACCAAGGCAACAGGCGCTGCGGCTGGGCCGCTTTTTCAGCCGTACCGCCTGCTGCCTTGTGGTGGGAATGGGAACGCCCCCTCCCCTACCCAGGGAAGGGGGCGTAGTAGGTTTGGATTACTTGGCAGCTGCGTTGGAAGCGTCCTGAGCGGCAGTCATCTCAGCCAGGATGGCGTCCACGGAGCCGTCGGTGTCCATCACGCGCTGAAGCATATTCCACCACTCGGTACGGGCAGTGGTCCAGCCCAGGGTGATCTGGTAGTAGTCACCCATCAGGGGGCTCAGCAGGGAGTACTCAGCAAAGTACTCGTTGGGAGCGAAGCCTTCCAGGTCACGGACAGGAGCGAAGGAAGTAGCGGTAACAGCCTTGGCGTACTGGTCGTTGTCCTGGGTCATGAACTTGATGAAGGTCTTGGCAGCCTCAATCTTAGCCTCGTCGCCGTTGTTGAACACGCCGAAGCCCCAGATGCCGCCCTGCAGGGAGGGAGTGGTGTCGGAGGGGAAGGCCATGGGCAGAACGTCGAAGCTCAGAGCGTCGGCATTGTTGATTTCAGCGCCGATGTTCCAGCAGAAAGCCATCTGGAAGGTGCCGTTGACAAAGTTCTGGATTTCGTCGCCAGCGACGATGGAGGGGTCGAAGTTGATGCCCTGCTGGTTGTACAGACGGGACAGGCCGGTGGCGTTCTCGGTGGAAGCGTAGGTGTAAGCGGTGTGCTCAGCGTTGGCATAGGTGCCGCCGCCGACGTTGGTCACCAGAGCGCGGGTGCCCTGGTCGCCGCCCTGGCCGCCGCAGTAGATGCAGCCAACATACTCGTAGCCGGCATCGTAGACAGCCTGAACAGCCTTGAAGAAGTCATCAACGGAGTTCCAGGTGTGGGTCTCTTCGTTCAGGTACTGCAGAGCATCGGCCTCGGCGAACACGTCCCGGTTGATGGCCATGCAGTGAGCGATCATGCACACGGGCATCTCGTACACTTCGCCGTTGGCGCTGGTGCAGGAGTCAACAACGCTGGAGTAGGTGCCTTCGGGAACCAGGTCAGCCAGGTCAACCATCAGACCCTTGGCGCCCCAGTTGGCGATCAGACGCTCGGGGCCTTCCATGATGATGTCGGGAGCCTGCTTGCCTTCGATGGCGGTGTTCACCTTGTCGTCACCGTTGGTGTAGTCCAGGTATTCCACATTGACCTTGATTTCGGGATGGGCAGCGTGGAAGTCAGCCAGCAGGTCGGAGACGGTGGCTTCGTCCACCCACTTGCCGATGGGGTAGGTCCACAGGGAGATTTCGGTCACGTCGGCAGCACTGGCGGTGAAAACACACAGGCTCATCACCATGGCGACGGACAGCAGGATAGCGAGCAGTTTTTTCATAAGTATCCTCCTAGCAAAAATATTTTGTTGGATTCGTGTAATTCACGCGTCCTCACTTGTCTCTATCTTAGCCAGAGTGTACAGAAAAGTCAAGGACAGGACATGAAAATAATTTTCAAAACATGATTTTTAAGAAAATTTTGGCAATTCACACAAAAATGAGCGGCCACGATCCGAAAAATATCCCGCCGGATTTGGGAAGTATTCACAATGAGTTTTGCAAAGTTTCGCAAACTTAATGAAAATGGATTTTCAAAACAGAAAAAACATGAAAATCCCCTCTCTGAAACCTTCCGGGATCCAGAGAGGGTGAAAGTTAGGGAAGTTCTGATGAAATCGGCAAGAGCTGTGAGCGAGAGATTTTACGACCAATCGAGGTACCGAAGAGTAGACGGAAAAGATCCGCTCACAGCCGCAGACGATTTATTCAGAGGTTCCTTAGATATGCTTTGCAGACAGGGCCTGAGCAATGCGGTTGCGACATTCCTTGGCGTTTTCCAGATTTTTTCGGGTGTACTCCGAGAACAGGACATCCGTCAGGTACATCTGGGCGATCCTGGCCGGGATGGATCCGCTTTGCAGGGGGTTTTCATTGGCACCGCACTGCAGCACAATGTCCGCCAAAGCTGCGCCGGGAGAATTGGGGAACCGAGTGACAAGGATCACCTTTGCCCCTCGCTCCCGGACGGATTTCAGCGTGTCCAGCATGGCAAGGGTGGAGCCGGAATAGGAAAAGAACAGCACCGCATCCGTCGGCTCCATCATCACTGCCATCATGGCCTGCATGTGCGAATCACCGACAGGCCGGAATTTGCTGCTGATGGTAGAAAACAGGTGGGCCGCCTCTGCCGCGATCAGCATGGAGCCGCCCTGACCCATGCAGTAAACATTCCGGCTGCTGCGCAGGACGGAGGCGGCTTCGGCCACCGCTTCCAGGCTCAGCACTTCCCGGGTCTGGGTCATGGCGGTGGTGCTGGCGTTGAGCAGCTTCAGGCTGATGGTTTCCAGGTCATCCTCCTGGGTGATCTCGCCGGAGAGGGGATTGCCCTCCAGGCGGCCGACGGAGGCGTTGGCGATGGCGATCTTAAAATCCGGGAAGCCTTTGTAGCCGAGTCTCCTGCAGAACCGGGAAACCGTAGCATCGGCCACCGAGCACGCACTCGCCAGCTCCGAGATGGACATTCTGGAGATGCAGTTCTGGGCGGACAAAATATAGTCAGCCAGCTTTTTTTCCGACGCGGTGAAGGTGTAGTATTCACTGCCGATGTGAACAAATACGCTGGGCTGCGGATCCACGGGAGCACCTCCTTGCAGAGCCCCTGCATTTGACGCGGGAAGATGAGCAGACTTCGAACTCATTTTTCGGCGTTGAGCTGCTTGAGCATGATGTCAGTCATGATCAGCATCCGGGGCAGATGGAAGGGACCCTTGAAGGTGGAGCCCTTGGTGCTGGGCATGGTGGGCAGGCCGTCCCGGCGCAGATAGCCGTACCACTCGCCGTACTCGGGGTCGGAGAAGTGAGCCTTACAGTAGTCAAGGGTCTTGAAGTACCAATCCAGGTATTCTTCCTTGCCGGTGTCGCGGTAGAGCATCAGGGAGGAGATCAGGATCTCATCGTGGGGCCACCACAGCTTCATGTCGTGCTCATAAGCCTCGGGGGGATTGCCCAGGGCATCGACGAAGTACAGCAGGCCGCCGTATTCCTTGTCCCAACCGGCATTGATTGCCCAGTTGAAGATCTGCTCGGCCTTGGCAACCAATTCCTTGTCGCCGGTGCGGGCTGCATGCTCCAGCATGAACCAAACGCCCTCAATGTCATGGCCGGGGTTGACAATGC
Organism: uncultured Eubacteriales bacterium; assembly: GCA_900553805.1. Taxonomy (GTDB): domain Bacteria; phylum Bacillota; class Clostridia; order Oscillospirales; family Oscillospiraceae; genus Faecousia. The sequence goes on from USEU01000047.1 coordinate 11,718, forward strand.
GGCCTTCGGTGTAGTCCAGGTTTGCTTCGCCGTTGGGGCCGACATTTTCCAGAATGCAGTGCAGCTCGGGATGGTAGTTGTATTTAAAGATCTCATCCACGCAGCCCTGGGCGCGCTGCTCATAGAGCGCTTTCTTTTCTTCGTCCACCCGCATCATGACGGTCAGAACGTTCAGGAAGATCATGGGCAGACCAAAGGAGCGGCCGCTTCTGGTTTCGGGAATGGTCTTGGGGCCCAGGCCGGTGGGGTCGGGCATTCCGTGCCACAGGTTCCAGTACATCTCGCAGGCACTGCGTGCCCGGTCCAGATATTCCTTTTCGCCGGTGACGCCGTAGTATTCCGCGTTGGCCAGGGCATAGAAAGCCTCGGAGTAGAAGTACCGCCGCTGACGCAGAGGCTTGCCGTCCTTGGTCACAGTGAAATACATCCGGTTTCCGGCAGCGCGGTTGATGCAGTATTTTTCCATGAAGTCAAGGCAACTCTTGGAGGCATCCAGCCATTCCTGCTTCACGCCGTACACATGGCACAGGTACGCAAAGATCCAGCCGCAGCGGCCCTGCATCCACACGCTCTTATCGGTGGAATAGACCTTTCCGTAGCGATCCAGGCAGGTATAGACGCCGCCGTATTCATGGTCCATGCCGTTTTTCAGCCAGAAGCTGACGCAGCGTTCCAGCTCCTGCTCGGTCCACTGCTGGGCCTGCAGTAAGTTCTCTTTGTTCATATTGTTTCCTCCTTCAAAAAAATGGGGGCATTCTTTTACCATTTTCAATAGTAGCATTATCCCAATCATTTTTCAAGTAGAATTTTCAAAAAAGCTAGTGACAGAAAAAGATTTTCATGCTACAATCCAGCTATCCAACCATTAACATGAAAGAGGTGCAAATACCATGAAATTTCTTGGAGTAACCATTTCTGTTCAGAATACCCCGGAGCTTGACCCGGCGTTCATCCCCCTACATCTGTTCAACAAGGCATTCCTGGCCGATGCAAAGAAGCCGGTGTCCATCGCCGTGGAGCGGGCAAAGGGAGAAATGGCCAGCTTCCACACCTTCATCCACGGAACCCCGGAGATGAAGGAGGCCGACTGTTTCTACATTGACCGGCTGGTGAAGTTCATCCTGTGGATGAAGGGCGGTTTCCGCATCTACGTCAGCGGTGATGAAGTGATTTATGACTATCTGCGCAGCATCTACTGCGCCGGCGGCAAGCAGGAATTTGACTGGGACTACATGGCAAACGTCTTTGAGCATCCCTTTGAGATTCTGCTGGTGGACAAGGTGCCCGAAAACCACGATGCCCCCCAGAAGGTGGGCGGCCATTTCGAGGGCTGCCGTGTCGGCTTTGATGCCGGCGGCTCCGACCGGAAGGTCAGCGCCGTGATTGACGGCGAGACCGTTTACTCCGAAGAGGTTGTGTGGTTCCCCAAGACCAATTCCGACCCCGACTACCACTACGACGGCATTGTAGCGGCGCTGAAATCCGCAGCTGCCCACATGCCCAGAGTAGACGCGGTGGGCGTGTCCTCCGCCGGTGTGTTTATCAACAACCGCACCATGAACGCCTCCCTGTTTTTGAAGGTTCCCAAAGACCTGTACGACAAGAAGGTAAAGGATATTTACATCCGGGCCATCACCGATACCTTCGGCGACGTGCCCTACAGCGTAGCCAATGACGGCGATGTGTCCGCCCTGGCCGGTGCCATCAGCCTGGGCAAGAACAATATGCTGGGCATTGCCATGGGCACCAGCGAGGCCGCCGGTTTCGTGGACGGCAACGGCTGCATCACCGGCTGGCTCAACGAGCTGGCCTTCTGCCCGGTGGATGCTTCCCCCGCAGCCATGCAGGATGAATGGTCCAAGGACTTCGGCGTGGGCTGCAAGTACTTCTCCCAGGATGCCGTTATCAAGCTGGCACCCGCTGCCGGAATCCAGCTGGACGAGAGCCTGTCCCCCGCCGAAAAGCTGAAAAAGGTGCAGGGCCTCATGGAGCAGGGCGACCCCCGCGCCGCTGCCATTTACCGCAGCATCGGCACTTACCTGGCCCACAGCTTTGCCCTGTATTATGATTTCTATGGCTTTGAGTATGTGCTGCTGCTGGGCCGCGTCATGTCCGGCAAGGGCGGCGACCTGCTGCTGGAAACCTACAACAAGGTAATGGAAAGCGAATACCCCGAGCTGGCAAAGGTGATTCATGTGGCGCTGCCGGACGAAAAATTCCGCCGGGTGGGCCAGTCCGCCATTGCAGCATCCCTGCCGGAGCTGAGAAAGTAAGCATATCATATAAGGAGACAAAAAGATGAAAAAGCATATTGTCTGTTTTGGTGATTCCAATACCCACGGCTACTGCGCCGACCCCACCGATACCGTCACCGGCGGTGCGCGGTTTGACGAAACCGAGCGCTGGACCTGCCTGCTGCAACAAAAGCTGGGCGACGATTACCTGGTGCTGGAAGAGGGCCTGTCCGGCCGTACCACCGTGTTCCCCGATGCCCTCCACGAGAGAATGGACGGCCTGAGCGTTCTCTATTCCACCCTCATGAGCCACGAGCCGGTTGACCTGCTGGTTATCATGCTGGGCACCAATGACACCAAGGAGCGCCTGGGGGTCAATGCCGCCTGCATTGCCATCGGCATGGAGCGGCTGGTGCGCAAGGCCCAGAGCGTCATGTGCTGGGCGAAGGAGCCGAAGGTTCTGATTGTCTGCCCGCCTCACATTCTAAAGGAGATGTATGACAATCCCTGCGGTGTGCCCATGGGTCAGGGCTGCATCGAAAAATCCCAGGAGCTGGCCGGTTACCTGCGGGAGACTGCCAAGCTGGTGGGCGCTTCCTTCCTGGATGCCCAGAAATTCGCGGAATTTAACCGTGTAGACGGAATGCACCTGACCGCCAAGGGACACCGCTGTCTGGCGGATAAGCTGGCAGAAGTTATCCCGGGGCTGCTGTAAAATGAGCCGCTCTATCTTTCGCTACGAGGGGCCGGTCTGGAATTTCTGCAATGTCGTTACTGATACGCTGGGATTGAGTTTGCTGTGGTGCCTGTGCAGCCTGCCGATCCTCACCACGGGCGCGGCAACTGCCGCACTGTATGACGCTGCCGTCTGCGGTGTCCGCTACCGGGAGCCGGGCACCTACCGCCGCTTTTTCCGCACGTTCAAGGCTGAACTGAAAACCTCCCTGCTCAGCACGCTGCTTTGGGGGATTCTGCTGCTCTTTGGTGTGTATGTGCTGGCGCTGTTGGATGAGGCGGCTGCCGGGAATACTCAGGCGGCGCTGATGGCCGGTGGCTATCGGGTGCTGATGGCGCTTCTCATGAGTGCAGCGGCATGGTCGTGCATGCTGCTGTCCCGCTTTGCCTATCGTTTTCGGGATCTGACGGCCAACGCGATTCAGTTTCTGCCTGCCCATATGCTGGCGTCCATTATGATCGCGGTATTGAGCTGGGCTTCGGTCTGGTTTGTTACGCATTATCCATTGGGCCTGGTTTTTGCTCCGGCGGTGACAGTGATTGGTTGGTCGCTGGTATCGGAGCCTGTTTTCAAAAAATACGGCGGCGGGATCGAACCCGCGAAAGCCGACAAGGAGTGAGTGATATGTTCTATTCCAACGCCAGAATTTATGGTGCGGATTTTCGGTTTCACCATGGCGCCTTCGAGGTGAAGGACGGCGTTTTCGGTGCAGTCCTGCCGGGAAATGTCCCCGATGATGCCGTGGATCTGCAGGGTGCAACCGTTATCCCCGGCATGATCGATGTCCACACCCACGGCAATTCCGGGGCGGACTTTTCCGACGGCGACTATGACGGCCTGAAAAAGATGGCGGACTTTTACGCCCGCTGCGGCGTGACCTCCTTTGCGCCTGCCTCCATGACCCTGCCCTATGAGGTGCTGGCCAAGGCCTTTGCCACGGCGGTGCAGCTGAAGGAGGAAAAGCCGGAGGGCTGCGCGGCTCTGCGGGGCATCCAGATGGAGGGACCCTACTTCTCCTACAAGAAGCGGGGCGCGCAAAACCCGGACTATCTGAAAGATCCTGATTTCGAGGGCTTCAAGGCCCTTTACGACGGCTGCGGCGGCCTGATCTCCATTGTGGACGTGGCTCCCGAGCTGCCCGGCGCGGCGGAGTTCACAGCCAAAGCCAGCAAGCTGTGCACCGTATCCGTGGCCCATACGGATTCGGATTACGACCATGCCAAGGCTGTGTTTGACGCAGGGGCCACCCATCTGACCCACCTGTACAACGCCATGCCCGGCATCAACCACCGCAGCCCCGGCGTCATTCCGGCAGCGGTGGAGAACCCCAACGTCCGCGCCGAGATCATCTGCGACGGCTATCACATCCACCCCGCCGCCGTGCGGCTGGCCTTCTCCATGTTTGGCGGAGAGCGGATGATCCTGATCTCCGATTCCGGCCGCTGCGCCGGCCTGCCGGAGGGCAGCCCGTTTGCCCTGGGCGGCCAGGACGCCTGGCTGCGCGACGGTGTGGGCCGTCTGGCGGACGGCACCATTGCCTGCTCCGCCGCGAACCTGTGGGGATGCCTGACCAATGTGCTCCGCTGGGGCATCCGGGAGGAGGACGCCGTCCGCGCCGCCACCTGGAATCCTGCCTGCGCCATCCGCGCCCAGAAAGAGGTCGGCTCCATCGAGCCGGGCAAGGCCGCCGATTTTATTGTCACCGACGGCAGCTACGCGGGCAAGCGTGTGTTCCTGGCAGGAAAAGAAGTGATACTGAACTCCAATTAAAATCTTTAAAAAAGATTTTAATTGCCTGAAGGGCA
>USEU01000048.1 GCA_900553805.1 uncultured Eubacteriales bacterium
TTCCTTCGTTTTCCAAACTTTGAATTGAGTCAAAAATCCAGGCTGGGGCTTCTTGTCAAATTGTGCGGTGTTGCCTTAGTCTACCACACCGCTACTATAAAAACAAGCTTTTTCCCCTGGAAAAACAAATATACATAATTTGTTTATATTTTATAGGAAACGCTGAACCGATCGCCTGCGGCTGGTCAGCGGTCCTTTTGCCGATTGGCTCAGTGCTTCCTTGACCCCCAACGGGCGCGCCTGATCGCAAAACCGAGCGGCCTGGGCCGCTCGGTTGCTGGTGATTTGTAGAAGGATTACTCCTGGCTGACGAAGTCGTGCAGCTCCATGCCGGCAATGTAGGAACCGGCGTCGGGGAAACTGGCGCACTTCAGGTCGGTCTCCAGCAGGCGCTGGGTGCAGCGCTGCAGATAGCCGATGGGCAGGCTCCCGTCCTTCACGGCGTCGATGATATCGGTGATGTTGCCGTTGCAGCCGGGCATCTGCACGTCGTTGCCCGCGTATACGCACAGGGGGCTGGAGGCGCAGGGGTACTTCAGGTCGGGCTTGGCCAGGGCGGTGGCGACCTTCATGTTGCTGGTAAACCAGTCGGTCATCACGTAGCCCTTGAAGCCGCATTCCTCCCGGGCGTAGCAGGTGATGGAATCGTAGCAGTTGGCCCCGTGAACGCCGTTGATCAGGTTGTAGCTGGTCATGATGGTCATGGGCTGGGAGGCCTGGATGCATACGCCGAAGTTGCGCAGGTAGATCTCCCGGATGGCCCGCTCCTTGATGTGGGCGTTGCAGAACATGCGGTTGTCTTCCTGGTTGTTGGCAAAGTAGTGCTTGATGCTGGTGCCCACGCCGGGGTGCTTCTGCACGCCCCGCACGTCCGCCGCCGCGCACAGGCCGCTGAGCAGGGGATCCTCGGAGTAGTATTCGAAGTTCCGGCCGCACAGGGGGTTGCGGTGAATGTTCATACCGGGGGCCAGCCAGACGCGCACGCCGAAGACTTCCATCTCCGCGCCCACCACGTCGCCGCATTTTTCAATCAGCTCCATGTCCCAGGAGCTGGCCAGCAGCCAGGCGATGGGAATGGCGGTGCAGTACTGATAGTAGTCCGTTTCACCGGGCTGCTTCTCGCCGTAGGTCTCGGCAGCGCCGCCGATGGCCTGAGCGCCGGGCATCACATTGCCCTCGGCGTCGGTACGGAAGTGGGGGAACAGGCGCAGACCGGCAGGGCCGTCCGCGTTGGTCATGTCCCGCACGCCCCGGTAGGCCAGGTGCATGCTGGTCTCGCCCGCCGCGCCGGGGACGGCCTTGGAGGCCGCGCCGATGACGCTGTCGTTGTCCCGGGCAGCGCCCACGCACATTTCGGCCATTTCCTCCACGGTCAGCTGGGCCACCAGCTGCTCCATGGTGTAGGCTCCGCCGCGCACCTCGTCCATGGTGATCACATGGTCGGTGCCTGCCGGGGCCAGGGGAGCCGGCTCACCGGCGTAGGTCACGGTGACGGTGGGGATCTTGGCGGCGCGCAGGGGGATCACCTTGGCGCTGGCCCGCTCCTCCGGGTCGTGGGCGGGGGCCCAGGGGGTGACGCCCACGCTGGAGATCTCCTCAAATTCCCGATCCAGCGGGCAGATGTTCTTCACCTGCTTGGTGACGGCGGTGCCGTCCAGCCGCAGCAGGGCGGCAATGTGGGTATCCCGGCTGTGACGGCCGACGCGGATGATGTACTCGCCCGCCTCCAGCACATAGGCGGCCTTGGCCGGATCGTAGCTTTCCAGATTGGTCAGGTCGAAGCTGACGGTGAGCGCCTGGGCCTCGGCGGGCTGGAGCAGCCGGGTCTTGCCGAAGCCGCACAGCACCTGCATGGGCTTCTCCAGGCCCTGCCTGGGGGCGGAGCCGTAGACCTGCACCACCTCCCGGCCAGGGTGGGCGCCGGTGTTCTTCACCTCGACAGTGACGGATACCCGGTGCTCGTCGGCAGAGGCGGAGAGGATCCGCTGGGCGAACTCCGTATAGTTCAGGCCGTAGCCAAAGGGATAGACGGGGGTGACGTTGAAGGTATCAAAGTAGCGGTAGCCCACAAAGATGCCGTCGGTATATTCCTCGTCATGCCAGTCGCCGTTGTTGTGGCTGAAGGTGGGGGAGGAAGGGTAATCCATGTAGTCGGCGGCCCAGGTGTCCGTCAGGCGGCCGCTGGGGATGGACTTGCCCAGCAGCACGTCGGCCACGATGTGTCCGCCCATGTTGCCGCTCTGGGAGATCAGCAGGGAGGCGCTGATGCCGGGGATGGCCTTCAGGGCGGCGGCGTTGATGATGCCGCCCAGATTCAGCAGCAGCACCACATGCTTATAGCTTTTGCCCAGAGCGGTGAGCAGATCGGTCTCCTCCTGTGTCAGCTCATAGTCGCCGGGGGCGGCGTAGCGGTCGCTGCCCTCGCCGGAGTTCCGGGCCAGAACGTAAATGGCCAGGTTGCCCTCGGCCTTCTGGAAGGGGGCCAGAGCCTTGGGAATGAAATGCTCGTTGAACATCACCACGAATTCGGGCACGCCCATGGCTTCTGCCCGCTGACGGATGGTGGCCATGTACGCCCCCATCTCCGCCTGGACGGCCTGATCCTGAGCGGCCAGCCAGTCCTTGGTGGTCACGGTGAAGCCGGCCTCCTCCAGGCCCTGCTCCACGGATACGCTGTAACGGCTGTTGACCTCGCCGCTGCCGGTGCCGCCCTTGATGGTGGCGCGGGCGCCGTTGCCGTACAGGGCGACCTTCTGGGGCCCGGACAGGGGCAGTGTGCCGTCATTTTCCAGCAGGACCATGCATTCGCCGGCAATGGCGCGGACGAAGTCGCTGTGGGCCTGCTCACTGGGGGTCACGTCGGGGGTGGTGCTTGCATAATAGTGCATCATGGGGATGGACTCCTTTCACGTTCTGATTTAATTGGTTTCGAAGCGATATTAACACATTTTCTGTTCATTATTATACAAAAAACGTTTAAGAAAATCAACAGCTTTTGTGAAAATACTTGAAAGCCCCCTTTTTGGATGCTATACTCGTATTGCCTGAGGAGAATACGGACGGATAGAAAGGACGGATGAACAATGAAGCGAAAGCCCCTGTTTTGGGTGATCCTGCTGGCGCTGCTGCTGTGCGGGGCGCTGGTGTGCATGGCCTTTGCCGACGGCTTACAGCGCAGCGGCGGCGCGGTAAACGTCACCGACGGCGTGCTGCAAACGGAAAGCGGCAGCCTGACCTACAAGCTCTATACGCCGCTGACTGCCACCGAGGCGCAGAAGGCCCCCGGCGTTCTGCTGCTCCACGGCTATCAGAATGACCATGAGACCTGCGCCGCCTATGCCATCGAGCTGGCCCGCCGGGGCGCGGTGGTGCTGGCCCTGGACGAATACGGCCACGGCAGTACCCAAATCGGCCTGCGGGAGCGGGGCTATGTCGATCACAAGCTCAGCGTGAACTACGGCGCGCCCGGCAGCACCTTAAAGGACATCGGCGGGCCCATCCGCTACCGGGTGATGATGAATTTCTCCAACCTCTCCTTCTTTGATCCCCTGTACAGCCGGGACAGCCAGGGCAATGCGATCACGGACAGCTCCTGCGGCGGCGTGGACGCCTACCGGCTGCTGTCGGAGCTTGCCAATGTGGACAGCGGCCGACTGGCGGTCAGCGGGCATTCCATGGGCACCTGGAGCAGCTGGAGCGTGGCAGCGGCCTACGCCGGGTCGGATATCGCCCCCCGGGCGGTGGTGCTGCAATGCGGCGAGCTGTTCTACCCCAGCGCCTACGACAGCGAGAACATTCATTTCAACAATGTGCTGCTGTTGCAGGCAAAATATGATGAATTCAGCTATTTCAGGGATTATCAGAACAATGTGGACGACGTGCTGCTGAAAAGCGATCTGCGCACCCAGTTCCTGGGCACCGACGCGGATCACGCTGCCTGGGATACCACCTTCGGCAGCTTTGAGGACGGCACCGCCCGCCGGATGGAGCTGCTGAATACCAACCACCGGCTGACCACCCACAATGCCAAGGGCCTGTCCGCCGCCATGGACTGGCTCCATGACGCCATCGGCCTGAGCCTGGACATTCCGGCGCGGGAGCAGGTGGCGATGGCAAAGGAATGGCTGACCTTTGCCGCCATGCTGCTGACTCTGTGCGCCATGCTCCCGTTGATGGAGCTGCTGCTGCGCCTGAAGCCGCTGCGGGCCGCGGCCCAGCCTCTGCCCAGCGGGGATGAACTGGCCTCCAAGGGGAAATGGTGGCGCGGAGCGATCATCTCCATTCTGATCGCGGGGCTGAGCTTCCCCTTTATGACCCAGCTGGGCCACGGCCTGCTGCCCCTGCCGGAGAGCATTTTCCGCATGACCATCGGCAACGGCTTCGTGGCCTGGTATGCCCTGCTGATCCTGGTGATGCTGCTGACCAACGGCATTGCCCGCCGCGGCGCCAAGAAGCGGGGCCGGTTCCTGACCCTGCATGATATGGGCCTTTCCTCCGCCCGGAAGCCGGAGCGGGTGGATTTCGGCATGTATGCGGCATGCCTGGTGATCTCCGCCGCCATGGTGGGCCTGGTATACGGAGTGAATGCCCTGTGCCAGTGGAAATTTGACCTGGACCTGCGGTTCATCTGGCCTTTCTTCCGCCCCTTTACCCAGGCGAGACTGGTGCAGTTCTGGGTGTATTTCCCCATTTTTGCCCTGTTTTATCTGCTCAGCACCGGCAAGGTCTTTGCCATGCAGCGCACCAACGCGGCGTATCTGCCGGGGCTGCGGGGCTTCCTGGGCTGCTGGTGGCGCAGCTTCCTCATTATGGCAGGAGGGCTGCTGCTCATCGTGCTGCTGGAGTACATCCCGTTCTTTGCCGGTATCGGTCCCGGCGCGGATATCCTGTTCGGCTCCACCTTCGGCGGCCCCTTTATGTCGCTGCTGATCGTGTTTGTGCCCCAGGTGCTGGTATTCAGCCTGCTGGGGACCTACTGCTACCGCCGCACCGGCACCGCCGCCGTGGGCGCGTTCACCACCGCCGCCCTGGCCTGCTGGATCGTCACCGGCGGCTCGGCAATGCTGTGACCAGCCAACAAAAATATTGACAAAATTGTGAACATGTGGTATAATAATCAGACATTAATTTTGAAAGGATGGAAACAACAATGAAGAAACTGACCGCGATCCTCCTGGCGATGCTAATGCTCCTGGCGGTTCCCTTTGCCTATGCGGAGGAAGCCGAGGGCGAGACCGAGCCTCCCTTTGAGGGCGAGTGGGTGGACTTTGAGAACTTCGTCATCTACCTGCCCACCAGCCTGTCCGAGTATGAGGTGTCCGATGAGCTGGCCGAGCAGGGCATCTACTACATCCTGACCGACGAGGATCAGACCCACACCATTCAGTTCGCCTACACCCCGATGGAGAAGGACGCCTCCGAGGAGGAGCTGGCAGAAGGCTTCAAGGCCGCTTACGGTGAAGAGAATGTGTTCACCCTGGAGGCTGCCGACAAGATCATCCTCGGCTATGTGGATGCCGAGCACGACGCCACCTGCTTCGTGGTGAAGGACCCCGTGGACCTGGGCGTGTATGTCTTTGCCTTCGTGCCCGCCTCCGACGGCGACTTCATGGAGACCGCCGGTGTGATCCTGGGCACCCTGACCTTCGCGGACGCCGAGACCGCCGAATAATCCCGTTTTTCCCTCCAAGCCCCGCAGCATAAAAGCTGCGGGGCTTTTCCGCCGTGGATCTTCAAAGTTTTCCTTGAAAAAGGGCGGAAAAAATGGTATCATTTAAAGTCGAGAAGTTATCAGGATCAGGAGAATTGCCATGAATACAAAAACCACCGTCATCTCTCAGGAGCAACTGGACGCGCAATTCGGTTATTGCGATGCCGTCGCGGCCCTTTGGGCCCGGCAGGGGATCACGCCCGTCGCCTATGTGGAGACCTACGGCTGCCAACAGAATGAGGCGGATTCCGAAAAGCTCCGGGGATATCTGGCCCAGTGCGGCTACGCCATCGGCTCCCAGGCCGAGGGGGCGGATGTGGTAATCATGAACACCTGCGCCATCCGGGAGCATGCCGAGCAGCGGGTGTTCGGCAATCTGGGGGCGCTGACCCATACCAAGCGCCGCCATCCGGGGCAGAAGATCTTCCTGTGCGGCTGCATGGCCGGGGAGGAAAAGGTGTCCAAACGCGTCAAGGAGAGCTACCCCCATGTGGACGGCGTTTTTTCCACCCATCATCTGTGGCAGTTCCCGGAAATTCTATACAATGTGCTGACAAAACCCGGGCGGGTGTTCTATGTCCAGGAGGAGCCGGGCTCCATCGCCGAGGGCATCCCCCAGGTGCGCGATTCCGGGCTGAAGGCCTGGGTGTCCATCATGTACGGGTGCAACAATTTCTGCACCTACTGCATCGTCCCCTATGTCCGGGGGCGGGAGCGCAGCCGCAGGCCGGAATGCATCCTGGAAGAGTGCCGCGGCCTGATCGAAAACGGAGCCAAGGAGATCACTCTGCTGGGGCAGAACGTGAATTCCTACGGCAAGGACCTGGGGCAGGGCGTGGACTTTGCGGACCTGCTGGCCCAGATCGCCCAGCTGCCCGGTGAGTTCCTGGTCCGCTTTATGACCAGCCACCCCAGGGACGCCTCCCCGAAACTCTTTGATACCATGGCCCGCTATCCCAAGATCGCCAAGCAGCTCCATCTTCCCTTCCAGTCCGGCTCCAGCCGGGTGCTCAAGGCCATGAACCGGCATTACGACCGGGAAACGTATCTGGAAAAGGTGAATTATGCCAAGTCCGTGATGCCGGAGCTGGTGCTGACCAGCGATGTGATCGTGGGCTTCCCCGGAGAGACGGAGGAGGAATTCGAGCAGACCGTGTCCCTGATCCAGCAGGTGCACTACGACAGCCTGTTCACCTTTATTTTCTCCCCCCGCACCGGCACCCCGGCGGCGTCCATGGACGACCCCACGTCCAAGGCGGAAAAGAACCGCCGGTTCGACCGGCTGTGCGCGGTGCAGAACGCCATCTCCGAGCAGACCCACCGGGGCTACATCGGAAAGGTAATGCGCTGCCTGGTGGACGGCCGGGACGGCGACAATCTCACCGCCCGCACCGAGGGCGGCAGGCTGGTGCGCTTCCCCGGAGATGACAGCCTGATCGGCTCCTTCCGGCAAATCGAGATCACAGGCGCAACCACCTGGAGCCTGGTGGGCACGCTGGCGGAATAGACCCAAAGGAGGAACATCAATGGCAGCGAAAGACACAGAGCTGACCCCCATGCAGCAGCAGTACCGGGCGCTGAAAGAGAAAAACAAAGACAGCGTGCTGTTCTTCCGCCTGGGCGACTTCTATGAAATGTTCAACGAGGACGCCGTGTTGGCCGCCCGGGAGCTGGATCTGACCCTGACCACCCGGGACCGGGGCAAGCCCAAGGAGGAGCAGACCCCCATGTGCGGCGTGCCCTATCACAGCGTGGATGCCTACATTGCCCGCATGGTGCAGAAGGGCTACAAGGTGGCCGTGTGCGAGCAGATGCAGGACCCGGCCACGGCCAAGGGTCTGGTGGAGCGGGACATCACCCGCATCGTCACCCCCGGCACCGTGACGGAAAGCTGCATGCTGGACGAAAACAAGAATAACTACATGGCCTGCATCTATGGAAAGAATCACCGCTACGGTCTGGCCTTCTGCGACGTATCCACCGGCGCGTTTTATGCCACCACCTGCGCCGACGCGGCCTCCGTGGCCTCGGAGCTGGGGCGGTTTTCCCCCAGCGAGGTGCTGCGCTGGGGCGAGAATGTGGACTGCGACGGGATCCACGACGCCCTTTACCACCGCCTGAGCTGCTGCGTGGACGAGGGGGAGGAAGCGCTGTTCCGCCAGGAGGCCTGCGAGCAGCTGCTGCAAAGCCACTTCAAAGCGCCCATCGAAAAGCTGGGCCTGGCCACCTACCCCCTGGCCGCCGTTGCCAGCGGCGCGCTGCTGCAAACCCTGCTGAACCTTCAAAAGAACGACCTGGCCCACATCCGCCGCCTGCAATACTACACCGGTGGCAAATTTATGGAGTTGGACATGGACGCCCGGCGGAACCTGGAGCTGACGGAGACCCTGCGCTCCAAGGAGAAGCGGGGCACGCTGCTGTGGGTGCTGGACAAGACCCACACCCCCATGGGCGGGCGGCTGCTCCGGGGCTGGCTGGAAAAGCCCCTGCTGGACGCCGGCGAGATCACCCGGCGGCAGGCCGCCGTGGAGGAGCTGGTGCAAAGCCCCATCGTCCGCGGCGAGCTGGAGGAGGCGCTGAAGCAGGTGACCGACCTGGAGCGGGTCATCACCCGGGTGGTCACCGGCACCGTCAACTGCCGGGATCTGCTGGGCCTGGCCCGGGGATTCCGGGCACTGCCCCAGGTAAAGGAGCAGTTGGCCAAGCTGAAAGCCCCCATGCTGACTCAGCTGGACCACGGCATCGACCCCATGGGCGATTATGTGCACCTGATCGAGAAGATCATCGTGGAGGAGCCCCCCCTTACCGTCCGGGAGGGCGGCATCATCCGCCGGGGGGCGGACGCGGAGGCGGATAAGCTGCGCGACATTATGGAGGGTGGCTCCGGCACCATCGCCTCCATCGAGGCGGAGGAACGGGAGAAAACCGGCATCCGCACCCTGAGGGTGGGCTATAACCGGGTGTTCGGCTATTATATTGAGGTATCCAAATCCTTTATCGACCAGGTGCCGGACCGCTATATCCGCAAGCAGACCCTGGCCAACTGTGAGCGCTACATCACCCAGGAGCTGAAGGAACTGGAAAACCAGGTGCTCACCGCCAAGGACCGGCTCACTGCCCTGGAATATGAGATCTTTACCCGCCTGCGCAATCACCTTGCCCAGGGAGCGGAGCGGGTGCAGCTGACGGCCACCGCCGTGGCGGCGGTGGATGCGCTGTGCTCCCTGGCCTCCGTGGCCGCGGAGCGGGGCTACTGCCGCCCGGAGATCAGCCTGGGACAGGAGATCTCCATTACCGACGGCCGCCACCCTGTGGTAGAGGCCATGCTGAAGGACACCCTGTTCGTTCCCAACAGCACGGAGCTGGGGGCGGCGGACAATCAGGTGGCCATTATCACCGGCCCCAACATGGCCGGTAAATCCACCTATATGCGTCAGGTGGCGCTGATCGTGCTGATGGCGCAGATGGGCTCCTTTGTCCCGGCCCGCAGCGCCCGCATCGGCCTGGTGGACCGGGTGTTCACCCGGATCGGTGCCAGCGACGACCTGGCCTCCGGGCAGTCCACCTTCATGGTGGAGATGGCGGAGGTGGCCTCTATATTGAAATACGCCACCAGCCGCAGCCTGCTGATCCTGGACGAGATCGGCCGGGGCACCTCCACCTACGACGGCATGGCCATTGCCCGGGCCGTGCTGGAATACGCGGCCAATCCCAAGAAGCTGGGGGCAAAGACCTTGTTTGCCACCCATTACCATGAGCTTTCCACCATGGAGGAGCGGCTGCCCAACGTGAAGAACTATAACATCGCCGTGAAGAAGCGGGGGGAGCAGATGATCTTCCTGCGGCGCATCGTCCCTGGCGCCACCGATGACAGCTACGGCATTGAGGTCGCAAAGCTTGCCGGGCTGCCCGCCGCCGTGGTCGCCCGGGCCAGAGAAATTCTGGCGGAGCTGGAGGACGGGGTCGCCCCGGTGAGCCTCCCGGCCCCTGCCAAGGACGACCAGGTGAGCATGGAGGAGCTGGCGCGGCAGCAGATCGCCGCCGCCCTGCGTGCCATCAATGTGGAGACCCTGACCCCCATCGAGGCCATGAACGAGCTGTATAAGCTGAGGAAGATGCTGGGATGACACTGACGAAAAAAGAATCCGTCCTCGGCTGGACCTGGATGGCGATCCAGTACCTGCTTCTGGGGTCGGTCATTCTGGCCCTGGCGGCCCCGCTGGGACTGATGAAGATCAATTTCCTGTATCACCTGGTGAGCGCCTGCGCCACGGCTCTTATTTTCCGCCGCTTTCTGCTGGGGAGCCTCCGTATTTTCCGGCGGCAGACCCGCCGGGCGCTTATGACCGTGGCGGCCTGCCTGGGTGTTTATTACCTGGCGGCGTCGGCGCTGGGCGCGGCCATTTTCGCGGTGGACCCGGATTTTACCAATGTAAACGACAATTCCATTCTGGGCTTTCTCAGAAGCAGCCCGGTGCTGACCGCAGTCGCCACGGTGCTGCTGGCCCCCGTCAGCGAGGAGCTGCTGTTCCGTGGACTTGTGTTCCGCAGCGCCCGCAGGTTCGGCAGGGGGGCGGCGTATGTCATTACCGTCGCCGCCTTTGCCGCCATTCATGTGACCGGGTACGTGGGCCGCTTTTCCGCGGCCCGGCTCCTGATGTGCTTTGTTCAGTATATCCCGGCGGGCATCGTGCTCGCCGCGGGCATGGAGGCCACCGGCAGCATCGTGACCTCTATGCTGATCCATGCCTGCATCAACGCGGTGGCAATGCTGACCGCTTTTCAAATGCTTTGATACCTTTATCGTGAGGTGATTTTTATGCCTGCAATTATTCAGCTCCCGTCCCATATCGCCAACCTGATCGCCGCCGGTGAGGTGGTGGAGCGTCCGGCCAGCGTGGTCAAGGAGCTGCTGGAAAACGCCGTGGACGCGGGAGCGACCAAGGTGACCGTAGAAATGCGCGACGGCGGCATGACCTTCCTGCGGGTGACGGACAACGGCTGCGGCATGGAGCCCCAGGACGCCAAAACCGCCTTCCTGCGCCATGCCACCTCTAAGCTGCGCCGGGCGGAGGATCTGGGTGAGATCTCCACCATGGGCTTCCGGGGTGAGGCCCTGGCTGCCATTGCCTCCGTCAGCCGCATCGACCTGATGACCAAGCCCACCGGGGACATCTCCGGCACCAGCCTCCACCTGGACGGGGGCGTGGTCACCCAGCAGAGCGAGGCCGGGTGTCCCGACGGCACCACCATCATCATCCGCGACCTGTTTTACAATACCCCCGCCCGGATGAAATTTATGAAGTCCGATTCCGTGGAGGGCAGCCGGGTCACGGCGGCGGTGCAGCTGCAGGCCCTGGCCCATCCTCAGGTAGCCATCCAGATGGTGCGCGACGGCAAAACCATTCTCTCTACACCCGGCGACGGCTCCTTGCAGGCGGCGGTGTACTGCGTGTATGGCCGGGAATTTGCGGCCATGGCCCCCGTTCAGAGCAGCTGGGACAGCTATACCCTGTCCGGCTATGTGTCCAAGCCCTCGGATTCCCGGCCCAGCCGGAATTTCCAGACCTTTTTTGTCAACGACCGGCCGGTAAAATCCCGGCTGCTGATCTCCGCTTTGGAGGAGGCCTACCGCAATCAGCTGATGGTGGGCAAATTCCCCGCCTGTGTGCTCCATTTGCAGCTTCCGGCCAACGCGGTGGATGTGAATGTTCACCCGGCCAAGACGGAGGTCAAATTTCTGAATGAAAAGAGCGTTTTCGACTGCGTACACTACGGCGTGCTGGCCGCGCTGAACAAGACCCCCGACCGGCCCGCCGTGCAGTTTGCAAAGCCCCACACCGCCGCGCCCGCCGAAGCGCCCCAGAGCGCCGCGCACCGACAGGCGTCCCCCCGGCAGAGCTTCTTCCGCACCATGACCCCGGAGGAATACAAGACCTTCTCCGCCGCCATGGCGGACGCGCCCCAGCCCAAGCCCCAGGCAGCTGCCGCAGCGGCGGCGATGCTGCCCAAGCACATTCCCCAGACGGCGGTGCTCCGCTCCCCGGTGATGACCCCCGGCGGGGAGATCCCCCTGCCGCCCCGCAAAACAGACCCGGCCCCCGTGCCGCCTGCGGCGGAGGAACTGCCCCCGCTGCCCGAAGTCCGGGAGCCGGTACCCGAAGTACCGGCATCGGAGCCGACGCCCAAAGCGCCGGAGGAAGTCCAGCAGGAGCTGGAAATGCCTGCTGTGCCGGACTGGCATTTGGTGGGAGAGCTGTACCGCACCTATATCCTGGTGGAGCAGGGGGAGGATGCCTTTCTCATCGACAAGCACGCCGCCCACGAGCGGATCCTGTTTGAGAAGCTGAAGGCCAACCAAGAGGCCATCACCGGCCAGACCCTGCTTTCGCCCCTGGCGGTCCGCCTGACGCCCACGGCAGCGGGAGAGCTGCTGAGCAATGGGCCGATGCTGGAGGAGCTGGGCTTCCAGCTGGAGGAATTCGGCGACAGCACCGTACTGCTGCGGCAGATCCCCATGGATCTGAGCCCGGACGACGCCGCCGAGGCGGTGGAGAGTCTGGCCGCCGACCTGCTGAACGGCCGCCGGGAGCATAAGGATACCGTCCGGGATGAACTGCTGCACACCGTCGCCTGCAAGGCCGCCATCAAGGCCGGATGGGTCACGGACGAGCAGGAGCTTTACGCCGTGGCCAAGGCCGTCATGGAGCGGGAGGATCTGAAATACTGCCCCCATGGCCGCCCCATCTGCGTTTCCCTGAGCAAAAAGCAGGTGGAAAAGCAGTTCAGGAGAACATAAGGAGCCGCCATGAATCCGATTATCTGTATCGCGGGCCCCACGGCCTCCGGCAAGACCGCCCTGGCGGTGGCCCTGGCAAGGGAGCTGGATGGAGAGGTGGTGTCCTGCGACTCCATGCAGGTGTATAAGCGCATGGACATCGGCACCGCCAAGCCGAGCCCGGAGGAGCGGCAGGGCATCCCCCACCATATGATCGACGTGGCGGAGCCCTGGGAGGATTATTCCGTCAGCCGCTACTGCGCCGACGCCGCGCCCATTGTGGAGGATATCGTCAGCCGGGGAAAGACGGCCATCATCGCCGGCGGCACCGGGCTGTATATGGACAGCCTGATCCGGGGCAATGATTTTGCCCCCTTTCCCTCCACCGGCGTCCGGGAGCGCCTGGAGCGGGAGGCCGACCGGGAGGGCATGGAGGCGCTCCTTGCCCGCCTGCGGGCGGTGGACCCGGAGGCTGCCGCCCGGCTGCACCTGTCCGACCGCAAGCGGATCATCCGGGCCATGGAGGTCTACCTGGAAACCGGCGAGACCATCACGGCCCACAACCGCCGCACCCAGGCGCTTCCGCCCCGGTTTTCTCCCGTCTGGCTGGGGCTGGATTTTGAGAGCCGGGCAGAGCTGTACAGCCGCATCGACCGCCGGGTGGACGTGATGCTGGAGGCGGGACTGCTGGAGGAGATCCGGGCGCTGCTGCGTTCCGGCATCCCGGAAAAATGCACCGCCATGCAGGCCATCGGCTACAAGGAATTTACCGACGCGCTGGATGGCCGCTGCACCGTGGAGGCCGCCGCCGACCAGGTGCGTCAATCCTCCCGCCGCTATGCCAAGCGCCAGCTGACCTGGTTCCGCCGGAATGGGCGCATCCACTGGCTCCGGCGGGGACCGGGGGAGGGGAGCGCCGAAATTCTGGCCTCCGCCCGACGGATTTTGCAGGAAAACGACAGCTGAACTGTGATAGCATGTGCATACCATTCAGAAAGAAGGTATACATATGACAGAACAAGTGAATTTACAGGATGCCATTTTGAAGGAGGTCCGCCGGGACAAGGTGCCGGTGACCCTGTTCCTGATGAACGGTTTCCAGCTTCGGGGCATCATCACGGGCTACGACAGCTTTGTGGTGGTTTTGGTGACGGACGGGCGGCAGCAGATGATCTATAAGCACGCCATCTCCACCCTCGCCCCCATCCGGCCGTTAAAAGCCGCTGCTGCTACCGCATAATTCTCCCCTCCAAAAAGCGGCGGACGAATCCGCCGCTTTTTGCGTGGATCAGAAAGAGAGGAACACCATGTCCATTGAAGAAAATGTCACGCGCATCCGGGCGGAGATCGCTGCCGCGGCCCGGGAGGCCGGGCGGGAGCCGGGGCAGATCCAGCTGTGCGCCGCCACCAAGATGAACGATGCCGAGGCTGTCCGCCGGGCCATTACCGCCGGGGTGGACTGCTGCGGAGAAAACCGGGTGCAGGAGCTGACGGCAAAGCGCGCTCAGCACGCCTACGACGGCGCACCGGTGGATTTCATCGGCCACCTGCAAACCAACAAGGTCCGCCAGGTGGTGGGCCGGGTCCGTCTGATCCAGAGCGTGGACAGCCTGCGCCTTTTGCAGGCCGTCAATGCCGAGGCGGCAAAGCAGGGACTTGTCCAGGACATTCTGCTGGAGGTGAACATCGGAAGAGAGCCGAATAAATCCGGCTTTGCGGAGGAAGAGGTCCTGCCCCTGCTGGAAAAAATTGGGCTATATCCGAACATATGTGTCAAAGGATTGATGACAATCCCCCCAATTTCCCAAAATAAGGATGATAATGTAAAATTTTTTCAAAAAATGTCCCAATTATGTGTTGACATACGGGAGAAAAAATACGATAATGTGTCAGTGGACTGTTTATCCATGGGAATGTCCGCTGACTATGCGGACGCCGTCCGCTGCGGCAGTACCATGGTCCGCGTCGGCACCTCCATTTTCGGTGCCCGCCAATACGTGCGATGAGACATCCTGCGCGATGCGAACATACAGGAGGAGAAAAAGAAAATGAGCTTTTGGGATAATGTAAAGAAGCTTACCCAACCCTATGCCGAGGACGATTACGACGACTACGACGAAGACGAGGACGAAGCCGTCGATCAATATGAAGAGCCGGAGGAGCGCCCCGCTCGTTCCGCCCGCCGCTCTGCCCCCCGCCGCGCTCCCGCACCGGTGTCCGCTCCCGCGGATGAGCCGACTGAGGAGGATGATTTCGGGTTCGCGCCCACCATTCCCGCCGCCTCCGGCACCGGCGTTTCCGCCGGCGGCTTCAGCGGCCAGGTGCTGAATATGAATTCCTCCGCTTCCGCCACCAACAAGCAGGAAGTGGTGCTGTTCCGCCCCAACAGCTTCAACGATACCTCCAAGGCTGCCGATGATCTGCGCAGCCACAAGGCCGTCATTGTCAATATGGAAAATGTGGACAAGGCCATGGCCCGCCGGGTGGTGGACTTCCTGTCCGGCTGCGTGTACGCACTGGACGGCGATGTGAAGAAGATCGCTCAGTCCGCTTACCTCTTCTGCCCCCATAACATGGACATTGTGGGCGACTTGGAGACCCTCCAGGCGGAAGTGGAAAGCTACATTTGATAGAGAAAGAATTTCATACAGCCCGAAAGGAGATACAACATGATCACTCCGCAGCAAATTGACCAAATTTCCTTCAGCCAGACCCGCCACGGCTACGACATGGAGCAGGTGGACAAGATCCTGGAGCCTCTGACCGAGGATTATGTCACGCTGTATAAGGAAAACGCCCTGCTCAAGAGCAAGATGCGCGTGCTGGTCGGCAAGCTGGAAGAATACCGCAAGAATGAGGCCGCCGCCAGGGACGCCGTGGAGAGCGCCAAGCGCTCCGCCGAGAAGGTGATGCAGGATGCCCAGGCCAAGGCCGCGCAGATGCTGCGCCAGGCCCAGGCTGCCGCCGCCTCCGCTCCCGTGGCCTCCGCCGCCAAGGGACCCAGCGCCGACGCGCTGGTGGCTGTGGAGAAGGCCCGGGTCGCCGAGGCCCGCAAGGCTGCCGCCACCCGCATTACCGAGATCCAGACCCAGATGCAGCAGTGCATTCAGGCCCTGGATCGGATCAAGAACGCCAACGTGACCCCCGCCGCCGCGCCTGCCGCCCCCGCCCAGCCGGAGGCCGAGGCCGAGCCGGAGATCGCCCCCGCCGAGAAGGAAGTCGGCTTCGTTGCCGTGTGCGCCGGAGACGGCATGGCCGATCTCTTCCGCTCGCTCGGTGCCGACCGGATCGTGACCGGCGGTCAGACGATGAACCCCTCCACGGAAGACATTCTCCGCGAGGTGAACAAGACGCCCGCCTCCAC
>USEU01000049.1 GCA_900553805.1 uncultured Eubacteriales bacterium
TGGCGGTCTATCTCTTGTTTTCGGTTGCTTGCTTCCTTACCGTACATGAGCATTGGAAGCGGGGTTGTCCTGGCCGTAGCCTTCCAGAAGATTGATAACGCCCCAGATACCCAGACCTGCGCCCAGGGCGACTACCAGGGTTTGCAGAACGCCTACTGCGCTGTTGAAAAATGCCATTCAAAATATCCTCCTAAAATTGGTTTTGGTTATAGGTCAATCTCGTACACCTCAAAGGCATCCGTGGGCTTTACCTTGGGATGCCGCTTCATGTACCGCTCCATATCAAAGAGATTCTTGGGGTCGGCGTCGGCGGTGTACCTATAGTTCGGGTGTTTTGTCAGATCGTATTTCTCCGAGAGAAACGGACGGACACCCCGCAGCATATAGATACACTTGCCGCCGTCCATGACCGCCAATTCGTCCTGGGACATCAGCTCCTTTCCTAATTTCTGATAACTGAGGCCATAGGATACCTGACTGCCGCGGTTTTCAGACTGGTTGGAAAGGTCAATGGTTTCCTTCCCTAGCAGCTCCGAAATCTCCTTCAGCGTGGATTTCTCCTTGCCTCCCAAAAACAAGGTGCTGTCGCAGTTACCTGCGATGGTATCCGCCGCGTCCTTGTAAATGGTCTTTAGCTGGCTCTGGGACTGCAAAATAATAGAAGCCGAGATTTCCCGGCTTCGGATGGTGGCAATGAGCTTGTCAAAGTTCGGAATTTGACCGATATTGGCAAACTCGTCTAAGATCAGACGGACATGGACAGGCAGTCGCCCGCCGTAGAAGTCATCCGCCTTGTCACAGAGCAGATTAAAAAGCTGGCTGTACATCAGAGCGGCTACGAAATTAAAGGTGCTGTCCGTATCCGAAAGGATCACAAACAGTGCCGTTTTTTCGTCGCCCAGGGTGTCCAGCTCCAGCTCGTCCGTTTCCATAAGGTCCCGGAGTTCTTTTATGTCAAAGGAAGCCAGGCGCGCGCCGCAGCTCACTAAAATAGATTTTAAGGTCTTGCCCGCCGCCATCTTGAATTTGCGGTACTGCCTCACAGCAAAATGGTCCGGCTCCTTTTCCGCCAGCTTGGCAAAGAGAATATCCACTGGGCTTTGGTAGTTCTCATCATTCTCCCGGGCCTCGCTGGCGTTGATCAGATCCAACAGCATTGTGAAATTTCGCTCCGCCTCCGGGGCCTCGTACCAAATGTAGCCAATGAGCGCGGAGTAATAGAGCCGTTCCGCCTTGACCCAGAAATCTTCCGAAGATTTTTCACCTTCGCCCTTGGTGTTCATAATCAGGGCGTTTACCAGCTTCAAAATATCTTTTTCCGAGCGGATATAGGATAATGGATTGTATTTCATGGACTTTTGGAAGTTGATTAGGTTCAGGCACTTAATTCTGTACTGTTTCCGTACCAGGAAGGTGCCGATTTCCGGGAGCAGCGTACCTTTTGGGTCCGTGACCACATAGGAGCTGTGGGCCTGCAAAAGGGAAGGCTTGCAGAAGAACCGGGTCTTGCCGCTGCCGGAGCCGCCGATGACCAGAATGTTCTTGTTCCGGGCGTACTTGGGTTCCTTGGGTCTGCTTGCCATTGTGATTCGCTCTGTTTGGGTCATTGGAATATTCTGAAAGAAATCCGGGTCCATATAGGGGGCTATGTCCGCGGGTGTGCCCCATCGGGCGCTGCCGTATTCCACGCCGTGACGGTACTTCTTCTGATTCTGCCGCCGAATCGCCACAGCCAGCCACAGGAACACCCCGGAGGCAATGCCCCAGAGGATATCCACCGGCTGGATGCTGGGCAGAGGATTGGTAAAGGCAGCAGAAAAGCCCTCCGTTAAATGCAGCAGCCGGGAAGAAAGATCGTCTCCGGGCGCCAAACGAAGGGCTTGGGATGCCTTGCCACCCAGGTAGGCGAACAGGACATAGGGAATATTGGGGATAATAAATTTCTTGATGTTTACCGCAGCACACCTCGATCCTTTTCTTTGACCAGCTCTTTTTCCAAAGGTTTCGGCTGCATTTCCGCTTGCTTCACGGCCTTTGCCAGCTGCGCTCGGAGAGATGGCTTCCGGTTGAGCTTTCTAGCGGTGAACTCCTGGAAGGCTGCCGTAATGGCATCCGCGTCCCGGCTCTTGAAGAACACCAGATACCGGGGCTGCTCCGAAGCGGTGTCCTTTTTCAGTGCAAAATCCACATGGTATTTCTTCGCCGTCTGTGTAAAGCACCGGATGTTCTTCTCGGTGATCTCGATATTGGAAAGACCCGCGTTCTGACCGGCCAGTTGCTTTAGAGTCTGCTTACCCCGGTAGATTTTGGGATGCTTTTTCTGACTCAGGTAGACCCGGATAGCCCGGTCTAAAATCTGTTCCGTCATTTTTGCGGAGCTGATGATAAGGGCAACAGACTTGCCCGTGACTTCCTCCTGCATTTACCCTCCTTCCGCCAGATCGTGCTGCACCAGGGCTGAATAGTAGCTGCCCATGGTGACGCCGGCGTTGTATAGCGCCGCCAACAGATATTTCTTGATGTTCCTGATCCGGGTGGTGTTCTCCTTCATACAGGCAAGCACATACTGGATGTGGCTGCTTGTCAGTTTCAGAAACCGGGAGCGAACTACCTCTGCCGGGAAATCGTCGCTGGCAATGCGGATGGTTTTCCGGGAGGTGCAAACCGTATCCACCAGGATCTCCACGATCTCGTCCAGCTGTTCCTGGTCGATCTGTGGATTCTGAATAAGAACGTCATAGTCGATGTTTTCCAGAAGGATATCCCGATACCGATCTCTGACTTCCATCCCATCCGTTCCTATCCCCGTTTCCTGGGAAGGGCGATACGATGGGATAGGATGGATTTCATCCGTAATTTCTAAATCTTTCTTTGATCTATCTTTCTTTTCTTTATCTTTATTTAATTGCGCGGTCATTTCCGGACACGGGGTATCCATATCCGGGTTTTCCGTATCTGGACGCTCCGGCTCCGGCGGTGCCGACTGTGGCTTGTAGGGTGTTTCGTAGATGATGTACTCCACATCTACGATCTTGCCCTTGCTGTCTCGGATACGGCTGCGGACAATATACCCCGCCTGCTCCAATTCCCGAAGAGCCGAGCCGATGCAGTCGGCCCCCTCTTTGCAGATGGCCGCCAGTCCTCTTGTGGTGTAGTTCCACTCCTCCGGGAGGGACAGCATCATGGAAAGCAGCCCCTTAGACTTCAAGGACAGCTCTGTGTCCCGCAGATGGTGGTTAGACATGACCGTATAATCCCGGTTTCGCTCAATGCGGAAAACTGCCACTTTGATGACCTCCTTCTTGGTAAAAATAAGTGTTGATTTTCGTAGTCTTGTTGGCCTGTATTCCCTTAAAAAGTCCCCCGTGTGAAAACACACAGGAAGCATTTTATTCGCCGCTCTCAAAGGAAACACAGGCCGATTTTCCACCCTATTTACTACACAAAAAGGCGACTGCCGGGAAGCAATCGCCTTTTTGAGAGGGAATATGAAGCGAGAAAAACACGAAATTCACTGCTCTGAAATTGAAAAACGTCTAGGGAAATACTTCTTTTTTGAAAAGTCCTATAAGAACACTCGTACCAAAAAGCGGGTCATCCGAACGGATGACCCGCTTTTTGGTACATTTTGAAAAGGCCGGAGGGAATGAAAACCCTCCGGCCTTTGGCATTTACACAAGTTACTTGGCATTACCGGCCATGGTACTCAAATGAGTACAGTGTCACGAATGCGCATTCATCAAATTTCCGAAAAGTATCGGGGCAGCTGTGAGTTTATTGGGTCAAAATCGGTCTATAAGGGTGAGGCGCCAAAAAATGAGTGAGGTGAGTTTAAATGGATGACAGCAAAATTATTGAGCTGTTCTTTGCCCGGAACCAGGAGGCCATCCAGCAGACGGATAAGGTCTATGGACGGCGGCTGTTTCTGCTGGCAGACAGGATCGTGCAGAATGAGCAGGACGCGGAGGAAAGCGTCAGCGATACCTATATGAAGGCGTGGGACACGATCCCGCCCCAGCGGCCGGTGCATTTCTTTGCGTACATTGCCAAAATCTGCCGGAACCTTGCGCTGAAGCGGGTGGACTGGAAAAATGCCCAGAAGCGCAGCGCTGAGATCGTCGCCCTGACCCAGGAGATGGAGGGCTGCATCCCGGACGCTTCCCAGGACGCTCGGATAGAGGCCCGGGAGTTGGGTCGGCTTCTGGACGCGTTTCTGCGGACGCTGACGCCGGAAAATCAGATGGTGTTCCTGCGCCGGTACTGGTATGCGGATACCGTTGCGCAGATCGCCGCCCGGTACGGCATCGGGCAGAGCGCCGTACAGATGCGGCTGAGCCGGACGAAGGGCAAACTGGCGGCATACCTTGCGAAGGAGGGAATTCAGGTATGAAAGGAAAGGATATTTTACAGGGGCTGGAATACATCGGGGATGATCTCATTGAAAACGCGGAATTTGGGCAGTTTCCCGCCGAGGAACAGGAAACCCGGAAAACCCGCCGCCCCATCCGGCGTCCGCTGCTGGTTGCCGCACTGATCGCGCTGCTGTTTTTGCTGGCGGGGTGCTCCGTTGTCTACGCGGTTTATGTGCTGAGAATGGGGAGCGTGAAAATCGGAACCGGCACCGCACAGCGTGACTATTCCCTGGTGGACGGGGTGTATGTGGAGGATCCCCACACCGTCGATACCACCACCCTGACCCTGGCGGGGCTGGAAGGCTCCAATGCCTACAAGGCCTGCGCGGATTACTATGCCTTCAACACCGAGTACCAAGCCAATGGCGAACAGATGCGCAGTGAAGGCACCCTGCCGGAAAACTACTGGGATGACTATGGAAACGTCATGTACGAAAAAGGGTTGGAGCTGGCTGAAAAATACGGTCTGAAGCCGGAGGGACAGTCCCTGAGCTTCCGCACCACCCGGAATCTGTGCAACGCGCTGGGCGTGGAGCGGTTCATACGGGACAATCAGGGCATCGGCGCGGATATCGATGCTGGCGGATGCTACGACACCGGCAATTTCTGGCTGAATATGAGCTTCCGCTTCCCGGAAAACAGCGGCTATGACGTGACCTATTCCCTGGGTGCGCTCCACTGGAATCGGTACGACTGCTTCAGCCCGGACTATGTGACACTGGAGGACAACGGCGACTGGGTGGAGCGGAGCTACACCACTGCCTCCGGGAACACCGTACTGATTCTCCGCTCCCCCAACCAGGAGCGTGGCTATATCCTTTGTGACCGGGGGGATGCCATGATGTCATTGCGGCTGGATGTGAACCCGGAATTTTACAGTGAAGCAGGCGGCGTTGTTTCCGTTGAGCGGGAGTATATGACGGACGAGCAGCTGAACCTGGTGGCCGACACCATTGATTTCGCCATTTCACCCAGAATTCCCACCCAGGCGGATGTGGATGCCCAGGCGCTGCCGCCCCAGGAGGCAACCCAGGATGGCTACACCCTCCGGCTGAAATCCGTGGAGACGGATGGCTATGTGGCGCGGGTTCTTATCAGCGTCACCGCCCCGGAGGGAGTGGACATTGAGAATCTGAAAATCGGCACTGACCGCACATCCTTTACCACGGCCGGACGGCAATCCCGCCACGGTGGCGGAGGACTCAGCGCGGTTGTTGCGGACGGCGACGGGCTTGCCAACACCATAGACCTTCTGGCGGAATACTATGAATCCTTTCAGGATGGACTGCGGCCCTTTGAGCTTGGCGCCACATGGGATCTGGGCATCATAGACCTGTATGCAGATAAACGGAGCGCGTCCTCCCAAATTCTTGCGGAGGGGGAATGGCATTTTTCCATCACCTTCGACGAAACCAACACCGACTACCGGGAGTTGGAGCTTCTGTCAAGCCCCATCACCATGAAGGGCAGCGTCGGTTGGCTGGCGGACGGAACGGATGTCCTGATGGATTTCCCCATTGCCTCCTTTAAGCTGCGCAAATTCAGCAGCGAGATCACCCGGGATACCGCTGCGGAAACCGAAGAGCAGCGTGCCGAAGCCGAAATGTGTGACCCGGAATTCTATGCGTGGCGCGGCCACCTTACCTATGCCGTTATGAAGGACGGTACACAAATTCAGTTGCTTCCCGACAGAAATTGTGATCCCATTGATCTTGCGCAGGTAGACTACGTTCTCCTTGCCGACGGCAGAAAGCTGCCGGTTTCCTGACACATGCACGAAAAGGGGTGCGCCGCGCGGCGCACCCCAAACTTTAGGAACCTCTGAATAAATCGTCTGCGGCTGTGAGCGGATCTTTTATTCAGCGGTTCCTTAAGCCCGCTATCGTTCCTCCGCCTGTCGCAGGTGCTTTGCCAGGCGCCGGGTGACGGCGGCGCAGCGGTGGGCGGCCAGGGATTCAAAGGTGGGATAGTCCATGTGGACGCTGTCGTCGGCCTTGTCGGAGATGGCCCGGAGGATGACAAAGGGCAGGGCGTTGCGGTAGGCCGTCTGGGCGATGGCCGCACCCTCCATCTCGGTACACAGGCCCTGGGTGACGGAGACGATGCGTTCCTTTGCCTCCGCGCTGGCGACAAACTGGTCGCCGCTGGCCACCCGTCCGATCTTCGTGTGGCCCGGATTCTCCGCCTCGGCGGCGGCAAAGGCATAGCCGATCAGCGTATCGTCCGCCGGGAAGGCGGTCACGTCCATCTGGGGCACCTTGCCCATGGGATAGCCAAAGGCGGTGGCGTCCATATCGTGATACATGGCGTCCTGGCTGACCACCAGGTCGCCGATGTCCAGCTCGGCGCACAGAGAGCCGGCAATGCCGGTATTCACCAAATGGGTCACACCGAACAGGTCGCACAGGATCTGCGCGCACAGGGCCGCGTTGACCTTGCCGATGCCGCACTGCACCACGGTAACAGGCAGCCCCTCCAGCAGCCCCTGGTGAAAGACGCTCCCGGCGATTTCCTTTTCTGTCTTGTTTTCCATCAGGCCCAGCAGGGTTTCAATTTCCTCCTGCATAGCGCCGATAATTCCCAGTTTTGTCATATGATTCTCCTTTTTATAACTGCGTCAAAAAAGCGTGCACACCCAGGCGAGGGCGGCGCTGATGGGGATGTAGATCAGGAAGTGGATGATATGTGTCTTTTTATTATACCCAAATTGCTGCGGCCCCACGATGCCCTTCAGCTCCGGGTAAAAATGGGGGAAGAAACCGGAGTGGCAGAGCAGGAACCAATCGAAAAAGAGGATGTCATAGATTTCCATGACGTAGAGCATCGCCAGGAAGCGGGCAAAGCAATGCAGGAAATCATAATCCTTTTTTATCCCATCCCACGCACCCAAAACGAACGCGCCCAGAAACATCGAAATGGCAATGATGCCGATGATCCAGCCGATCACGTGCGCACCGGGGAAGCGCTCCTTTTTGTCGGGGATAGCCTCCAGGTTCTCCTTGGGCGCGGAGGAGAAAAAGCGCTTGTCCTGAATAAAGCCCACGCCTGCGTACAGAATGAGAAAATACGCCGCCATGAGCTGAAGCGTCAAAAGAATTGTGATCGCCATTTCATTTTTCCTTTCCCATTGGATGCGGGGTCACGCCTCCAGCTTTTTCCCCATTTCGATCCTCACCTCATGCCGCTGGGGGTCGGTATTGGAATAGGAATACAGATCAAAGCCGATGATCTCAAATCCGTTTCTCCTGTAAAAGCCAATGGCGTTTACGTTGCACGATTGAGTCTCCAGGACGATCATCCGCGCCCGGCTGGCCTCCGCCACCTTTGTGATGGCCTGCATCAGCAGGGTGCCGATTCCTCTTTGGCGGCTTGAGGTGTCAAAAATACAGATATTGCTGATGCGGAAGCGGTTGTTCCAGCCCTCCGGCGCGCCCTCCACGTAGCCGATCAGCCGGTCACCCTCAAACGCGCCGAAGGCCACCGGCTCCTCCAGCCAATCGCCGAAGAACACATCGTCAAAGGAGCGTTCGGCGGGGGCCTCAAAGGGAACGTATTCCATCTCGAAGCCGCGCTCCGTGGGGCGCAGATCATAATAGCCCTTTGTCTCGTAGCGGGCGGTGAACTTCCTGCCCGCGTAAGTCTCTTTATCCAGCTGTCTGATTTCCATTTGTTCTACTTTCCCTCTGTCAATTTCTTCGGTGCGGATCATTGGGGGTAAACCAGCCGGTCGGGAGTGATGTTCTCCAGCAGGGCCGAATATCTTGCGCCCCAGTAGTTCGCCATACCCAGGTTCATATCCAGGTAATTCCCGCAGTCCTTGGGGGACGCGCCGGGCACCTCGCCCCGGTAGTCCCGGATGAAACGGAAGCAGTCCAGCACCAGGCCCAGCACATCCCGGGAGGAATAGTCCCCCGCCAGCAGCAGGTAAAAGCCGGTGCGGCAGCCCATGGGGCCGAAATAGAGCACCCTGTCCTTCCACTGGGGCTCGTTGCGCAGGTAGGTAGCAGCCAAGTGCTCGATGGTGTGCACCTCGGCGGTGTTCATCACCGGCTCCTCGTTGGGGCTGGTCAGGCGCAGGTCAAAGGTGGTGACGGTTTCCGCGCCCACCTTGTCCTTGCGGGAGACATAAAGGCCGGGCTGCAATTTGATATGGTCAATGGTAAAGCTGGTTATTTTTTTCATGATCGTTCCTTTCTGTGCTGCCTGTGTGTATGATTGTGACTGCTCAGAGCTGTTTTACTGTCTTTTTTCTCTGTTTTTTCGCAGGCAATCAAGTCTGTTTGCCCTTTCATGAGCCAATTCCAAAAACTGACAAATATCTAAATGAGCATAATCCCAATTCATTGGTTCCAAAGTTGTCGCTCCCCGGTATCCTGTACAGGCAATTTTCTCCATAACTGTATCCCAGTCAATATTGCCGTCGAATGGTAATTGATGTTGATTATGGCTGCCGCCGTTATCTTGCAAATGAATTGCCATCAGCCGGTTTCCGTACATTCCTAACAAGTCTTCATCGGGTGCATAATTTATATGATGACAACTGTCATCCCGAACCATACCCAAAGCAATCATATATTCCTGTCATTTTGTATCTCCCCCCCCCCGCAAATGCTCAAAGTTACCTGATTTGGTTATAACAAGGACACTCCCTGAGTCGGGATTTGTCAAGGGCACTTCCTAAAGCAAAAGAAATTGCACCCAGAGAGCGAAACGGTCAACGAAAAAAGAAAATAAGGCCGGTAAACTGGAAGTTGTTTATTAAACCTTTTTAACCTTAACCAACAACATCATAGGTCTACGCATTTCATTACACATTCCCGGCATACCCATCATATCTGCCGGAGGCATTGCTTCCTCAATAGCCTCAATTTGAAAACCACATTTTATAAGTGGATTCAATATCTGCGTTAATGTGTGGTGCTGTTTAATTACTCGTTGACCAAGAAAATTGGTTTCTCTTTCGCCTGTGTAATAGTAATTGTCGATTGGCCAATATTTAGGTTTCCCATTTTCATCATAAATCCAATCCTCATTAACACCTGCGGTGAAAGTCGGATGTTCAATATTGAATAGGAAATACCCACCTACTTTTAATGTGCAATACACCTTTTGATAAACATTAGCTAAATTTTCGATATAGTGCAGTACCAGGTTAGAAACAACTAGGTCATAAGTATTTTCAGGATAAATGTATTCTTCAACACCGCAAACTTTATACTCGATTTTGTCATCAGAGTTATCAGCTACTGCTTTTGCAATCATTTTTTGACTACTATCAATACCAAGAATTTCAGTAGCTCCCATTTGTGCGGCATATTTGCAATGCCAACCGTAACCACATCCTAAATCCAAAACTTTTTTCCCCTGTAATTTAGGGAATAACGGTTGCAACTGATGCCACTCTCCAGCAGCTTTCAGGCCATCTTTGCTTCTTCCCATTTCCGCATATGCGGCAAAAAATTCACTATTATCGTAAATATTTCTCATTGATAATTACCTCCACAACTTCCGATTTGTTGAACTGATGTTCAGTATGGCACACACGGGCCTCAATAGCAAGCAATCCACAAAGTCACAAGGGTGCGCTTACTCACTAACTGTCCCAAGGTCAGGCGCTGGCAGGGCTTATCAACAAACTTCAAAGGCTGTTTTCAGCGAAGTAGTCGATATATCTACTTGTGAAAATCCCTCACACCGGCTGAAAAGTGTGAGGGATTCTCCGAACGATTCATGACTACCTCCATTCACCACAAAGAGATACCCGTCATGATATAATTCTTGTTGGAAGCCACCCTTATAAATCGTCTGCGGCCGGACAGCGGGCCTTTTGCTGCTCCAGCACAAGCTTCAGCGCCTCACGGGCAGCGGCCCGGCGCACATCTTCCCGGTCACCGGGGAAACAGAAATGCCGGGAAAAGACGGTTCTTTCGTCACAGTAGCCGATGAACACCGTTCCCACGGGGTTCCCAAATTCATCCCCGCCGGGGCCGGCCAGGCCGGTGACCGACACGGCAACGTCCGCTTGCAGGGCTTCCCTCGCTCCCTTTGCCATGGCCTCCGCCACGGGGGCGCTGACGGCCCCCACCGTTTCCAGCAGCGTTTCGTCCACGCCCAAAAGGTGGTGCTTGACCCAGTTGGTATAGCTGATAATGCCGCCCTTATAGACATTGGAGCTGCCCGGCACGGCGGTCAGCGCCGCGCCGATGCCGCCGCCGGTGCAGCTTTCGGCGGTGACCAGGGTCTTCCCCCGGAGGGCCTCCAGTACCTCACAGCAGAGCGTCGTCATGGTAGGCAACCTTAATTTTCTCCACACCGGCCAGCGCCCGCTCGATCAGCTCCTGGCGATTCAGGTTTCGCTCGGCGTTGACCACCTGGCCCAGGGTGGGCTTGGTTTTGGGGTGCTTGGGGGTAAAGACGGTGCAGCAATCCTCATAGGGCAGGATGGAGGTCTCCATGGTGCCGATCTTCCGGGCAATGGTGACGATCTCCTCCTTGTCCATGCCCACCAGAGGCATGAACACCGGGATATCCACCACCGCGCCGGTGACGGCCATGGCCTGCATGGTCTGGGATGCCACCTGGCCCAGGTTCTCGCCGGTGACCAGCGCGCCGCAGCCATCCTGCTTTGCCAGGGCGGCGGAAATTTCCATCATAAACCGGCGCATGATCAGGGTAAAGAATTCCTCGGGGCAGTTGTCCCGGATGGCCTCCTGAATTTCGGTAAAGGGCACCACATTCACGGTCATGCGGCCGGAATAGCGGGTGACCAACCTTGCCAGCTCCAGCACCTTGTCCTTGGCCAGCTGGGAGGTATAGGGATAGGAGAAAAAGTGCACCGCCTCCACCTCCACGCCCCGCTTGGCAATCATATAGGCCGCCACCGGGGAATCGATGCCGCCGGAGAGCAGACACATGGCCCTGCCGCCCACGCCGGTGGGCAGGCCGCCCGCGCCGGGCTCTGCCGGGCCGTGGACGTAGGCGGCCAAGTCACGAACCTCTACATACACGGTGTATTCCGGGTGGTGCACATCCACCAGGCAATTGGGGTGGGCCTCCGCCAACCGCCCGCCGATCTCCTGGGAGATGGCAATGGAATTCAGGGGGAACTGCTTGTCCGACCGCTTGGACTCCACCTTGAAGGACTTTGCGCAGTCCAGGTCGTCCCCCAGGTAGGCCTCACAGGCGTCAAAGATGGCGTCCAGGCTCTTCTCGCAGGGGCGGCACCGGCACAGCGACACCACGCCGAAGATGCTGCGGCAGTCCTCCCAGGCCCCCTCCACATCCGCCTGCTCGTCCTGCGGCTCCACATACACCGTGGACTGCATGATATACACATCAAAATTGCCGTAGGCCTTCATCCGCCGCCGGACATTCTGGCGCAGACGGCTCTCAAACTGCCGCTTGTTGCCGCCCTTGAGGACAATCTCGCCCAGCTTCATCAAAAAAATCTCGTTCATCTGTTTTCCCTTTCCAAAAAAGCTGCATTTGCAACAGCCATTATAATAATTCTTTCCCCACTTTGCAAGGATATTTCAGGCTGAAGCTCGTTCAGCCCCGGTTGCCGATGCGCACGGAGCGGTATTGAATGGCCTCGGCGATGTGCTGGGCCTGGATATCCGGGCTGCCGTCCAGGTCGGCAACAGTCCTTGCCACCCGGATGATGCGGTCGTAGCTGCGGGCGGTCAGGCCCATGCTCTCAAAGGCCAGCTTCATCAGCTCCTCGGCGTCCTGGTTCAGGGCGCAGTGGCGGCGCATTTCCTGGGGCCCCATCCGGGCGTTGCACATGCTGCCGGATTCCCCGAAACGGCGGTTCTGGATGGCGCGGGCGGCGTCCACCCTCGCCTTGACGGCACAGGACGGCTCTCCCTCGGCGCGGGCGCGCAGGTCCTCGTACTGCACGGCGGTGACCTCCACCACGATATCGATCCTGTCCAGCATGGGGCCGGAAATGCGGCTCTGATAGGCTTCCACCGCCGCCTGGCTGCACCGGCAGCGGCCGCTGGGGTCGCCGTACCAGCCGCATTTGCATGGGTTCATGGCGCACACCATCATAAATTCCGCCGGATACGTCACCGTGCCGGAGACCCGGGAGATGGTGACCCTGCCGTCCTCCAGGGGCTGGCGCATCAAGTCCAGGCTGTCCTTGCGAAATTCCGGCAGCTCATCCAGGAAGAGGACGCCCTTGTGGGCCATGGAAATCTCTCCCGGCATGGGATTGCTGCCGCCGCCCACCAGCCCCGCGTTGGAAACCGTGTGGTGCGGGGCGCGGAACGGGCGCTGGGCCACCAGGGGATGCTGCTCACTCAGCAGCCCCAGCACGGAATAGACCTGGGTCACCTCCAGCGCCTCCTCCCAGGTCATATCCGGCAGGATAGAGGGCAGGCGTTTGCTGAGCATGCTCTTGCCGGAGCCGGGCGGGCCGATGAGCAGCACATTATGCCCGCCTGCGGCTGCCACCTCCAGGGCGCGCTTCACCTTTTCCTGGCCCAGCACATCCTTGAAATCCAGCTGCTCCGCCGTCTCGCCGTTGGGCACCCAGATCGGCTCCTCCCGGAGTTGGATTTCTCCGTTCAGCCCGTCCGCCAGCTGGCGGATGCTGGAGATTGGATAGACGGCGGGGCCGTGGGCCAGGGTGGCCTCGGCGGCATTCTCCGCCGGAACGAACACGCTGCGGATGCCCTCCCGCTTGGCGGCCAGCACCATGGGCAGTACGCCGGACACCCGGCGCACCGTGCCGTCCAGCGCCACCTCGCCCAGGAATGCGCAGTCCTGCCGGGGCCGGCGCACCTGGCCGGAGGCGGCCAGAATGGCCAGCAGAATGGGCAGGTCAAAATGGGTGCCGGATTTTTTCAGGCTGGCCGGGGCCAGGTTCACCGTGATCCGGCTGACGGGGAAATTCATCCCGCTGCTCCTCACCGCCGCCCGCACCCGTTCCCGGGCCTCCTTCACGGCGGCGTCCGGCAGCCCCACGATCTCAAAGCCGGGCATGCCGTTGGATATATAGGCCTCCGCCGTGACCACATTGCCCTGGATGCCGCGAATGCACATGGTTCGTACGCTGCAAATCATCCGTCCACCCCTCCTCTGCGTTGTAGCAACACCAGTTTACCTGATTTTTCCTTAAAAAACAATCCCCCTTTCACCTTTTCCCGGAAAATGCTGCCATATTCTGTCCCATGCCGTAAAAATTCCGGGAACAAAATTGAAATGCGCCTTTACAAATCGGCCGGAAGATGGTAAAATGTACGCGACAAAATTTGAGTACTTTAGGAGGTATTTCATTTTGGCAAGAAAATTTAAAACTATGGACGGCAACACCGCTGCCGCCCACGTCAGCTATGCCTTTACCGAGGTCGCTGGTATTTATCCCATCACCCCGTCCAGCCCCATGGCCGACAACGTTGACCAGTGGTCTGCCGCCGGTCGCAAGAACATTTTTGGAAACACCGTCAAGGTGGTCGAGATGCAGTCCGAGGCCGGCGCCGCCGGTACCGTTCACGGCTCCCTGGCCGCCGGTGCTCTGACCACCACCTACACCGCTTCCCAGGGCCTGCTGCTGATGATCCCCAACATGTACAAGATCGCCGGTGAGCTGCTGCCCTGCGTGTTCCACGTGTCCGCCCGTACCGTCGCCGCTCAGGCGCTGAACATCTTCGGCGACCACTCCGACGTGTATGCCTGCCGTCAGACCGGCTTCGCCATGCTGTGCGAGACCAACGTGCAGGAAGTGATGGATCTGGGCGCTGTGGCCCACCTGGCCGCCATCGAGGGCCGCGTTCCCTTCATCAACTTCTTCGACGGCTTCCGTACCTCCCACGAGATCCAGAAGATCGCCATCTGGGACTACGACGACCTGAAGGAAATGGTGGACATGGACGCCGTGGAGGCGTTCCGCAAGCACTCCCTGAACCCCGAGCGTCCCGCCATGCGCGGCTCTCACGAGAACGACGATATTTTCTTCCAGCATCGTGAGGCTTCCAACAAGTACTATCAGGCTCTGCCCGCCATTGTCGAGAAGTACATGGGCAAGGTCAATGAGAAGCTGGGCACCAACTATCAGCTGTTCAACTACTACGGCGCGCCCGATGCCGACCGTGTCATCATTGCCATGGGCTCCATCAACGACGTGGCCGAGGAAGTCATCGACTACCTGAACGCCCACGGCGAAAAGGTCGGCCTGGTGAAGGTCCGCCTGTTCCGTCCGTTCTGCGCCGACAAGCTGCTGGCTGCCATCCCCGCCACCGCCAAGAAGATCGCCGTGCTGGACCGCACCAAGGAGCCCGGCTCCCAGGGCGAGCCCCTGTACCAGGACGTGGTCATGGCTCTGGCGCAGGCCGGCCGTCACGATGTCAGCGTGATCGGCGGCCGTTACGGCCTTGGCTCCAAGGACACCCATCCCGCCTCCGTCTTCGCCGTGTACGAGGAGCTGGCCAAGGATGCGCCCAAGCATGAGTTCACCATCGGTATCGTGGACGATGTGACCCACCTGTCCCTGGACGAGAAGGTCTCCCCCAACACCGCCGCGGAAGGCACCATCGAGTGCAAGTTCTGGGGCCTGGGCGGCGACGGCACCGTCGGCGCCAACAAGAACTCCATCAAGATCATCGGCGACCACACCGACAAGTACGTACAGGCTTACTTCCAGTACGACTCCAAGAAGACCGGCGGCGTCACCGTTTCCCACCTGCGCTTCGGCGACAAGCCCATCAAGTCCCCCTACTACATCAACAAGGCTGACTTCGTGGCCTGCCACAACCCCAGCTACATCACCAAGGGCTTCAAGATCGTCCAGGACGTCAAGCCCGGCGGCGTGTTCCTGATCAACTGCCAGTGGGATCTGGCCGAGCTGGAGCACCATCTGGATGCCTCTGCTAAGCAGTACATCGCCAAGAACAACATTCAGCTGTACACCATCGACGCCATTGACCTGGCCATCAAGGTCGGCATGGGCAAGCGCACCAACACCATCCTGCAGTCCGCCTTCTTCTCCCTGGCGAAGGTCATGCCCGCCGAGGAGGCCATCAAGTACATGAAGGACGCTGCCGAGCACTCCTACGCCAAGAAGGGCATGGACGTGGTCGAGAAGAACTGGAACGCCATCGACGTGGGTGCCAATGCCTACAAGAAGATCGACGTGCCCGCCGCCTGGGCCACCGCCGAGGATCATAAGCCCGAGGCGCACCTGGAAGGCCGCCCCGACACCGTCAAGGTGGTCAAGACCATCCTGAATCCCATCGGCAAGATGGACGGCTACAGCCTGCCCGTCTCCGCCTTTGAAGAGCTGCCCGACGGCCAGTTCCCCCTGGGTGCCTCCGCTTACGAGAAGCGCGGCGTTGCCGTCACCGTTCCCCACTGGGACGAGACCAAGTGCATCCAGTGCAACAACTGTGCCTATGTCTGCCCCC
>USEU01000050.1 GCA_900553805.1 uncultured Eubacteriales bacterium
AATCAGTGCAGGAAGCGAACATACAGTTGGCTTGAAGGCAGACGGTACCGTTGTGGCGGTGGGCAGTAGCTCTGGTCAGTGCAATGTCTCCGACTGGACGGACATTGTGGCGGTTAGCGCAGGAGAACACCATACGGTTGGCTTGAAAGCAAACGGTACCGTTGTAGCGGCGGGCTACCCGGTCCTCAATCAATATGGCCAGTGCGATGTTTCCGACTGGACGGACATTGTGGCGGTCAGCGCAGGAGAATTGCATACGGTCGGCCTGAAAGCGGACGGTACCGTTGTAGCGGTGGGTAAGAATAGCTTTGGCCAGTGCGATGTCTCCGACTGGACGGACATTGTAGCAATCAGTGCAGGAAGCGAACATACAGTTGGCTTGAAGGCAGACGGTACCGTTGTGACGGTAGGCAGAGATTACGAGGGCCTGCGCGATGTCTCTGAGTGGGAGAATATTGTGGCGGTCAGCGCAGGGGGATTCCATACGGTTGGATTGAAAGCAGACGGCACCGTTGTGATGGCAGGCAAGGACAACCTCCCCGAGTGGAAAGATATTGTTGCGGTCACCGCGGGAGTAAAACTTACAGTTGCCTTAAAAGCAGACGGTACCGTTGTGGCGATAGGTAAGAATGACTATGGTCAGTGCAATGTCTCCGGCTGGTCCGGCATCAAGCTTCCCAACAAGTAAAAGGAGAGAATACCTATGTCCAAATTTGTGATTGAATGCCCCAATTGTGGGCGTTATGCGGAAGCCAAGACCGGCTTCTTTGCGCGTAAGAAGATTGACTGCGCCTGCGGCTACACCATTGATGTCCGCACGGACAAGCTCAGCAGCCGCACCTGCCCCCACTGCGGCAACAACGTGGTGTTCGACCAGAGCAAGGGGGCAAATGCCAAGTGCCCCGTGTGCGGGGAACCCATCAACACCCGTGCGGAGCAGGATAAAACCGTTGAATTTTCCTGCGCCCAGTGCGGTGTGCGGCTGCGGACAGCCAGGGGCGCAAACAGCTATACTTGCCCGGTGTGCGACCATGTCAACGATGTGGCGGAACGGCTGAAATCCGAGGAAATCCAGCGGGACGGCCTTGCCAGCATCATTAAGTACGAGGGCGACAACGAAACCCTGGTGTGGAAGCACCCCATCGAGGATTTTAATCTCGGCTCCCAGCTTATCGTCCACGAAAGCCAGGAGGCCATCTTCTTCCGGGACGGTCAGGCGCTGGATTTGTTCGGCCCCGGCCGCTACACCCTGGAAACCCAGCAGCTGCCCCTGCTGGAAAAGCTCTATCAGCTGC
Organism: uncultured Eubacteriales bacterium; assembly: GCA_900553805.1. Taxonomy (GTDB): domain Bacteria; phylum Bacillota; class Clostridia; order Oscillospirales; family Oscillospiraceae; genus Faecousia. Next base: position 1,296 of record USEU01000050.1, read on the forward strand.
CCACGGATACGGAGGGGACCTTCCATAGCGAGGTCTATTTTATCAACCGCACCACTCAGATGGGCATCAAGTGGGGCACGGATTCCAAAGTCCGCCTCTTTGACCCCATGACCGGGATGCACATCGAGCTGGGTGCTTCCGGCGAATTTTCCATCCGGGTCACCAATTCCCGCAAGCTGCTGCTGAAGCTCATCGGTACCACCGGCGAGCTAAAGCAGGATGCCATCCTGGGCGGCAGTGGCAAGGGACTGTTCCGCAGCCTGGTGATGACCCAGGTGAAAAGCTATCTGGCCGCCGCCATCCGGGAAAACGGCATTAACGTTCTGGAAATTGACGAGCGGCTTTTGGAGCTGTCCGATGCCCTGCGGGAGCGGATTAACAGCCGCCTGGCGGAGTATGGGCTGGAAATGCCGGAGTTCTTCGTCTCCCGGGTGGTCACCCCGGACGATGACCCCAATTTCCGGAAGATGAAAGAGCAGTTCGCCGAGCAGTACCTGGGCGTCCGGCAAGAGCAGATTCGCAAGAATATCGCCGCCGCCGAGGCAGAGCGCAAGGCCGTGGAGGCTCAGACTGCCGCCCAGATGAAGATCATCGGCGCGCAGGGCGACGCGGAGGCGCTGAAGATTAAAAAGCAGGCCGAGGCGGAAGCCTATCGCATGCAGGCCGCCGCCGAGGCGGAGGAAATGCACATGAAGGGCTACACCTACCAGCAGGAGACCGCCCGCAAGGTAGGGCTGGAGGCCATGCAGAACGGCATCACCGGCGCTGGCGGCGCCGGCGGCCTGGGCGAGCTGGCGGGCCTGGGGGTGACCCTGGGAGCCATGGGCAGCGTGGTTGGCATGACCAAGGATGCATTGAACCCGGTAATTGACACCGCCAGGCAGATGGGCCAGGCCGCAGGCGCTGCCGCAAACTCCGGCTGGGACTGCGCCTGCGGCGCAAGGAATATCCAAACGAGATTCTGCCCGGAGTGCGGTGCCAGAAAGCCGGAGGAAAACCGGGGCTGGACGTGCCCCAACTGCGGCATGCAGAACATTATGAGTAAATTCTGCCCCGAATGCGGCTGCAAGCAGCCCAGCGCTGCCTGGGATTGCCCGGCGTGCGGCGCGAAGGGCGTTACATCCAAATTCTGCCCGGAGTGCGGGCATAAGAGGGAGGACTGACCATGAAAAAGGATCTGACCCGCTCCGGCCTGCTCCTGGGAATCCTGCTGGTGCTGTATCTCCTGCTGGCCTTTTTGATCCCCTTTGCCAAAACGCCGGTGTTCTGGCTGAGCTTTGGCTATACGCTTGCGGCGTTCGCGGTGGCGGCAGCGGCGTTCTGCATTGCGTTCCTCCGCCACCCTGGGGCAAAGAGCCGCTTTTATGGGTTCCCCATTGCCAGAATCGGCGGCGTCTACTGGCTGGCGCAGCTGGCCGTCGGCCTGCTCGTCATGGCGCTGGGCAAATGGATCCCGGTATGGCTGGCGGTGCTGGTGTACACGGCTGCCCTGGGCGCTGCGGTGATTGGCCTGATCGCCGCCGAGGCGGTGGCCGATGGAATCCACAGCCAGGATGCCGGGCTGAAGCGCAGCGTTGCCGCCATGCGTTCCCTGCAATCCCAGGTGAACCAGATGACCGCCCAGTGCGCAAACCCTGACGCTGCCGCAGCCGTCAGAAAGCTTGCCGAGGAGCTGCGCTATTCCGACCCCGTCAGCAGCCCCGCCCTGGAGGAGGCCGAGCGCGACCTGTCCGCCGCCGTTGCTGACCTGCAATCCGCCATAGCGGACGATGACTCGGAGGCCGTCAAGCAACTCTGCCGGAAAGCCGCCGCCCTCCTGGCCGAGCGCAACCGCCTGTGCAAACTGCATAAGGCCTGAGTAAAATTTCAATACTTGAAGCGCCGCCCGGAAGGAAAAAGCACTCCTTCCGGGCGATGTTTTAATCCTTAATATTTCCTTAGCATCATTGACATTTCTTCTTCAGATGGATATAATTGGGGTCACGCTCTGGAAACATTGTTGTATAACGACGTAGTAAAAATATGAAGGAGATATGAATATGAAGTTTCAGAAATATCAAATAATCGGTACCGCCGCCATTCTGGCGCTGTCCCTCTCCGCCTGCGCGCCGCAGCTGGGGTCGGCGGCCCCCACGGAGCCGGAGACACAGATTATCCAGCCCACCCAGGCGGCGACCGCCGCCACCACAGCCACCCAGGGGTGGGACGATGTGGTGGAGCTGGTCAACATGGCAGGGGACAGCACCACGGTGTACCTTCTGGCGGATGGCCGCTACCTGGATCGGATGGATCGATTCTTTTCCTATGATGGCGCGGAAACCTGGACATGCGACGACGGAAGCATCTGGAACCGCAAGGCGGATTCCGTGTCCACCGATGTGACGGCCGTCCCGTCCGCGACCAATGTCAACGCCGAGTTTGCCATTGAGCGCCTGCTTGCCCAGCGGCCCGACCAGATTTTCTTCAGCGAGGGCGGCAGCAGCAAGATCGTGCTGACCTTCGACACAGCAGTGACCGAATTCCGCTTCCTGGAGCTGCAGGGAACGGTGGATGACAGCGGCAACTTCTCCTGCACCGGCACCCGTGAGCTATATACCTGCGACCTGATTCTTTCCAACGACCTGATGGTATTGGAAACCTCCCTGGAAGGCCTGATCCCCACCCGGGGCATCAGCTTCAAGGATGATGCAGGCAATGTCCAGTATTATTACCTCGCCCTCAGCGGCGAAGACAACGTGCCCCTGCTGGTTCCGTTCAATTTCTATGGTTGATATTTTTTGTCGGTCGTAGTATAATCACCTTGGTTGATGTGCATTCAGCATGATTATATGTCGAACCGACGAGGAGGAAATCAACATGATTGCCTGGAAAAATTTGGATACACTGGCTGCCTATCAGAAGCTGCAGACGGCAAAGCGGGTGAACCTGCCGGAGGCGATGTCCGGCGAGAGCGGCGCGGAGCGGGTGAAACGCTATTCTGTCCCCATGGGCGCGGGAATGGCCTTTCATTATGGCGCAAGAGCGGTGGATGACGCCATCCTGTCCGCCCTGGGTGAATTTGCCAAGGAGGCGCAACTGACGGAAAAGTTCGCTGCGCTGTACAACGGCGAGGTGATCAACACCGGCGAGAAGCGCCGCGTCCTGCACCACCTGTGCCGCGGTCAACTGGGCAATGATGTGATTGCCGACGGCGTGAACAAGCGGGAATTCTATTTGGGCGAGCAGAAGCGCATTGCCGACTTCGCCGACAAGGTGCACTCCGGCCAGATCGCCAACGCTGCCGGTGAAAAATTCACCACCGTCTGCCAGATCGGCATCGGCGGCTCCGACCTGGGCCCCCGCGCCATCTATCTGGCCCTGGAGAACTGGGCAAAGGTCAACAACACTCTGAAAATGAAGGCCGCCTTTATTTCCAACGTGGACCCCGACGACGCGGCGGGCGTCCTGCGCAATTTGGATCTGGCCCACTCGCTGTTCATCCTGGTGTCCAAGTCCGGCACCACGCTGGAAACGCTGACCAACGAGTCCTTCGTCAAGGACGCGCTGGTGAAAGCCGGGCTGAACCCCTCCAAGCATATGATCGCCGTGACAAGCGAGACCTCTCCCTTGGCCAAGAGCAGTGATTATCTGACGGCCTTCTTCATGGATGACTATATCGGCGGCCGCTATTCCTCCTCCTCCGGCGTGGGCGGCGCGGTGCTGTCCCTGGCCTTTGGCCCGGAGGTATTCGCCCAGTTCCTGGATGGCGCTGCCGAGGCGGACAAGCTGGCAAAGAATGAGGACCTGCTGGAAAACCCTGCCATGCTGGACGCACTGATCGGTGTGTATGAGCGCAATGTCCTGGGCTACCCCAGCACCGCCGTGCTGCCCTATTCCCAGGCGCTGAGCCGCTTCCCGGCCCACCTGCAGCAGCTGGACATGGAGTCCAACGGCAAGTCTGTCAACCGTTTTGGCGAGCCTGTCCACTATGCCACCGGCCCCGTGATTTTTGGCGAGCCGGGCACCAATGGTCAGCATTCCTTCTATCAGCTGCTGCACCAGGGCACGGACATTATCCCGCTGCAATTTGTGGGCTTCCGCAGCAGCCAGATGGGCACCGACGTGGTCATTCAGGGCAGCACCAGCCAGCAGAAGCTCTGCGCCAATGTGGCCGCGCAGATCGTGGCCTTTGCCTGCGGCAAGGACGACGAGAACCTGAATAAGAAGTTCCAGGGCGGCCGTCCCTCCAGCATCATCATCGGCGAAAAGCTGACCCCCAAGGCTGTGGGGGCGCTGCTGGCCCATTTTGAGAACAAGGTCATGTTCCAGGGCTTCGCCTGGAATCTGAACTCCTTCGACCAGGAGGGCGTCCAGCTGGGCAAGGTTCTGGCCAAGAAGGTCCTGGCCCACGACACCGACGGCGCGCTGAAGGTTTACAGCGACCTGCTGAATATCTGATTTTGACACAATGATTTGCTCCCTCCCGTTTCGTGCGGGAGGGAGCTTTTCATGCTGCTGGGAAAGCGGAATATTTCAGTGCGGGCCTATGGGCGCGTCGTTTTTCCCACAACAAAATCGGTTGGGACCACGACCTTGGAATAGGGGGTGCCGGGGGCTTTGATCTGCTCAAAAAGGAGCCGAAGCGCCTCCTGGATCATGCGGGGGTTGTTTTGCCGGATGCTGGTAAGCTGCACTCTGGCAACCTCGGGTCGCAGCGTTGCATCACACGAGACGATGGATACATCCTCGGGTACCCGCAGCCCGTGGGAAAGGATGGCATTGTAAAATGCCATGGCGGTTTCGCTGTTGACGGCGATAATGGAATCATAGGGGAAGCCTCCGCCCTCCAGCAGCTCATTTGCCAGCTGGAAGGCCGCGTCATAGTTTGTAGGAGAAAGCTCATAGTGGTCTTCCGAGGAAAACCCCACACCAATGGTAGTCATTGCGTCAGCAATGCCCTGGAACCGCAGTGTGTTGCTCACCAACGTCCGGCATCCGCTGACCAGACAGGGGCGGCGGCAGCCGTGGCCGATCAGATAACGCATGGCCGTGGCGATGGATGAAAAATAGTCCACCATGGAGATCGGGGCGTCGACGCTTCTGTAATAGCCGCCCAGATAGGTAAAGGGCGTCTGGTTCTCCCAAAGCAGATTCAAATAGCTGGGGTCGGGGTTATGCCGAATGGAAGGGTAGATGATGACGCCCTCGGTGCGAAAGGAAATAAATTGCTCGATCATGTCCCGCTCATAGGATGCGTCGCTGCGGCTGGTGGCAAGGATCATCTGATAGCCTTTCTCCAGCAGACTGTTTTCTGCCAGCTGCACCAGGGAAGAATAGTTGGCATTGGAGATATTGGGAACGATCATGCCGATCAACCCGCTTCTTTTTTTGGCGAGCGAGCGGGCGTTTTTACAGGGGATATATCCGAGCTGCTTTGCCAGAGCCTGAATATTGGCCCTTGTTGCGGCGTTGACGCCCGGGCGCTCGTTCATGGCAAGCGAGGCGGTGGCCTCTGAAACTCCGGCTGCGGCGGCCAGCCCTTTCAGTGTAACACTCAATGATGGAACCTCATTTCTATAACAATTATTTTTTATTATACAGAAAATGGGAGAAATTGTAAAGATTAAAACGCTTGAAAAGTTAGCCGCTGCTTATGTGATAATTGACAAAATTTCACAGAAAGAATTGGTATACATGACGAATATAAAAGACTTGTAAAGCGCTTTAAAATGTGATAATATACAAACACGCAATAACTAAAGCGCTTTAATTTACAACAAAACGGAGGCGGGTGACAGGCGTGCGCGCAGGTGCATGCCGTATCTGCACCGAGGCGCTTCCCATGGCTAAAAGATTGCCTCGGTGACAGGCTGGACGTTAACAGGTTCTTTGCCATCGAATTGAAGATGGAGAAGATATAAAAAAGGAGGAAAAAACATGAAAAAAAGCGTAGCAATGCTGCTGGCAATCGTGATGGTCATCGCCGTCCTGGCGGTGCCTGCCGCAGCGGAGACCACCTACAAAGAGGCAATCCGTATCGCCACCACAGGCGATATGCCCTCTGCATTTCCCTATGGCAACTCCAGCACCCAGACTTCTATTGCGACGAACTCCACTCACGAGGGCCTGGTCAAGGTAGCCGCCGACGGCTCCGCAGCTCCTGTTCTTGCGACCGAGTGGTCCGCCAATGAGGATTCCACCGTGTGGACCTTCAAGATCCGCGAAGGCGTCAAATTCCATGACGGCAGCGCGCTGACCGCCGAGGATGTGAAATTCACCTGGGAATACAGCTCCGATACCGCCAACGACGGCGTCAACTGGGTCATTACCGGCGCGGGCCTGATCGATACCATCGAGGTCCCGAACGAGTATACCGTCGTCTTCAACATGAAAGCGAGCACTCCCGACTGGCTGTTCTACGCCGCGCAGAAGATCGTTTCCAAGTCCGCCGTTGAATCTCTTGGCGGCGAAATGGGCGGCCGGATCGGCACTGGTCCCTATGTTCACACCGCGCAGGAGACCGGCGTCAGCTGGGTCATCAGCCGCAACGAGAACTATTGGGGCGAGAAGCCTGTCACCAAGCAGATCACCTTCCTGGTCATCACCGATGCCAGCACCCGCGCCCTCACCCTGAAGTCCGGCGATGTGGATGCCATCTTCGAGGCCAACGCCTCTGATATCGTGTCCTTCATGGCTGACAGCAACTACAATGTTTACAAGGCTGAGAACTCTGCCAACGTCTACATCGGCATGAACTGCGCCAATGGCAGCGTCTGCGAGAATGAGATCGTCCGCCGTGCTGTGGCCATGAGCGTCAACCGCGACGATATCGTCAACGCCTGCTATGAAAACGGTGCCTGCGCTGTTCCGTCCTATAACATCATCAATAACGTCACCCCCGGCTATGTGGACGTGGAGGCCGTTCCCTATGATCCTGAAGGCGCTGCCAAGCTGCTGGCTGACAACGGCATCTCCAACCTGACCCTGAACCTGGTTACCTTTGCCAAGTATAAGAGCCTGGCGGAGGTGGTGCAGGCCGACCTGAGCCTGGCCGGCATCAATGTGGTCGTCAATGAAATCGCGCAGTCTGGCTTCACCGGGAGCCTGCGCTCTGACCCCACAAAGTACGATATGTACATCAACGCCACCTCCAGCTCCGGCGGTGTTCTGAACATCGTGTCCCGTTTCTTCAAAACTGACTCCCCTGTCTCTGCTATGTATTACAGCGATCCTACCTTCGACACGATGCTGGAGGAGGGTATGGCAAGTAAGACCTATGATGAGATGATCGAGGCCTACGGCGGCATGCAGGAGTACCTGGCTCAGACGCTTCCCGCGATCCCTCTGGCCCAGACCTACCTGTGGTGCATCGGTTCCTCTGGCTTCTCCGGCGTGGACCTGGGGACCCAGACCTACGAGGTCAATTTCACCAACGCCTGTGTTGCGCAGTAATCCATAAGCACTGATGGGAGGACTGCCCGTTGTCCCGGGGTCGGGCGGTGGGCAGTCCTTTTTGTATGATTTTAGCGGGAGGACCTCAATGATCAAATACATACTCAAGCGAATACTGATGATTATCCCTGTGGTTCTGTTTGTTTCTTTTGTTGTGTACGGTGTTATGGATCTTGTGCCCGGCGATCCGGCGCTCACGGCTCTGGGTGATGAGGCGACCCCGGAGCAATTGGAGCAGTACCGGGAGGAGCACGGACTGAATGATCCTATGCCGCTGCGATATGTGCGCTACATGGCGGGCGTTCTGCACAAGGACCTGGGACAAAGCGTATACAACGGCGAAGACGTGTGGAGCCTGTTCTTTGCCAAGTTCCGCTACACCATCATCCTTGCGGTGGCCTCTGTCATTCTGACCATTGTCATGTCGATCCCATTGGGCATCGTGGCGGCAGTGAAGCAGAATACCTGGTGGGATACATCCGCATCTACATTTTCATTTATCGGTCTGGCTATGCCAAACTTCTGGATCGGACTGCTGCTGATCATCCTGTTTTCCGTGCAGCTGAAGTGGCTGCCTGCCTCCGGCGCGTCCGGCTGGAAGAGCGTCATCCTTCCCGCGATCACCTGCGGGACCGGCAATATGGCGGCGCTGACCAGAACGACCCGCAGCGCCATGCTGGATACGCTCCGCCAGGATTATCTGCGGACGGCCAGATCCAAGGGCGCGGTGGAGCGAGTGGTTATCTGGAAGCACGCACTGCGCAATGCCCAGATCCCGATTGTGACACAGATCGGTAACCAGTGCGCGGCGCTGATCGGCGGCGCACTGGTCACAGAGCGTGTGTTCGCGTGGCCCGGCGTGGGCAACTATCTGGTAACGGCAATTCTCCAGAGCGACTATGAGGTGGTGACGGGCTTCGTGATCATGATCGCGGTGGCTGTATCCCTGGTCCTGCTGGTGGTGGATATCATCTATGCCTATATGGATCCCCGCGTGAAAGCGCAATATGTCAGGAATTGAGGTGATCGCATTGAAAAAGGAACAACAGACGGAAAATGTAAGGGAAAACCATTTTCTGGAGGTTTGGCGTCAGTTCCGCAGGAACAAGGGCGCAATGATCGGCCTGGCGGTCACGATTCTTCTGATCCTCATTTCGATTTTCGCAGATCAGATTTGGGATTATAAGACCGATGTCATTGGCTTTAACGTGGTGGAACGTTTGCAGGGGCCTAGTGCGAAGCACTGGTTCGGCACGGACCAGTTTGGAAGAGATATGTTTGCCCGCGTAGGCTACGGGACGCGCTATTCTTTGCTGGTAGGCTTCGCGTCCGTGTTTACGGCCCTGCTGCTGGGCCTGCCCATCGGTGCGGCGGCAGGCTATCTGGGCGGGAAATTTGACAGCATTTTCATGCGCATTGTGGATGCCATTACCATCATCCCCTCCATCCTGCTGACGGTGATCCTGGTTACGGTGCTGGGCACCAGCATGTTCAATCTGATGCTGGCGCTGTCCATCAGCTCCATCCCGATCCTGGCACGTATCACCCGTGCCTCTGTCATGACGGTCCGCAACAATGAGTACATAGAGTCTGCCAAGGCAATCGGAGGCTCCAACTTTTACATCATAATGACGCAGGTCCTGCCCAACTGCTTTTCTCCTATTCTGGTGCAGGCAACGCTGCGTATGGGCACCACCATCATCAGCGCTGCCGGCCTGAGCTATATCGGCCTGGGCGTGCCGGTGCCGACGCCGGAATGGGGCGCGCTGTTGAATGCCTCCAAGGATTTTATCATTGACAAGCCCTATCTGTGCTTCTTCCCGGGCCTGGCGATTATGATTACGGTGATGGCGATCAATTTGGTCGGCGACGGCCTCCGGGACGCGCTGGATCCCAAATTGAAACGATAAGGAGGGGGACAGAATGGCATTTTTTCGAAAAAAGGCTTCCAAAATCGATAAAATTGAGCGGGAAGCAACCGCAAATGCCGTAGAGATCCGCAACCTGGCGGTGGAATATGACACCTCCAAGGCAACGGTGAAAGCGGTAAACGGAATTGATCTCACCTTGAAGAAAAAACACACCCTTGGCCTGGTCGGAGAGACCGGCGCGGGAAAAACCACGGCGATGCTGGCGCTGATGGGCCTGGTCCCGGATCCTCCCGGTGTGATCAAATCCGGCGAGATCAGGGTAAACGGCATCGACATGCGCCGCCTGACACCCGGTCAGCTCAGCGCTGTCCGCGGCAGCGAGATCGCAATGATCTTCCAGGACCCCATGACCTCCCTGAACCCGGTTATGACGGTAGGCGAGCAGATCCAGGAGAGCCTGCTGTTTCACCGGAATATTTCCAGAAAGGAAGCCTGGGAGCGGGCAAAGGATGCTTTGGCGACGGTGGGAATCGACCCCAACCGTGCCGGTGAATATCCGCATCAGTTTTCCGGCGGAATGCGTCAGCGCGTGGGAATCGCTATCGCATTGGCCTGCCGCCCGGCGGTCCTAATCGCCGACGAGCCGACGACGGCCCTGGATGTGACGATCCAGGACCAGGTGCTGAAACTGATGCGGGACCTTCGGGAGCAGTATGAGACATCCATGATCCTCATTACCCATGATTTGGGCGTGGTGGCGGAGATCTGTGACGAAGTGGCGGTGATGTATGGTGGCCGCATCGTGGAATCCGGGACCCTGGAGGATATTTTCAACCACACCATGCACCCGTATACCGAGGGGCTGTTCAATTCGCTTCCTAATATTCATGCCCGCGTCCATAAGCTGACGCCGATCCCCGGCCTGATGCCGGATCCTTCCCATCTGCCGGAGGGCTGCATCTTCGCGGAGCGCTGCCCCTATGCCACGGAGCGATGCAGGAAAGAGCAGCCTGCCGTTGTAGAGGCATCCGGCACCCATAAAGTCGCCTGCTGCCGGTATCAGGAAGGTGACTTCCACATCAAAAGAGGTAAGTGAGTATGGCTGAAATAATTTTGGAAGTCAAGGACCTGAAAAAGTATTTTAAGTCCCCCAAGGGGACGGTCCATGCCGTGGATGGGTTGAATCTGACGCTGGAAAAGGGCAAAACTTTGGGAATCGTAGGTGAATCCGGCTGCGGAAAGTCGACCACCGGCCGCGTTATCCTGCGGCTGCTGGACGCGACCAGCGGCACGGTCATCTTCGACGGGAAAGATGTTACAAAGGCAACGCCCGCGGAAATGCGGGAGCTGCGGAAGGATATGCAGATGATCTTTCAGGATCCCTTCTCATCTCTGAATCCCCGCAGAACAGTCAGTCAGCTGATCGCGGAGCCCATCATCCTGAATAAGCTTATCACCGGCAAGGACAAGAAAGAGCGGATCGAGGCCAGGGTGCTGGAACTGATGGAAACGGTCGGTCTGGCCAGACGCCTGTATAACGCCTACCCCCACGAGTTGGACGGAGGCAGACGGCAGCGAATCGGTATCGCCCGCGCGTTGGCGATGAATCCCAAGTTTATTGTCTGCGACGAGCCGGTTTCCGCGCTGGATGTGTCCATTCAGGCGCAGATTCTGAATCTTCTGAAGGATTTGCAGGAGAAAATGGGCCTGACATATATTTTCATTACCCACAATCTGTCTGTGGTCAACCATTTCGCGGATGAGATCGCGGTGATGTATCTCGGCTCCCTTGTGGAGAAGGCGGCGGTGGAGGATCTGTTCCAGCGCCCCATGCATCCCTACACCAAGGCGCTGCTTTCCGCCATCCCGGTGCCGGAGATCACTCAGGAGCGGAAGAAGGAGAGCATCCGCGGTGAGATCACATCCCCGATTAACCTGGCGCCGCACTGCCGCTTCTGCAAGCGCTGCCCCTATGCCACGCAGGAGTGTGCGGAAAAGCCGGTACCAGAGCTGCGGGAGATCGGAAACGGGCACTTTGTTGCATGCCATCGACTGAATGAAAGAGGAGAAATGAAATAGCCATGAAACTGAACACGACTTATCAGGAAAACCGGCAGGAGAGCATTGCGGTCAACGGAAATCATTTTCCCAATAAGAGCCTGTGTGAGCTGGATGCGATCCCCAAGTTTGCGGTCAGCGTCAACCGGTGGATGCCGTATATTCGGTCTGTCAACGAAGCCCATGTGGTCATGCTCTATGAGCAGGGGATCCTGAAGCTCCAGGAGGCGGGAGCGATCCTGAAGGCCATTGAGGAGCTGGACTATGAGGGGTACAAGTCTCAAACCTACTGTGACGAATTTGAGGATATGTACTTCCAGCAGGAAAAGGAGATCATCGAAAAGAGCAACGGCGCCGGCGGAAACATGCACCTTGGCCGCAGCCGCAACGATATGTGCATTACCTGGACGCATCTGAATGTGCGTGAGGGCATCCTGGATGTGATGGAGACACTGATCCAATTCCAGAATACGGTGCGCCTGTTCTGCGAGGAGCACAAGGATACCCTGTATGTTATCCACACGCACACGCAGCATGCGCAGCCCGGTATTATGGGCCATTACTTCCTGGGCTTTCTGGATGTGCTGGAACGCTGCATCAGACGTTTCAAGAACGCATATGACATGACCAACGTTTCCCCCATGGGCGCTGCCGTTGCCACCACCTCTGCCTATCCCGTCTCCCGGGAGAGGATGGCGGAACTGCTGGGCTGCGACGGAATTATCGAGAATGCATACGATTCCATTGGCAATATTGAGTATTATTCTCTGACGGCCAGCGCGGTTTCCCTGTGTGCGATCGACCTGAGCAAGACCATTACGGATATGATCCTGTGGGCAACGGAGGAAGAAAAGATGATTATCTTTGGAGATGGCCTTTCCTCCATCAGCTCCATTATGCCGCAGAAGCGCAACCCGATCGTGATGGAGCATCTGCGTGCCTGCGTTGGTGTTGCCAAGGGCCTGGGCGATACCGTTCAGACGGCCTGCTTCCGCACCCCCTACGGCGATATCTGCGACTATGAGGATATGGATAGCTCACTGTTTTCCGCCTTTAGCATGCTCAAGCGCTGCTTGAAGGTATTTGACTCCGTTATGGCGACGATCGATGTGAACAAGCCCCTGCTGCGGCAGCGGGCGTTTGAGAGCTTCTCCGTGGTGACGGAAATGGCAGACGAGATGTACCGCTCTTACGGCATTCCATTCCGCAAGGCACATGGTTTTGTGTCCTATCTGGTGAGAAAGGCCAGAGCAGAGGGCTACGATCTGCGGGTCGTGGAGGAAAAGTATTTTGCCGATACTTATGAAGAATATTTCCACGAGCCGTTTACCTTCGACTTCGCGCCCATCGCTCAATCCATTGATCCCGACCATTTTGTAAAGGTCCGCGAGATCATAGGCGGCACCGGGCCGAAGGCAATGGCAGCCCAGCTGGCTTCCGCGCAGCGCAAGGTCCAGGAAAATGCCGCATGGTACGATGAGAAGACCAATGCGCTGGCAGCATCCGACCGGGCACGTCTGGACGCGGTCAATCGCATTATCCAGGCCTGGCAGCAGGAGAAGTAAAGGACGAAGAAACAGAAACCCGGGATTGCGTTTGTTTACAGCAAAGTGTATCATAAACGCAGTCCCGGGAGTCGTTTTATTATTTAGGGCCTATCTGAAAACCGTCAACACGCCCAAACAGCGGATCTTTTCCGCCTGCTGTGCACCATTTTTTCTTGCAATACACAAAGTATTCCCGCGAAAAAATGGCTTCATCAGGCGGAAGATCTCTCGCTGTTGGTCATATTTCCGATTTTCAGATACGCCCTAATGGGAGAGAAGTTTATATGAAAAAAATCCTGGTTTTTGGCTCTCTGAATTTTGACAATATTTACCGGGTGCCCCACATCACAGCGGCCGGGGAGACACAGGCCTCTACGGATATGACGATCCGTCTGGGCGGCAAAGGTTATAACCAGGCGGCAGCGGCATGCAAAAGCGGCGGGGCAGTTTGGTTGGCAGGCTGCATTGGGACGGATGGAAAACCGTTTCTCGATGCTTGCAGCAAGCTTGGAATCCATGCGGAGCTGGTGAAGACGGTCCCCGACTGCAAAACAGGCCATGCCGTGATCCAGGTAAGCGAAGAAGGGGAGAACAGCATCCTTCTCTTTGGCGGCGCCAATCAGCGGCAGGACAGAGCATATATCGACCACGTTTTGTCCAAATTTGACCGTGGGGATTATCTGATGCTGCAAAATGAGGTCAATGAGCTGCCGTATTTGATCGACCGCGCATACGAGATCGGCATGAAGATCGTGCTGAATCCGTCCCCCTTTAATGACATTATTCTGAAATGTGATTTGGACAAGGTGTCCTGGCTGTTGGTCAATGAAATCGAATGCCGTCAGATCCTTGAGGCTGACTGCGATGAAAAACCGGCCGAGCAGCTCCGCCGAAAATATCCGGGGTGCAATATTGTTGTTACCCTGGGAAAAAACGGTGCGCGCTGCTGGATCGATGGGCAGACCATCTCCCAGCGGGCATTCTCTGTGACTCCTGTGGACACCACTGGGGCAGGGGATTGCTTCACTGGCTATTTGATCGGAATGACTGCCGCCGGATATTCCTGCCAGGACGCTTTGCGCACGGCCACCGCCGCATCAGCCCTGTGTATCACAAGGCCGGGAGCTGCTGAATCGGTCCCAACCTATGCAGAGGTCCAGGCTGCGCTGAGAGGAAGCATTGAACCAACCGTCCGCAGCTGACCGGCGAACCCTTTGCCCCGCGGCTCCGGGGCGAAATGTGAAAAATACATTATTATATCCCGGGACGGCTGCAAAAACCGATTTTTGCAGCCGTCCTTCATCCCATAGGAAAAGGTGACATCAACAGCACACGAAAGCGTTTCCTGATCCCTTAAAGCCAGGGAATTGTCTGCGTACAAGGTTTCTTGATTAGTGCTTCCGCAAATGGTATAATGAACGCGGCAAGCCCTAATTCGAAGGGACGGTGTATTCCCTCATAATCATTTAACATTTAAGGCAACACCGCACAATTTGGCAAGAAGCCCCAGCCTGGATTTTTGGCTC
>USEU01000051.1 GCA_900553805.1 uncultured Eubacteriales bacterium
CGCACAGGGTATCGCCGGTCTTGACCTTGTCCATCTTGCCGATGGCGCCGATGTCACCGCAGGTGAGCACCTTGACCTCGGTGTTCTTCTTGCCGCACATGGTGTACAGGCGGCCCAGCTTCTCGGTCTCGCCGGTACGGGAGTTGACCAGAGTGGTATCGGAGGTGATCTCGCCGGAGAGGACCTTCACAAAGGAATACTTACCGAACTGGTCGGACACGGTCTTCCACACGAAGGCAGCGGGCACGCCGCCGGGCGAGACCACGAATTCCTCCACCTTGCCGTCGGCGGTGGTGGCCTTGTGATAGTTGCCCTCCACGGGATTGGGCAGCAGCTCGATGATGTGATCCATCAGCATCAGGGAGCCCAGGCAGGTCAGGCCGGAGCCGCAGAACACAGGGAACAGGTTCAGCTCCGCCACGCCCTGATGCAGGCCGGTCATCATTTCACGGTAAGTAAACTCGTCGCCCTCGAAGAAGCGGTCCATCAGGGCCTCGTCGGTCTCGGCCACGGCCTCCTTCAGCGCATCGTGGAATTCATCGATCACGGCAGCCTTGTCGGCGGGCAGCTGGATCTCCACCCTCTTCAGCTTCTGCATCTCATAGGCACGCTTATTCAGCACGTCGATGATGCCGGTGACCTTCTTGTCCGCGCCCCAGATGGGCACGATGGCGGGAGCGATCTTGTTGCCGTAGCGCTCACGCAGGGCTTCGAAGGTAGCGTTATAATCGGAATTGTCCTCGTCCACCTTGGAGATGTAGATGAAACGGGGCATATTCCGCTCTTCGCAATACTTCCAGGCCTTCTCAAAGCCGACGGTGATGCCGTCCTTGGCGGAGAGCACCAGGATCGCGGCATCGGCGGCCCGCAGCGCCTCCATCACGGCACCGGCAAAATCGAAGCCGCCCGGGGTATCCAGGATGTTGATCTTGGTCTTGTTGTACTCAATGGGGATCACAGAGGTGGAGATGGAAATATGGCGGCGGATCTCTTCGGGATCGTAATCACTAACGGTGTTTCCGTCGGCGTTCTTGCCGATACGGTCGATGGCACCGGTCATGTAAAGTAAGCTCTCTGCCAGGGCGGACTTACCGCTTCCGCTGTGGCCCAGCAGACAGACATTGCGAATGGCGTTGACAGTGTACATAGTTGCAAAAACTCCTTTCGGGACGGTGTGCCTTGCAGACACCCGAATAGGGACATTATACACGAACTTCGGTTTAATTTCAATGACTATTTCAGTCAAATTGCAAAATTGTGTATATTATCCTACGGACATTTGTTTTTCTGTGCAATTCGCACAAAATTTCAATTTCAATTTTTTGCAATATCCCCACCTCCGGGCGGCAACGCGCAGGAAAAGGGCGCGCCTTGCGGCGCGCCCGGTAAAGAATATTTATACCACTCTTGTCCACTCCGTCGCCAGCAGGCTGGGGACCATCCAGGCCAGCTGATACAGCAGCACCCGCGCGGGGGTCAGCAGTTCCGTGGAGCCGAGGTAAGACAGCGCCAGCATGATCACCAGCCCGGTCACGCCGCCCAGGATGCCCACCACAGAGCCGACCACGCTGGCCCGGCGCAGGGACATTGCCCCGGTGATGGCATAGGCGGAGGAGATCAGGTCGTCCCGGGTCACCAGCGCCAGCACGTCCGCCTCCGGGTCCGCCCTTCTGGCGGCCAGTTCCGCCCGCTCCTCCTGGGGAGGCAGGATCAGGCGCTTGGTGCGGATGGAGAATTTCTCACGGATGAAGCTGTCGGTCAGCATAAAGTCACCGGCCAGCAGCAGCGTTTTCAGCTTCCGGCAGCCGCACAGCGACACGATGCCCGCTGCGGCGGAGCGCATTCTGGCATAGGAGATGGCGATCACTGCCACCAGCTGCCCATCCACAGCCACATAGACTGCCTGGCTCACCATGGTCCCCTGAGGGATCTCCACGCCCATATCCTGCAAGAATTCCAGGCTGCCCAGCAGCACCGGCTCTCCGTTGACCTCGCCGCCGACGCCGCCCATGCCGTAGTCCCGGAAGGATTCCACCGGGTACTCCGTGCCGCTGCGGCTGGCCAGCAGGTTGCGGAACAGCGGCACCAGCGCGCCGCCCGCCGCAAAGATCAGGGAAGCGGAATAGGATACCACCTCGGTGCTGGGTCGGTCGGAATAGAATTTGATGCCATTGAGCTTGGTAGAACCCTTGGGGAACAGATCCTTATCCCGCAGGGGCACCACGGCGCGGCCGCAGAGCTTCTTCACGCCCTGCCAGCCGCAGATCACCGCGCCCACCATATGCAGCCGCTTTTCCAGCAGCGCGGCAGGCCGGGTCAGGGCCACAAAATAACCGGCGGGGAAGGATACCAGCAGCGAGGTAGAGAAGATCTTCACTGCCATGCTGGTGCCGTGGAGCATGCCGGTCAGCACCGCAATGCCCACGCAGGCCAGCAGCGCCACCAGGGCGTACACCTGCTGGACGACCTCCGGCGCACCGGGGCGGGCATAGGTATCCATAAAGTCGTCCACATCTCCCTGGCCGCGCAGAATACCGTCGCGCTTGCCGTAGAACATCGGCTCCTTTACCAGACTGGTCAGGCTGGTGGCCTTGCGCATGGTATCCAGCTGGGCCAACTCCGTGGTGCAGCGGTGGTACTGCGCCAGCATCGCCATGGTCATCTCCAGCACGAAGGCGGAGCAGAACGGAACCCGCTGCTCATCCAGGCAGAACCAGGCGTCCGCCATGCAGGCGATGAAGGAGACCATCAATGTGGTATTCATGGAATAGCGCAGATGAAACAGGTCGCCGATGCCGTCCATAATCAGGCCGCTGCCCAGCAGCCCGGAGGCCATCATCCCCAGCACCTGGGTATAGATCATCAGCTTGGTGCGGCTGGCGGGCACCATGCCCCTGGTATACAGGAACACGCCCAGGCCGCACAGCATCAATACAATAAAATTGAGGATGATTCCCACCTGAAGCCTGCCGATGCCCTGGCCGCTGAGGGCGTAGTACCGCTTCTCCGGCCCGGCCACCAGCTTCCGCTTCAGCTCCCGCAGCCTGGCGCTGCGCATCAGCGGGACGGTGTTGGAGCCGTCCTCCGGCTCATCCGCCGCCTGCCGCAGACTGGGCGCTTCCGCCTGGGCGGTTGGTTCGCTGTCAGCCTCCGGCGCGGTCCCGTCAACGGCATCCTGGTCATCCACTTC
This sequence comes from uncultured Eubacteriales bacterium, assembly GCA_900553805.1. Taxonomy (GTDB): domain Bacteria; phylum Bacillota; class Clostridia; order Oscillospirales; family Oscillospiraceae; genus Faecousia. The sequence goes on from USEU01000051.1 coordinate 3,191, forward strand.
TGCGCCGAAGCCGCTCTGAGGCTCCTGGTCCGCGCTGCCCGGATCGGTCAGCTCCGGCGGAAGCTTCGGCAGCGGATCCGTATCGTCGGAAACGGCAGGCTCCGCCGGAAGGTCCGGCAGCGGGTCGGTATCACTAGAGATGGTGATCTCCCCTGCGGCGGCGAAAAAGGCCTGGGATGCCTGGGCCACCGTCTCGGAATCCGCCCCGGCAAACAGATCTTCATCCGCGGTCTGCGCCGCCTCCAGGTTGGTCAGTATTTCCGTCAGCTCCGCCGCGTCCTGGGTCTCCTCCCCCTGGGTGGAGGCCTCGTACAGCTGTTGCATGATATCGTCCAGATTATAATCCAGTTCTTTCTCTTGGTTGTCCATATCGGTTCCTCCCGTTTAGCCCAGGCGCTGACGCAGGGCCTCGTAAAGCAGAATGGAGGCGGCGGCAGAGGCATTCAGGGAGCTGATCCTCCCCTTCATGGGAATGTTCACCATCACGTCGCAATTTTTGCGCACCAGCTGGCTCATCCCATCCCCCTCGCTGCCAATGACGATGGCGGCGGGGCCGGACAGATCCGCCTGATACATGGGGATCGATCCCTCGGCAGCCGTGCCGAATACCCAGACGCCCTTCTGCTTCAGCTCCGCGATGGCGGCGCTGATGTTGGTCACCCTGGCCACCTTCATATATTCCACCGCACCGGCGGAGGCCTTGGCCACCGTGGCCGTAAGCCCCACGCTGCGCCGCTTGGGGATAATCACACCGTGAGCGCCGGCGCACTCGGCGCTCCGCAGGATTGCCCCCAGGTTGTGCGGGTCGGAAAGCTCGTCGCAGATCACGATCAGCGGCGCCTCTCCCCGGCTGGCAGCCTCCTCCAAGATGTCGTCAATGGAGTAGTACACGTGGGCGGCAGCCAGGGCGATCACACCCTGATGGGCATGGGTAAAGGACATGGCGTCCAGCTTCCGCCGGTCCACCGGCACCACCACCGCGCCTGCCTCCTTGGCCTCGGCCGCCAGACGCTGCAAGCCCCGGTCGATCTCGCCCGCGGCGATGAAAACCTTATCCACCGTACGTCCGCTTCTCAGCGCCTCCTGCAGGGCATTGCGCCCCTCCAGCTGTCCCTCTGTCTCTTCCGCGGGAGCAGCTGCCGCGGGACGGGCCGGGCGGCGATTCTTTTCATACATAATGGGAATCCTCCGTATTCTTTGGGAATCAAAAATTACAGTTCGATACATTATACCAGATTTTTTAGGAATATACAATAGCATTTTTTCTTGCCGGGGCGGCATCCCGGGAAAGCCGAGCTCCCGGCGGAATTTTCCGAAAATCCGGGGGGATTCTTCTTGACGTGGGAAGAAAATATCGATATAATGTCAGGGAGTATGGATATTTTTATCCGAAGAAAGGATTTTGAAATATGGCTAAGGAATACAAGATCACAAGCCTGCGGCTGGCAGACCTGGAGAAGGAACTGAACTACCTGAAGACCACCCGCGAGCGCGAAGTGGCCGCGATGATCGCGGAGGCCCGGTCCTACGGCGACTTGTCCGAAAACTCGGAATACGATGCCGCCAAGAACGAGCAGGCCAAGCTGTACGGCCGCATTGCCGAGATCGAGGACGTGCTGTCCCATGCCATCATCATTGAGGATGAGAACGAGGCCACCGGCCGGGTCGGCCTGGGCTGCACCGTGGTAGTGGAGGACGAGCAGGGCAAGCGCACCACCTACCGCATCACCGGCTCCCAGGAAGCCAACCCCATGGAGTTCCGTCTGTCCGACGACTCCCCCTTTGGCCGCGCCATCGTGGGCAAGGCCGCGGGCGAGACTTTCGTGGTCAATGCTCCTGTCGGCTCCTTCACCATGAAGGTGATCGACGTCACCCGGGAGGGCTGAGGATGGCAAAGTTCGTACCGCAGCAGGAGCTGTCCCTGAACGACCAGATGCAGATCCGCCGGGAAAAGCTGGCGGCATTGCAGGCCGAGGGCCGGGACCCCTTCGTGCAGACCAAGTTCGACTGGAACGCCGGCTCCGCCGCCATCAAGGCCGATTATGAAGCTTTCGAGGGCAAGACCGTTCGGGTGGCCGGGCGGCTCATGAGCAAGCGGGGCCAGGGCAAGGTGATGTTCTGCGACTTGCAGGACAGCACCGGCCGCATCCAGATTTTTGTCAAGATCGACGAGATGGGTGAAGAGGAATATAACCGCTTCAAGAAAAATGACATCGGCGACATCATCGGCGTGGAGGGCGAGATCTTCAAGACCCAGACCGGGGAGGTCTCCGTCCGCGCCAAGTCCATCATCCTGCTGAGCAAGTCCCTGCTGCCCCTGCCCAATAAGTTCAAGGGTCTGACCGACCGGGAGACCCGCTATCGCCAGCGCTACGTGGATCTGATCGTCAACCCTGAGGTGAAGGATACCTTTGTCAAGCGCAGCAAGATTCTGCGGGAGCTGCGGCATTTTCTGGACGGCAAGGGCTTCCTGGAGGTGGACACCCCCATCCTGACCCCCTTTGAGATCGGCGCTTCCGCCCGTCCCTTCTATACCCACCACAACACCCTGGATCTGGACATGGTGCTGCGCATTGAGACGGAGCTGTACCTGAAGCGGCTCATCGTCGGCGGTATGGACCGGGTGTATGAGGTCGGCCGCATTTTCCGCAACGAGGGCATGGACCCCACCCACAACCCGGAATTCACCACCATCGAGCTGTACCAGGCCTATACGGACTTCCACGGCATGATGGATCTGGTGGAGGAAATGATGAAGACGGTCACCATGGCTGTCTGCGGCACCCTTCAGATCACCTATCAGGGCACTCCCATCGACCTGAGCCACTGGGAGCGGCTGACCATGGTGGACGCGGTGAAGAAATACTCCGGCGTGGACTTTAACGAGATCCACTCCGATGCCGAGGCCATCGAGGCTGCCAAGGCCCACAAGGTCGAGCTGCCGGAGATTCCCACCAAGGGCGCCATCATGGCCGAGTTCTTCGATGCCTTTGTGGAGGAAAAGCTGATTCAGCCCACCTTTATCTACGATTACCCCGTGGAGATCAGCCCTCTGGCCAAGCGCAAGCCCAATGCCCCCGCCTTTACCGAGCGGTTTGAATACTTCATCAACGCCACGGAGTTTGGCAACGCCTTCTCCGAGCTGAACGACCCCATTGACCAGAAGGGCCGCTTTGAAAAGCAGGTGGCCGACCGGCTGTCCCTGGATCCCAGCTCCAAGGCACAGGTGGACTACGATTACGTCACCGCCCTGGAATACGGCCTGCCTCCCACGGGCGGCCTGGGCTTCGGCGTTGACCGCCTGGTCATGCTCCTGACCGATTCCGCCTCCATCCGGGACGTCTTGCTCTTCCCCACAATGAAGCCGTTGGACTCTGACAAGAAGGTTTCCAAGGAGGCTTCTGCCCCCGCCGGGGCCGCCCCCGCCGCGCCCGCTGCGGAGGAGAAGATCGACTTCTCCAACGTGCAGATCGAGCCGCTGTTCACGGAGTTTGTTGATTTTGACACCTTCTCCAAGAGCGATTTCCGTGCCGTGAAGGTCAAGGAATGCGAGGCCGTCAAGAAGTCTAAAAAACTGCTGAAGTTCGTTCTGGATGACGGCACCGGCACAGACCGGGTCATTTTGAGCGGCATCCATGCTTATTATGAGCCGGAAGAGCTGGTGGGCAAGACGCTCCTTGCCATCACCAACCTGCCGCCCAGGCCCATGATGGGCATCGAGTCCTGCGGCATGCTAATCTCCGCCGTGCATCACGAGGGCGAGGAAGAAAAGCTCCACCTGCTGATGCTGGACAACCACATCCCCGCTGGCGCGAAGATGTACTGAGTACACCAAGTTCATTAATATTAAGCCCGCCTGAGTCCCAAAAGGATTCAGGCGGGCTTCTTGCAAAAGCTTTTATCGGTACTTAAAATTTTTCAGGATATTGACCAGGCTGCGCTGGATATGGCCGGCCATTTGCTTTCGGGCGGCTTCGGCGTCCTGCTGCCGGATCGCCTTGAGAATGTCGATGTGCTCCTGGGTGGATTGGATGTAATGCTCACGCTCCGGGGCGGCGATGCCTACGCTGGGGCCGTTCCACAGGCTGGACAGGAACTTATACAGCCGCTCGTTGTCCGCTGCCGTCCAGATCGCCGAATGGATCGCAAGATTCAGCGCTTCGTATTCCTCGGTGGAGACGCTGTCCATCCGCGTCTGCAACGATTCCAGCTTTTGCAGGAAATCATCCGTATCTGCCATTCCCCGCTCGGCGGCCCGCCGGGCGGCCTCGGATTCCAGCAGAATGCGCACCTCATAGTGATCGGTGATGTATTTTTCATCAAGGGGCTTGACGATCGCGCCCTTGTTCATTCGCAGCTCGATCATGCCCTCGGCCTCCAGGGTCTGAAAGGCTTCGCGCACAGGGGTACGGCTGACCCCCAGCCGCTCGGCGATCTCGGTCAGGCTCAGCTCGTCACCGCTCTTGTATTCCCCCGAAAAAAGCGCCTTCCTCAGAATCGCGGTGACCTGCACCCGGGTTGGCATTGCCTTCTTTATACTTTCCATGGTGTATCGCTCCTCTCTGCACTAGAATAGCATCTTTGAAACCGCATGTCAAATACTGTATTGCGTATATCGTATACAATTTTATCATTTTTACCAAATTTCACATTGCTGATTTGGTAAGAGCGGAGAAAGTGTAGTTACCCTCTTGAAAAGTCTGGTGAAACGTGATATTGTAGCAACAGCCAAGCAAAATTGTATACGATATTCAAAATTCAAAAATAGAAATTGGAGGAACGCACCATGCATGCCATTGAAAAAATCCTGGCTAAGAACAGCGGCAGAGCCGAAGTCCACACCGGCGAGATCGTGACCGCCAAGGTCGATTTTGCCGAGATCAACGACCTGTATCTCCAGACGGTCTATTCCTTCTATGAGATGGGCGGCGAAAAGGTCTGGGACCGGGAGCGGGCTGCCTTCGTCTTTGACCACTATGCCCCCTGTCCGGACGTCAAAAGCGCCGCCAATCACAAGGAAATGCGCGAATTTGCCCAGAAGAACGGCCTGCGCTTCCACTTTGACACCAACTGCGGCGTCTGCCACCAGGTCATGCCGGAGGCGGGTCTGATTTATCCGGGTATGATCGTCGTGGCCACCGACAGCCATACCACCACCCACGGTGCCTTCGGCGCGATGGGCACCGGCTGCGGTGCCACCGACATGGCCACTATTCTGATGACCGGCGAGCTGTGGTTCCGCGTGCCAGAGATCATCGAGGTCCGGCTGGAGGGCGAGACTCAGAAGGGCGTTTATCCCAAGGATGTGATCCTGGAGGTGCTGGGCCGCATCCGCGCCGACGGCGCTGTTTACAAGGCCATCGATTTTACCGGCAGCTATGTTGAAAATCTGAATGTGGCAGGCCGCATGACCATCTGCAACATGGCCGTGGAGATGGGCGCAAAGACTGCCTATATGCAGCCCAACGATGACGTGCTGCGCTATGTTGACCAGCGGGCCGTCCGCCCCTATGAGGTGCAGTTCACCGATCCCGATTTCCAGTACGAGGAAAGCTATGTCTTCGACGTTTCCAAGATCGGGCCGAATCTGGCCTGCCCCAGCAGCGTGGAAAACGTCCACCCCCTGTCCGAGGTCATTGCCGACGGCCCCGTCCGGCTGAACCAGGGCTACATCGGCAGCTGCACCGGCGGCCGGGTGGAGGATATCGCCATCGCTGCCCAAATTCTGAAGGGTCGGCATATCCCGGCCTATACCCGCCTGATTATCGTGCCCGCCTCCGATGAGGTCATGCAGGAGTGCATGAAGGCCGGTTACATTCAGGAGCTGATGCGCGCCGGCGCTACCGTCACCACCCCCGGCTGCGGCGCCTGCCTGGGCGCGCATGAGGGTGTTCTTGCCCCGGGCGAGGTGTGCATCACCAGCACCAACCGCAACTTTCCCGGTCGAATGGGCTCCACCGAGGCGCTGATGTACCTTGCCAGCCCAGCCACCGTCGCGGCCAGCATGGTAAACGGCTGCATCACCGATCCTAGGGAATTTCTGTGAGACTGAAAAGGGAGGATACTTTTATGAACAGTGAAATCACCGGCAAGATCATCATCGTAGGCGATAATATTGATACCGACCAGATTTACCCCGGCTGCTATCTGGCCCTGACCGACCCAAAGGAGATCGGCAGCCACTGCCTCAGCGGCGTGGATGTAAACATTGCCGCGAACTTTCCCCAGGGCGGCATTGTGGTAGCAGGCCGCAACTTTGGCTGCGGCTCCTCCCGGGAGCACGCGCCCATTGCCCTGCTGAACATGGGGGCCAAGGCGGTCATTGCCGATTCCTTCGCCCGCATCTTCTTCCGCAACGCCATCAATCTGGGTCTGGTGCCGGTCATCTGCAAGGGCATCAGCAAAAAGGTGCACGACGGCCAGACCCTTACCCTGGATTTTGTCAAGGGTGTCGTCACCGTGCAGGAGACGGGCGAGAGCTATCCCTGCGAGGCACTGGGCGAGCAGGCCATGAAGATCCTGGCCGCCGGGGGCATCAAACCCCTGATGCGCGCCCGCTTTGCCAAGGAAAAGGCGGAGTAACATGCACACCCGTGCGGCCGTTTGCAACCGACAGTTGCAAACGGCCGCATAATTGCAATGTGAGGGCACAAAGTGAACGGCGTAACCTACGCACGCCGCCTCCGTAGGGGCGCGTAAACCCGTTTGCCGCGCGGCGGTAAAGAAAATCGTTGCCAATTTCCGTCCAATGTGCGATTCTTAGGGCAACACCGCACAATTGGCAAGAAGCCCCAGCCTGGATTTTGGGCTCAATTCAAAGTTTGGAAAACGAAGGAATACTGTATGTATTTCTCGTTTTTCAAACTGAAGATGTGGGGCAAAAAGACGGCTGCGGCTCGCAGATACAATTGCGCGGTGTTGCCTTAGGTTTTGAGCTATTGCCATGGATTATCCTATGACCAGTTCTGTAAAGACTCCATGGTCGTGGAAGCGTGTGTTTTTAACCTCAGTCAAATGGGTGAGCTCGCCAACAAGGCGAATGCCGCATACACGCAAGCGCATACCGAAATCCCCTGGCGGTACTTGTATGGCCTGCGTAATCGTATTGTCCATGACTACGAGGGCGTGAATCTGCGCTTAATTTGGGAAATCATATCTGATGATTTAATCTCGTTGCAAGCTATTCTTCAAGCATCGTGCAAAAATAATTGGTCAGCCCTGAAGAGGGCTGACTTTTTCGTTAAGGGGGCAACACCGTGCCTTCGGCCGGTGCTTTGCAGTTGGCATTTTGCCATCCTAAAATCTTGACAGCCGTCTGGCTTGCGGATATGATGGAAGAAAAACAGGAGGCTCAGCGTTATGGTATCAGAGGCATTGCAGCGGGCGCGGGAATATGAGGCGGAGTTTGCCTGCCCGGAGGCGGGGCGGCCGGTGTTTCATATGACGCCCACCGTGGGGTGGATGAACGACCCCAACGGCTTTTCCGTCTATCAGGGGGAATATCACCTGTTCTACCAGTATCATCCCTACTCGACCAACTGGGGGCCGATGCACTGGGGGCATGTGAAAACCAAGGATTTTATCAAATGGGAGCGGCTCCCGGCGGCCCTTGCCCCGGACCAGGCGTACGATAAGGGCGGCTGCTTCTCCGGCAGCGCGTTGGAGCTGCCCGACGGGCGGCAGCTGCTGGTCTACACCGGTGTCCAGCAATACGCCGAAGCGGGCGGCACCATGAAGGAGCGGCAGGCCCAGTGCATCGCCATCGGTGACGGTATGGATTATGAGAAGAGCGGGCTGAATCCGGTGCTGAATGAAACCGCTCTTCCCCCAGGCGGTAGCCCGGCGGACTTCCGGGACCCCAAGATCTGGCAGGAGCCGGACGGAAGCTACCGCCTGGTGGCCGCCAACCGCGCCGGGGACGGCAGCGGCGCGGCGCTGCTATTCGGCAGCCGGGACGCGCTGCACTGGGATCTTCTTTCCACCCTGGACGCCTCCGGCTGGAAATTTGGCGGAATGTGGGAATGCCCGGACTGCTTCCGGCTGGGTGACCGTCAGGTCCTCATGCTCAGCCCCCAGGAAATGCTCCCCGTTGGGCTGGATTTCCACGCCGGAAACAACACCGCCTGGCTGATCGGCCGCATGGAGCCGGGCAGCATTGCCTTTGTCCGCCAGATCGTTCAGCCCGTGGATTACGGCATTGATTTTTACGCCCCCCAGACCCTGCTGGCCCCGGACGGGCGGCGGATCATGATCGCCTGGATGCAGAACTGGGAGACCGCCGCATACAAGATGGAGGGCTGCCCCTGGTTCGGCCAGATGACCCTGCCTCGGGAGCTGCGAATGGAGAATGGGAAAATCCTCCAGCTGCCCGTGCGGGAGCTGGAGGCATATCGCCGCCACCGAATCGCGTATCAGGATGTGGCGGTGCGGGAGGCGGTCACGCTCCCCGGCGTCCATGGGCGGGTGCTGGACATGACGCTGACCCTCCGCCCGACCCAGGCCGAGGGCTGCTTCCGGCTGCGCTTTGCCCAGGGCGGTCCCTACGTCACCACGCTCAGCTGTGACCTGGAGCACGGAACCGCTACCCTGGACCGCTCCGCCAGCGGCCTGCGGTGGGATACCCTGCACAGCCGCACCTTCCCCGCCCCTCTGCGCGGCGGCACACTGAAGCTCCGCCTGGTGCTGGACCGCTTCAGCGCCGAGCTGTTCCTCAACGACGGCGCGCAAGCCGCCTCCACCACCCTCTACACCCCTGCCGAAGCAGACGGCATCAGCTTCGAAGCAGATCAAAAAGTAGTCATGGAGCTGGAAAAGTACGATCTGGTGCTGTAACCATTACCAGCAACGCATCAAAAGGCGCTGACAGGGTCAACCGTCAGCGCCTTTGCGGTGTATTTCATTTAGGGCAACACCGCACAATTTGGCAAGAAGCCCCAGCCTGGATTTTTGGCTCAATTCAAAGTTTGGAAAACGAAGGAATACTGTATGTACCCGCAAGGGGTATGCCGCATCCGTAAGCCAGCTTACGCTGGCAACGGCTGCGCAATATTTCTCGTTTTTCAAGCTGAAGAAGTGGGGGCAAAAAGGCGGCTGCGGCTCGCAGACACAATTGCGCGGTGTTGCCTTAGTTCTCGTCCGTCCCCTGCTCGGCCTGGCGGAAGATGGCGGCCAGGAGTTCGGCGTCATATTCCGGCTCCGCTGCCGGGGCTTCCGGCTGCTGATCGTCCTGGGGTGGGGCGGGGGGATCCTGGTTCTGGGGCTTTCTGGCAAACTTGCCGGAATAGGCAGGCGTGGGCTCTGCCGCAGGGGCGGCTGTCTGGGGAGCATATTCGTCCGGCTCCCTCAGATAAGTGTCCAGAATATCCGGCTCCTGCCAGGCAATGGCCGGAGCAGACTTCGGCGCAGGCTGGAAGCTCTCCGCATAGGTCTGACGCTGCACCGGCTGCGGAGCGGGCTGAGGCGGCTGCGCCGCAGGGCGTGCCGGGCGCTGGGTGCTGCTGCCATTGGCTGCCGGACGTACCGCGGAAGCAGATCTGGGAGCCTGGGGGCGGGGTGCGCCACAAAGGGTGCAGTAGGGGCCGCTGTTCCGGCTGCGATCCCGGGGGCATACCCATTCGCCCGTGTAGCCGCGCTGTGCCGCCGGTCGGTTGGCCGAAGCGGTAGGCCGATTGGAGGCGGCGGGACGCTGGGTGTGCGCCGCAGGGCGCTGAACCGGCAGCGCAGGGCGCGAAACATCGTCATACTCTTCCTCCTGCGGCGCTCTTCGGTGGGCAGCACGGGGGGCGGTGGTATCCGGGGGCAGCAGCTTTTGCAGCACCAAATACACCACGCCGGAGGTCGCGGCAAATACCGCCACAAACACCATCACCGTAATAGCGATCCAAACGCCGGTGTTGGTGCTGCGCGTGGCCGTCGTTCCCAGGCCGGAGAAGGAATTGTAGCAGTCGTCGCACAGCAGTCCCGCGCTGGTGCTGTGGCCGGCTCCGCGAATGCTCTTTCCGCACAGGCTGCATTTATTTCCGCCGCAGGCGGAAAGCAGAACGCCCAGCAGCAATACGCATGCCAGCAGGGCCGCAATCTTTCTTCCATTCTTCATCATTCTCATTTCCTTTCTTCCGGGCATCGGTCACCCGGCTGATGGAGCTTGGCTGCGCCGATCGGTACGATCCTGCGCACATGCTGATTGTATCACGCATTGCCCGTTTTTGCAACGGTTTTAGCCGCCGCTTTTGGCCGGATTTCCGCGTTGACTTTCCTTTGGGGGCGGAATATAATGATTCCGTCAGAAAATGCGGTGACTCCCCTGCCCGGATTCACCGGGCGGCACCATCCGCAGAAAGCGAAGCCTATGAACAAGCACACCCTGAAATTATCCTTTTTAAGCACCCTTCCCGTGATGACCGGCTACCTTTTCCTGGGTGCCGGCTTTGGGATCATTTTACAGCAGAGCGGCTATGGGCTGCCCTGGGCTCTGGCCATGAGCATTTTTATTTATGCTGGTTCCATGCAGTATGTGGGCGTGGGGCTCCTGACCGGCGGGGCGGGGCTTGCCGCCACCGCGCTGACCACCCTGATGGTAAACGCCCGGCACCTGTTCTACGGGCTTTCCATGGTGGATGCCTACAAGCAGGCGGGAAAGAAAAAGCCGCACCTGATCTTCGCGCTGACGGATGAGACCTATTCCCTGGTCTCCCGCCCCGTGCTGCCCGACGGAGTTGACCGCGTCGGCTATTGTTTCTGGGTATCCCTGTTTGACCAGTGCTACTGGGTACTCGGCTCCGTCATCGGCTCCCTGCTGGGGAACCTGCCGCTGGATTTCACCGGCATTGACTTTGCGCTGACCGCCCTGTTTGTCACCATCTTTGTGGAGCAATGGCTGAGCACGAAGCACCACTTCCCTGCCATGGTGGGTGTGGTGTCCGCCGTCGTTTGTCTGATCATATTCGGTGCGGACAGCTTTCTGATCCCCACCATGATCCTCATCGCAGCCATCCTGGTGATGGCCCGCAAGACTGGAACGGAGGCGGCAAAATGACGCTCTTCCTCACGGGCACCCTCTCCCCCCGCCTGCACAGCGCCGCCCTGGTGGCCATCATGGCCGTTATTACCATGCTGCTACGCTTTCTCCCCTTTTGGGTATTCGGCGGCAAAAAACAGACGTCGCCCCTCATCACCTATCTGGGCAAGGTACTCCCCTTTGCCATCATGGGCATGCTGGTGGTCTACTGCCTGAAATCCGTCAATTTCATTCATCCGACTCACGCCCTGCCGGAGCTGATCTCCTGCGCCGTGGTGGTGCTGCTCCACCTGTGGAAGCGCAACACCATGCTCTCCATCACCGGCGGCACCGCCTGCTACATGCTGCTGGTTCAAATCGTATTCGCGTAACTGCAAAACATTCTCCCGCCAAAGCTGTGTGAAAAGCACTGCCTTGGCGGGAGATTTTGTATGGTCACAGCGTCGCTGCGCCGCTATTGATGCTCCATGGGCGTAAACCGCAGGCCGTTTACCACCTGCTCTGTCCCTGTATCCCGGAAGTCCAGCCTGTGATATTTCCTTCCACTCGACCTTGAAATCCTCAATGCGCTTCAGCCCTTCCCCGGTAATATGGTAATACTTCCGAAGCCTGCCGCCATGCTCCGCGGTGCGGACATTCAGCATATTCGCCGTCTCCAGCCGTTTCAAAATGGTATACAAGGTCGATTCGGAAAGCTCCATGTACGGCTTCATATCCTTTATGATCTTGTAGCCGTATGAGTCCTCACTCTTAATGGCTGCCAAAACGCAAACATCCAAGAGCCCTCGCTTCAACTGACCATCCATGTTATACCTCCTTTCATGTTATACGTCATAATACGAAGCATTCATTTTGTCAACACGTTTTTTCAGAAGGCTCAAAAAAGGGCGGCAGAGAAAATCAAATCTCCCTGCCGCCGTGCTTCTATTCCAGCGCCGCCCGAAGTTTTTTCAGCGCCCTTTTCTCAATTCGGGATACATAGCTGCGGCTGATGCCCGTTCGTTCTGCCACTTCCCGCTGGCGGAGCGGCTCCTCCGCCCCCAGCCCGTAGCGCAGCTGGATCACCAGCCGCTCCTGCCCGGTCAGGCAGGTATCCACCGCCCGCCGCAGCAGCCGCACCGCCTCCTGATTTGCCACCTGCTCCATCAGGTCCGTATCCTCGCTGACCACATCCATCAGCGCCAGCGGCGCCCCATCCGTCCCGGTATCAATGTAATCCGACAACGACACATCCTGCGCACTCTTCCGCCCGGAGCGGAAGTACATCAGTATTTCATTTTCTACACATCGGGCTGCATAGGTTGCCAGTCTGGCTCCCTTGGAGGGGTCAAAGGTGGTGATTCCCTTGATGAGGCCAATGGTGCCAATGGAAATCAGGTCCTCCTGGTCGGCGGTTTGGGCGTAGTATTTCTTAGACTGGTGATGCCCGCGGTGTGCTTGAGGGGTGTATAGACGGCCTCATAGGTGCTGCCCAGCTTCAGAAAAATGTCGAGATG
>USEU01000052.1 GCA_900553805.1 uncultured Eubacteriales bacterium
GGACCCGCGTATCCAGCTTGGAAGGCTGGTGTTCTACCATTGAACTACACCCGCACAGCTCTGCTTCCCGGATTCAGCTGGTTAATTCTAGCATAGTTTTTCCCCCATGTCAAGGGAAATTCCCGGATTTTTTGGGGAAATATTCGGTGCGGAAACGGATATGCCATCGAGCTGCCAGGCCGGAGGGGCCGCATTGGTTTGCGGATCCCTCCGGCCCCGCGAAGAAACAGCGAAGGAGCGGCAGGTTATACCATCAGCTGAGGTGTGTTCACGGACAGCCAGGTGATGAAAGCCGCGTTGACGGCGGATACGACATAAATATTACCGCTCTTCTTATAGAAGCCGGTAACCACCTTGGCAACCACAAAGTACAGCAGCAGCATGCCCATCATTGCACCCTGGGCACGGGACATTTCCCGGCCATTGATCGGAGTCACATGGGTCAGGACCAGCTTGCCGTACAGTACGCCAAGGAACAGCACCGCCGGGAGGGCGTTGACCAGCAGCGTCAGCCAATAATTGGTGCGCTCGGACGCACCCCTCAGGCGTACGCTGTCGGCTTGCAGGAACGCATAGACGCTGAACAGTACAAAGAACAGCACATAATAAACCGCGTACTGCCCGACTCTTCCGGCGGTGATGGGGGCCAGATAGGTCTGGAAAATGCGCCCATACCAGCCGGTGAGCCGCTCGGCAAACACGGCAAACACATAAGGCGCACCCACGACCGCCAGAGAAAACAGAACTGCCTTTCCGATATCCGCTGCGGAGCCCTTCATGCGATCCCGATCAGCCTGCCGGTCAATGGACTTGTCTACAAGACGGCGGACGACGTAGAACGCAATGCTGATCAGGGCGGAAAGGAAGAACCACCACACAAAACCGTTGGTGCTCTGGACGTCAAACAGCTTGGGGAGCTTGCCTATGATGGTTTGGCCCTGAATAACGGTGGATTTGACGATCAGGGCGGACAGAACGCCGGGAAGCAGCAGGAATATCCAGAATTTGACATTGGACTTTGCCGTAGCCTCCGGCACGGGACGATTCAGCGAAGAGAAGAAGGGGGCCTCCAGCAGCAGGTAGCCCACAGGGAAGATCATGACGCACAGGCTGATCGCCATCAACAGCACGGCCAATTCCTGCCAGCCATAGACAAAGCTGTTATCCTCCAGGACGCCGGTGTTGCCGTCCAGTGTGTCGTCAAAGAAACGGATGATGTTGGTCACGGTGGAGGGGGCGATGTTGGACAGGGAATGGAAGGTGTTTGGGGTATACAGCACCCGCAGACTTCCATCCTGGGCATTTCCATAGTAGGTGCCGGCCTTGACCTGCTCGTCGCCGGTCAGGGTAGACATAGCGCCGTAATTCAGCCGATCCTGATGGTATACATCCCAGAAGGTGCCCTGACCGCACTCATCCAGCTTGCCCCAGACGGCCATCACATTGATGCCATTAAAGGTTTCCGGGTCATTGGAGGGAATGCCGCAGCCCACGAAAACCACGCTGCGTCGGGACGCGGAAGAGGCATAATCGCTGAGGATGGCGGCCGCAGCCTGACCGCCGCCGTTGGAATGGCCGGTGGCACCCAGACGGTCGCCGTCCACGAATGACAGGCCGGACAGATATTTCATGGCGGCAAGGGCACCGGAATTCCCCTCGGTGGTCATGCCGGAGCCGACGGTGCCGTAGTAGTCATAGGCAAGGACCACATAACCTCTGCGGGCCAGCTCAATGCTGTAGCTGGCGTAGAAGACATGGGGCGTATTGCCGCCGGGGGCGACCACGATACCGGCGGCCGGCGTATCGGGCGTGGCGTTCTTGGGCACCCACAGGGTGGCGGAAAGATTGACGCCCTCATCCGTCACAATGTTGACGTTTTTGACCTGAACGGAAAATCCGCCGGTGAGGCTGGCACGAAGCACCAGGGCACTGACGGTAAAAACCGCGATCGCCAGCACCAGCGCCAGGGTACGTTTGGACATCTTTTTCATAAAATTCTCCCTTCGATTTGCGATGTAGATACCCCGGATGCCCGGGGCGCGCATTGGGCAGCTGCATGCAATCCGCTACGGCTTTAAGTGTAGCAGCCGGGAGGGAGAAAATCCATTCGAGGAATCGCCAAATTTCACGATCGGTTTTCATACGTTATTCACAATGAAAATTTCATATGAAAATTCAAAAGAAAATGTGCATATTTTTACATATGCGGGAATTTGTCGGGATCCGTGGAGCCACGGACCGTAAAGGTAGGGGCAATATACAGATGGCGGACGTTCTGACGCTGCCTGGGACTTTGCAGGGCGACCAGCAGTTCAACGGCCTCCGCGCACAGAGTGCTGGTCGAAAAGGAATAGCTGGTCAGGGGCGGGCAGAGATAGGGCGCGTAATCATCATTTGCGGCGATGAGCTTAACGTCACGGGGGACTTGCCTGCCGGTTTTATACAAATACCAAAGGATCCCGGCGCAATACGCATCCGTCCATCCGATGATGCCGTCCAGATCCGGATCCTGGGAGAAGGCCTGCTCCGCGCAGGCAAAGCCTGCCTGGGCAAACTGAGGATCCGTCCAGCGATGGGTGAATATCCGCGCCTTTTCCACCAGTGGATCCGCTTTGGTGCAGGCGAGAAAAGCCGCCTGCTGCAATCCGGCGGATTTGCTTTGCGTACCCGGAGGAGTCAGCAGCGCCAGACGACGGCAGCCCATGTGCAGCAGATGCTCCACGGACAGAGAAATACCGGCATCAAAACTGTTGATGATGCTGTGAATGCGGGAATACGGCGTGGGAAACTCCGAGAAAAGCACAATCGGCACCCCACATTCCTGAATGAACTGCTGTGTTTGCCGGTCAAGCGACAGCATGGGAACCACCGGGATCAGGATCCCGCAGGGGCGGTCGGACAGGATCTGCTCCAGAGCTTCGATCAGGGTCAGCCGGGAAAGATCGACCGGGTATATTTTGGTGGCATAGCCCCTTGACTTGGCCGCGTCCGAAAAAACGGATCCCATAACGGGAAACTGCATGCTGCTGGTGGCGGCGTAGGGCGGTGCAAGAAAGGCGAACACCCGCCGGTTCCTGCCCCTGAGCGTGGGGGCGCCGCTTTCGGCCTCGGCGCCCAGCACCTCCAGCGCCAGCTGAATGGCCTGAACCTTTTCCTGAGAGACATAGCCGCTGGAATTCAGATAGCGGGACACGGCCGTGGGACTAACCCCGGCGGCGCGGGCAATGTCGCTGACCAGCAGCTTTTTTCCGTTCTTATCCAGCATCGGAGCATTCCTCCTTGGCGTAGGGCGCCCGGAGCAGAACGAGCGTACCCAGGGCTGCCGGAAGCGTCATCCATGCGAGAATTTCATTCAAGCAGAGCCGACGTCCCAGCAGCGTTACCAGTCCGTTGGCGGCCACGGTGCACAGTGCCATCTGACAACCGGTCCAGATGCTCACCACCCGTGGGCGAAGCTCCGGCGCGGCGTGGCTCAACAGCTCCATGACCGCAGGCTGCGTCAGTCCATAGCTCAGGGCCTCAAGCAGCTGGGCAAGGATCAACGTCCGAACATCGGTGGCCACGGCCATTATTGCCAGGCGAGGACGCGCATACCGATTCGGTTTCATCGCTCTGCAGCACACTCCTTCCCAATATGATTTCACCGCATTATATCATACCTCTCGCCGCCCGTAAAGCCGGTGACCGCCTGCTTTCAGACTTTTTTGTTGACATCCCCTCTGAAACGGGGTAAAATACTCATGACTATGCGAACAAAAAGGAGGGAAAACCATGGACGCCGGCGGCAGTGGCAATATACCGGGTCGAAGTAGGATGCGGTCTGCTTCCGTGGCTGACCCGTTTTAGTTCGGCCCTTGTGTAAATTGCCTCTCTACTTTTTAAAAAAATTAGGAGGTAAATATGGCAGAACGGTTTGAAATTATGGAAAAAGCCCTCCTGCAAATGCTGGAGAGCAAGAAGTACGCCACCCTGCGGGACATGCTCATCACCATGAACCCCAGCGACGTGGCGGGAATTTTCAACGATCTGGAGGAGAAGCAGGTCCCCCTGATGTTCCGGCTGCTGCCCAAGGAGCTGGCAGCGGAGACCTTCGTGGAGATGGAGCCGGATACCCAGGCGCTGCTGATCCAGGGCTTCTCCGACAATGAGCTGAAGGAAGTGCTCAGCGAGCTGTATGTAGACGACGCGGCCGACCTGGTGGAGGAAATGCCCGCCACGGTGGTGCGCCGCATTCTGGAGCAGGCGGACCCGGAGATGCGCAGCTCCATCAACCAGATCCTCCGCTACCCGGAGAATTCCGCGGGCTCCATCATGACCACCGAGTATGTGGCCCTGCGGCCCAGCATGACGGTGGAGGAATCCATCACCCGCATCCGCCGCCAGGGCGTGGACAAGGAGACCATCTATACCTGCTACGTCATCGACACCGATCGGACGCTGCTGGGCCTGGTCACCGTGAAGGACCTGCTGCTGTGCGAGGACGACGACACCCAGATCAGCGACATCATGCTGACCAATCTGATCTCCGTCACCACCCAGGACGACCAGGAAGAGGTCGCCCGGATGTTCTCCAAGTATAATTTCCTGGCCCTGCCCGTGGTGGACAAGGAGAACCGCATGGTGGGCATCGTCACCTTTGACGACGCCATGGACGTCATGCAGGACGAGGCCACCGAGGATATGGAGATCATGGCGGCCATCACGCCCTCGGAAAAGAGCTATATGAGCAGCTCTCCCTGGGAACTGTTCAAGCACCGCATCCCCTGGCTGCTGATCCTGATGGTATCGGCCACCTTTACGGGGATGATCATCAGCTCCTTCGAGTCCTCGCTGAGCGCGCTGCCCATCCTGACCATGTTCATCCCCATGCTGATGGACACCGGCGGCAACAGCGGCTCCCAGTCCTCTGTCACGGTGATCCGCGCCCTGAGCCTGGACGAGCTGCATTTCAAGGATATTTTCAGCGTCATGTGGAAGGAAGTCCGCACGGCGCTGCTGTGCGGACTGGCCCTGGCGGCGGTGTGCTTCGCCAAGGTGCTGCTCATCGACCGGCTGCTCATGGGCAACGAGACCGTGAGCCTTGCCGTGGATGTGACGGTGTGCCTGACCCTGGGGGTGACGGTGGTGGTGGCCAAGATCGTGGGCTGCTCCCTGCCCCTGATCGCCAAGCGCCTGGGCTTCGACCCGGCAGTGATGGCCTCCCCCTTCATCACCACCATCGTAGACGCCATGAGCCTGCTGCTCTATTTCCTCTTCGCCAAATCAATTTTGCATGTGTAATTGCGCACCTCTTGCCTCCCCTGAAAGGTTTAGCAGGTGTAGCCATTCGCAGAATGGCGTACAGCTGCTTAATGCAAAGCTGAGGTGGCGCGCGACGCGCGCCGGAGGGGTCAGGCGCGGTACGCAGAATACCATTTAGGATAAACCAAGGCGAATTCGTACAGTCCAAAACAGGACGTGTTACGGATTCGCCTTAATTTTACAGAACCATAACCACCTACCGCAAACCCCTCAGTCAGCCCTGCGGGCTGCCAGCTCAGCTTTGCATTAAGCAGCTGTACGCCGCCCTTTGGTCGGCTACACCTGCTAAACCTTTCAGGGGAGCTTTGGAGGAAAGACCTCCCCTGCAAGGGGAGGAGGGCCGCGCGTAGCGTGGCGGAGGGGTTTGCGGTACGCAGGATGCCATTTAGGATAAGCCAAGGCGAATTCGTACAGTCCCAACCAGGACATGTTGCGAATTCGCCTTAGATTTTATAAAGCTATAACTGCCTGCCGCAACCCCTCAGCCGCTGCGGCGGCAGCTCCCCCATTGGGGAGTCAAGATGTTTTGCTTCTTGAAAAATCCCGAAAAATCGGGTATGATGGAGCAAATCGGAAAAGAAGGACGTGATTTTGTGGGTTATCAGATCCTGCACCCCCGGGATACGGAGATCAGGGGAATTTTGTTTGACATGGACGGGGTGATCCTGGACTCCGAGAAGCTGTACGCCAAATTCTGGGCGGCGGGGTGCGAATTCTACGGCTACCCCATGAATTACCAGCAGGCGCTGGGCATGCGCAGTCTCAGCGCTCAGGCGGGGCAGGCATATTTAAGCAAGCTGTTCGGCCCGGACATTGTATATGAGCAGATCCGCGCCAAGCGCATTGAGCTGATGGACGCCTACATCGAGGAAAACGGCATCGAGGCCAAGCCGGGGGTGTACGCCCTGCTGGATTATTTGCAGGAAAAGGCCATCCCCTACGCCATCACCACCGCCTCCCCGGCGGATCGGATCCAGAACCATCTGGGGCAGCTGAACCTGTATCACCGCTTCCCCCATATCTGCACCGCCCATGAGGTGGCCCACGGCAAGCCCGCACCGGACATCTATCTGCTGGGGGCAAAGACCATCGGCATTGACCCTGCCTGCTGCCTGGCCCTGGAGGACAGCTATACCGGCCTGCTGGCCGCCCACCGGGCCGGATGCATGGCCAGCATCGTCCCCGATCTGGACGAGCCGGGGGAGAATATCCTGGAGATCGCCTACGGGCGGTTCGATTCCCTGAACGACGTGATCGACCTGCTGAAGCGGCAGGCGCACTGAGGAGGCAGCCATGGAGGTTCGACTGACAAAGCCGGAGGAGCTTGACCGCGTCCGGGAGCTGTTCGCCCTGGCCTTTCGCATCCCCATGAAGCGGGACGCGGAGCAGGAGCCGGATGAGGCGCTGCACTGGGCGGCCTTTGACGGCGACGGACAGATGATGAGCGCCATCACCGTGCCCACCTACCAGATGTGGTTTGACGGGCAGCCGGTGACTATGGGCGGCATCGGCGGCGTATCCACCCTGCCCCAGTACCGCCGCCGGGGCGGCATCCGGGCCTGCTTCGAGGCGCTGCTGCCGGAATTATACCGGCGGGAGTATGATTTTTCCTATCTTTACCCCTTTTCCACCGCTTTTTACCGAAAATTCGGCTATGAATGCTGCGTGCAGAAGCAGCTGGTCACCGTAGACCTGCGTCTGCTGCGCACCAGCTATTTTGAAGATACCTACCGCCTGGCAGAGCCGGGACAGGAACTGTCGGAGGACGTGTGGGCCGTGGACCAAGCCTGGTACCGCGCCTACAATATGAGCGTGCTCCACGGCCGGTCGGACTACCGCTGGGTGACCGGGCTGGACCCCGCCGCCGGGGACAAGTACCTGTACGTCTGGTACGATAACGGCGCCCCCAGCGCCTATGTGCGCTTCCAGCCGGAGGGGGACACCCTCCAGTGCGACCGCTTCCGCTTCACCTCCGCCCGGGGCTTCCGGGCGCTGCTGGGCCTGCTGCAAACCATGTCCACCGACCGCAGCCACGCCCGGTTTTACCTGCCGGAGAGCAAGGCCCTGCGCTATCTGCTGCCGGAATGGTCCCTGGGGGCCGTCCGATGGCAGCTCCTGTGCGGCGGCATGGTCCGGGTCGTCCGGGTGCGGGAGGTGCTGGAAAAAGCAAAATGCATCGGCACCGGCCAGGTGACCCTGGAAATCACCGATCACCAGATCCCCAAAAACACCGGCGTCTACCGGGTGAGCTTCCGGGACGGCCGGGTGACCCAGGCCGCCAGAACCGACGCCGCCC
The DNA here is from genome assembly GCA_900553805.1 of uncultured Eubacteriales bacterium. Taxonomy (GTDB): domain Bacteria; phylum Bacillota; class Clostridia; order Oscillospirales; family Oscillospiraceae; genus Faecousia. Next base: position 7,598 of record USEU01000052.1, read on the forward strand.
CCGACGCGGCACTGACCATCCCCGCCCTCTCCGCCCTCATCAGCGGCGTGTGCTCCTTCACCGAAGCCGCCCAATGGATGCCCGGCGCAGAGCTGAAAACCCCAAACCCCGCATTGGACCAGTTGTTCTATAAAAAAGAAATGTTTATCGAAGAAGATTTCTGAGCAGAACCCCCGGGCCCCTGCGATCGTGACGGGGTGCGTTCCGTGCAACGTACAAAGGCGAATTCGTACAATCTCCATTCGGGACTGTACGAATTCGCCTTGTTTCTTTTATGGCAACGCCGCACAATTTGGCAAGAAGCCCCAGCCTGGATTTTTGGCTAAATTCAAACTGAAGAAGTGGGGCAAAAAGACGGCTGCGGCTCGCAGACACAATTGCGCGGTGTTGCCTGAGATTTATTCAGAGGTCCCTCAAAAAAGCAGCTCCACCGGCAGGCCGGTGTGGGGGGTGGGGTCGGACTGGGCGCGGACGATCCAGGTTTTTACGGTGGAAACGGCGCTGCTGACGCTTTCCTCCTCCGTATCGCCCCGCAGGATGCCGCCGGTGAACAGGGCGGTGAACACATCTCCCGCGCCGGGGAAATCGCCGGGGACGGGGGTATAGGGGAAAAGCCGCGTCCCCGCCGCCCCGCAGAGCACCACGGCGCTGCCCCCGCGCTGGGGCACGCCGGTGACCAGCGCCGCCCCAGCGCCCATCCGGTGCAGCGCCCGGGCCGCCTGCTCCGGCTCCGAAAGACCGGTGAGAAAGCGGGCCTCGGTGGCGTTGGGGAGCACGTAGTCCACCAGCGGCAGCAGGCCGCGCAGCAGCGCCAGCCGCTCCGGGCCGATGCCCCGGTACAGATGCCCGTTGTCCGCAAAGACGGGGTCCAGGAAGATCTTTACCCCCTGCTCCCGCCAGGACCCGCACTTTTCAGCGACGAACGCCGCCTGGGCCTGGCCGGCCAGATAGCTGATGAGCACCCCCTCCGGGCGCAGGCCCCGGCGCTCCCAGGTGTCCAGCGCGGCGCGCAGATAATCGGTGGTATCCAGCTGGGCAGGCTCGCCCTGGCTCCAGATATTGGAGATCAGCGCCGTGGGCAGGCACAGCGCCCGGTGCCCCATGCGGGTAAGCACGGCCCGGGAGACGGCCATGGCCACATCGGCGCTGCCCACGAAATCGCTGAGGATCAGTACACTTCCCATGCTCAGCCCTTTCCGCCGGACAGCAGCGGCTCGGTCACGGTGCGGAAATACCCGTCCAGCGTCTGGGGCGTCTCCTTGCGGCCGCCGTCCAGCCACCACTGCACCATCTCCACAAAGCTGCCCGCGATGTGGTTGACCAAGAATTCCCTGGGCACATCGGCGCAGGTGGTATCCCCCAGCAGCTGGGCGCGGACCAGCTCCTCCATGCCGGATTTGAAATAGCTCATGAAGATCGGGCCGCTTTCGCAGGACAGGAGCGTGAGAATATTGTTGTCGTTCTCCTGCAAGTGCTGCAAAATGTGGCAGATCACCGAATGGGGGGCGTTGGTGCAGGTATACAGGCCGTGAGTATTCTGCTTGTCCATGGCGGTGCCGATGATGTGGTCGAACAGCTCCCGGCACAGGGATTTGAGCAGCTCCTCCTTCGTCTCAAAATGGGCGTAAAAGGTGCTGCGGCCGATGTTTGCCTCGTCGATGATGTCCTGCACGGTGATGGAATGGAAATTCTGCCGGTCCAGCAGGGTGGTAAAGGCCCGGTAAATGGCGGTGCGGGTCTTTTGCTGACGTCTGTCCATAAAATTCTCCTGTACAAAAATCGGTTTTTGTTCTGTATTGTACATCCGCCGAAAATTGATTCTTGTTTTTCGGCGGGATTTTTCTATAATGATTACAGAACAAAGTGTTCGGTAGCGGATATATTGTATGTTAAAAAGCAAGCATTGTCAAATAGAATTTCCGAACCGATGAAAGGAAGGATTTATATGTCCGACGAGAAGCATCTGCACAATCACGAGGACGAAGGCTGCTGCAAGCAGGAGCACCATCATCATGACGAGGATGAAGCGGAATGCGGCTGCGGTCATGATCACCATCACCACCATCATGACGATGATGACGAGGAATGCGGCTGTGGCCATGAGCATCACCACCATCACCATGACGATGATGACGAGGAATGCGGCTGTGGCCATGAGCATCATCACCACCATCATGACGACGATGACGAGGAATGCGGCTGCGGTTGCGGTCATGAGCACCATCACCACAAGGCAAAGGCCGTCGATCCCAGCGCGCAGACCAGAATTTACATGATCGAGGGTCTGGACTGTGCCAACTGCGCCGCGAAAATCGAAAAGCGGCTGAACACCCTGGAGGGGGTGGACGAGTGCACCATCACCTTCGCCACAAAGCAGATGCGCCTGACCGCCAAGAACCCCGATGCCCTGATCCCCGCCGTGAAGCAGGCCATCGACGCCATGGAGGACGGCATCACCATTGTTGCCAAGGACGAAAAGAAAAAGGATGAGGACGGCGACGATCCCAAGAAGGAACTGACCGGCATCATCATCGGCGCCGTGCTTTTTGTTGTGGGCGAGGTGCTGCACCTGAAGGACGCCCCCCTGCCGGTCCAGCTGATCGCGCTGGTGCCTGCCTACCTGATTCTGGGCGGCGAGGTGGTCTGGAACGCCCTGAAGAACGTTGCCAAGGGCCAGGTGTTTGACGAAAACTTCCTGATGTCCATTGCCACCCTGGGTGCTTTCGCCATCGGCGACTGCCCCGAGGCCGTGGGCGTCATGCTGTTCTACCGCATTGGCGAGTACTTTGAGGACCGGGCCGTGGCAAGGAGCCGCAGCCAGATCATGACCGCCGTTGACCTGCGGCCCGAGACCGTGAATCTGGTGGACGGCAGCGACGTAAAGGTCATTCCCGCCGAGGATGCCCATGTGGGCGATATCCTGGTGGTGCGCCCCGGCGACCGAATCCCCCTGGACGGCGTGATCATTGAGGGCGAGAGCCGGATCGATACCTCCGCCGTCACCGGCGAGCCTGTCCCCGTCAAGGTGGGCACCGGCAGCCAGGTGATCTCCGGCTGCGTCAACACCTCCGGCCAGCTGAAAATGCGGGTGGAGAAGCCCCTGGAGGAATCCATGGTCACCCGCATTCTGAACTCCGTGGAAAACGCGGCGGCCAGCAAGCCCGCCATCGACAAATTCATCACCCGCTTTGCCCGTGTATACACCCCCGCCGTGGTCATTGCGGCGCTGGTGGTGGCCGTGGTGCTGCCCTTCATCATCCCCGGCTGGCACTTCTTTGTAGACGGCGTGAAGTACGCCGGTATGGACTCCGTTCTCTACGGCGAGGCGGGCACCGCGTCGGTATTTACCGCGCTGACCTTCCTGGTCATCTCCTGTCCCTGCGCGCTGGTGCTCAGCGTGCCCCTGGCATTCTTCTCCGGCATTGGCGCGGCCTCCAAAAAGGGCATCCTCTTTAAGGGCGGCGTAGCCATTGAGGCTCTGGCTCAGGTCAAGGCCGTGGTCATGGATAAGACCGGCACCATCACCAAGGGCAATTTCCAGGTGCAGCAGGCCATCCCCGCCGAGAGCGGCACCCCGGAGGCCACGCTGCTGACCCTGGCTGCCGGGTGTGAGCAGTTCTCCACCCACCCCATCGCTGTGAGCATCGTCACCGCCGCCAAGGAGGCGGGACTGGAGATCCCCAAGCCCACCCATCTGACGGAGCTGGCCGGTGAGGGCATCCAGGCGGGGCTGGACGGCCACCGGGTGCTGTGCGGCAACCAGAAGCTGATGACCCGCAACGGCGTCAGCCTGGACAAGTTCCGGGGCGCAGCCTTCGGCACTCAGGTGCTGCTGGCAAAGGATGGGAAGCTGCTGGGCCAGATCGTGATTGCCGATACGCTGAAGGGCGACGCTGTGCCCGCCATCGGAAAACTGAAGGACATGGGCCTGCACACCGTCATGCTCACCGGCGACGCCGAGGACAGTGCCAAGCATGTGGCCCAGGAGACGGGCATTGACGAGGTGCGCGCCCGCCTGCTGCCGGAAAACAAGCTCAGCGAGCTGAAAAAGGTACGCGCCCAGCAGGGCAGCGTCATGTTCGTGGGCGACGGCATCAACGACGCCCCCGTGCTGGCCGGCGCGGATGTGGGCGCGGCCATGGGCACCGGCGCGGATGCCGCCATTGAGGCGGCGGACGTGGTGTTCATGAACTCCGACATGTCCGCCATTCCCCAGGCCATCCAGATCGCCCGGCGCACCCGCCGCATCAGCTGGCAGAACGTATACTTCGCCCTGGCGGTCAAGATCGTCGTCATGGCTCTGGGCCTGCTGGGCTACGCCAATATGTGGATCGCCGTGTTCGCTGACACCGGCGTATCCATGCTGTGCCTGCTGAACTCCATTCGCATCCTGTACCACAAATAATCCTCTCAGATACCATATCACCCCGGACTTTTCCCGTCCGGGGTGATATGGTATCTGCTTGAAATTAAAGGGAGAATATTGTATACTATCCGTAATCGGATGGAGAAAAAAGGAGAATTCCCATGGAAACGGTTTATAAAATGCTGGTGATCAACCCCGGCTCCACCTCCACCAAGGTGAGCTATTTTGAAAATGAGCGCAATGTGTATACCGAGAGCATTTTCCACGATGCCCCGGAGCTGCTGGCCTACCCCACCGTCAACGACCAGATGCCCCTGCGCCGGGCGGTGGTGGAGCGGTTCATGGCAGAGCACAGCCTGCGCATGGCGGATATGGACGCCTTTGTAGGCCGGGGCGGTAGCGCCTGGCCCCAGGCGGCGGGTGTGATGGAGATCGACGCATCTTTGGTTGCTGACACGGCGGCGGGCGTGGGCGGCAGCGACCACCCGGCAAAGCTGGGAGTGATGCTGGCCTATGAGCTGTGCCGGGAGTATGGCGGCAGGATGTACACCGTCAACCCCACCAATGTGGACGAGCTGTGCGACTATGCCCGCCCCACGGGCATTGCGGGACTGTACCGCCGGGCGCAGACCCATGTGCTGAATCAGAAGGGCATCGCCGCCATCCACGCCCGGGCCATGGGAAAGCGGTATGAGGACTGCAATTTCATTGTCAGCCACATTGACGGCGGCATCACCGTCACCGCCCATGCCCGCGGGAAAATGATCGACAGCACCGAGGGAGCCGGGGGCGACGGTCCCTTTACCCCCACCCGGCTGGGTTCCATCCCGGTGATGGAGGTGCTGACCTATCTGGAAAGCGGCCACACCACCGGGGAGGTCAAGACCATGCTCTCCCGCTCCGGCGGCTTTGTCAGCCATTTCGGCACCTCCAATTCGGACACCGTCCACGTCCTGGTGGAGCAGGGTGACCCGAAGGCGGTGACGCTGTGGAACACCATGATCTATCAGCTGTGCAAATCCATCGGCGCCATGGCGGCGGTGCTGGAGGGCCGGGTGGACGGCATCCTGCTCACCGGCGGCCTGGTGCGGTTCCGGGACATTGTGGCAGGCGTGGAGCAGCGCTGCGGCTGGATTGCCCCCGTCACCGTCTACCCCGGCGAATGCGAGCAGGAGGCCATGGCCGAAAGCGTCCTGGCCGTCCTGCGGGGCGAACAGGCAGCCCACCGCTACACCGGCCGCCCCGTCTTTCAGGGCTTCGGGTGGGAATAACGGGACCGCTGCGGATGATGATCTGTAAAAGCTTTCCGCTTCCAAAGAAAAGAAATAGCGGTAGAAACCACGAAATGTCCGGGGTTTCTACCGCTAAATTATTGGATTTTTCTGAAAAGTCTGCTCCTCGGCAGGCCCGCATGCCTACCGCAATTCCACGTAGCTGTCGCCTGCCAGGTCCTTGCCGGTCTGGCGCAGCAGGGCGAATACGCCCAGGGCGGCGAAGAGCAGGCCGGTGCCGATGCTCCCGATGAACGCGCGGCGGGCGTCCGCGTCCCGCTCCAGCACCAGCAGGATCAGGCCGGGGATGTCGCTGATCTCCCAGCCGGGCAGCTCGCCGGAGCTGATGAGCTTGGCCACGCCGTACCACTCGGAGAAGAAGGTGCCCAGCACCACACCCACAATGACGGCGACGATCAGAATCACGATCTTACCCTTGCCCTGCTTGCCCTTACACAGGTTGTAGCCCTTTTCCGCCAGGAAGCCGATGAGCAGGCCCACCAGGGCAGCCACATAGCCCATTTGCAGCACGATGGCCCACACCACCGCGCCCAGGATCGCGCCCACCAGCGCACCCAAAAGGCCGGTGAAATAATTGCCGGTGTCCTCCTCCCGGCGGCGCTGCTTCTCGGTCTCCATGTCCTGGCGCACCCGCTCGGCGCACTGGGGATGGAAATGGTAGGCGTTGCCGTTGAGCAGGACCCACTTGCCGCCGGTGATGAGCTGGCCGCACTGGGCGCAGTACTCCGCGCCGCTGGCCCCGTTGGCGCGCAGCAGGGGCAGGAACCAGTTCAGGAAAACCTGCATCCGATCCATAACGCCCCGCTTGTCCTGGAACATGACCTGGATGCGCTTGGAGTTGACATCGTACTTTGTCACCCAGAACTCCTTTTTCAGGTCGCGGGCGGCCAGGGCGTCCGAAACGGCGGTGCGCCGGGCAGGGTCGGCAAACCGGGTGGAAAAGACGATCTGCTTCCAGCCGCTGCCCTCGCTCAGGGTCACGGCAATGCCGCTCAGGCTGCCGTAGGCCACGCCCTTGTCCATCGTCAGACCGTTCTGCTGGGCAAATTTTTTCAATGCGGAACCAATCATATGTACACCTCTCTCTTTCTTTGAAGGCACGGACCTGCGCCGTCGGCGGCCCGTCCGCGCCCCACTGTCCTCGGGACGATTCTACCATACTTTTCTGAAAAAGGGAAGCACCCAATATCGTTTTCTCCGCCCGCGGCAAAAAGCCCCGCCGGAAGCAATTTCCCGGCAGGGCTTTTCTCTTATGCGCAGGTATGTTACCAGCCGACGGCGATCACGTAGGTGCCGGGGGACTGGAAGCGGCCCTCGATCACGTCGCCCAGGTTGCAGGAGATCAGCTCCCAGGTGTCGTCCTCCTCGGCGCAGAAGAACAGGCCGATGGCGCGATTCACCGTTGACCAGATCTTGAAGCTCACGTCGTACACCTCTTCGTCGCAGTCCACGGTGCCCGCTTCCATCACGGTCAGCCGGCCGGCGGCAAATTTCACATCCTCGGGGATGATGCCGTCGCTGGCCTCCACGGCGTCGTCCAGCGCCTCCATGTCCGGCTTGCAGGTCCAGTCGGAGGTCACCGTCGCGCCGGGGGTGGTCATCAGCACCTTAACCAGGTGGTCCGGGTCGGCATGGACGCCGGCGCAGCAGCCGAGCAGCAGTGCGGCCGCCAGGGCAAGGGCAAACACTTTTTTCATGGAAAATCCCTCCTAAAAAATTGATGCTTCCGTCTTCCTAGAGTATCCCCTCGTCCCGAAGCAGCGCCTTGCAGCGCTCCACCTTGGAGCGGAAGGGCTCGCCAGGGTATTCTCCCCGCCGATCACCACCGTGCCGTAATGCGGCAGCACCAGGCCGCAGCCGAACACATTGGGCGGGATGGAGAAGCCCAGCTTGACCCCCAGCTCCCGGTACACCCGATGGTGGTGCAGCTCCAGGAGCCGGGCAATGGGGCCCCGCTGATTCATATAATATTCGTACTTGCGCAGGTGGACCAGGAAATCCATCACATAGTCCCGGACGATGCGGTTTTTCAGGTGCTCCTTCCAGCCCCAGGAAAAAGCGTTTCGGTTCATCATGCGGTCCACCCGCAAATAGGCGCGCAGCTCGCGTTTGTTTTTAATCATATGCATTTCCTATGGCAACACCGCACAATTTGGCAAGAAGCCCCAGCCTGGATTTTTGGCTC
>USEU01000053.1 GCA_900553805.1 uncultured Eubacteriales bacterium
GAAGTGAGGCAAAAAGACGGCTGCGGCTCGCAGACACAATTGCGCGGTGTTGCCTGAAACAAATTTTCCGTAAATTCATTTGACATAACGCACTGCGTCTGGGATAATGGAGAAAATATCCGGGAGGATGCTTATGATATACGTGATGGCGGGACTTCTTCTGATGGCGGCGCTGTATCTGGCCGGATGGATGCCGGTGCGGATGATGCGGGCCGTGGTCTACCTTGGCAACGGCAGCTGGCGCAGCCGCTGCTTCGGCGCTTCCTTTACCCGGTGCACCGGGCGGATCCACCGCGTCCTGCGGGTGGGTGAGAGCCGAAGTTACAGCTTCCGCCTCAGCGGCCACATCCAGCAGGGCCGGATGGAGGTCACCGTGAGCAAGGGCGGCGCGCCCCTGCTCACCCTGTCCAAAGATTACCCCACCGCCACCGTTCCCCTGGAAAAGGGCAAGACCTACCGCCTGACCCTCCGCTTCACCTCCGCCAGCGGCGACTACCAGCTGGAATGGGACTGACCCTGTATTTCCGTCCTTCGGGGCGGAAATTTTTTACCGGGGGATGTTGACAATTTTCGAATCTGCGATATAATAAACATGTGCTTAGAAACACTACAAACATTTAGGAGGCCGACCATGACGCAGCGGGAGCGGCAGATATTGCAGCTGATCGAATCCGATCCGCTGATTTCCCAACAGGATATCGCCAAAAAGCTGGGGATCACCCGTTCCAGCGTGGCGGTCCACATCTCCAACCTGACCAAAAAGGGCTGTATTGCCGGGCGGGGCTATGTGCTGCGCAGCGGGAGCTACGCGGTGGTGGCCGGCGGCGTGAATGTGGATATCGGCGGGCGCTCCTTTGCCCCGCTGGTGGCGGCGGACTCCAACCCCGGCACTGTGTCCATCAGCCTGGGCGGCGTGGGGCGCAACATCGCCCACAACCTGGCCCTGCTGGGCACCGACGTGCACCTGCTCAGCGCCTATGCCGACGATGTGAACGGCGAGCGGGTGGCCGCCTCCTGCTCGGAGCTGGGCATCGATCTGAGCCACGCCCTGCGGGTCCTGGGCGGCACCACCTCCACCTACCTGTACCTGACGGACGAAAAGGGCGAAATGGCCCTGGCCGTCTCGGACATGGAGATCTGCAAAAAGATCACCCCCGCCTATCTGGCGGCTCAGCTGCCCCTGCTGCAAAACGCCCAGGTGGTGGTGGCCGACACCAACCTGCCGGAGGAGAGCCTGCAATACCTGGCGGATAACTGCACCGCACCGCTGTTCGTCGACCCGGTGTCCACCGTCAAGGCGAAGAAGCTCCTTCCCATTCTCGGCAAGGTGCATACCCTCAAGCCCAACCGGCTGGAGGCAGAGCTGCTGTCCGGCGTGGCCATCCGCACCCGCGCCGACCTGGACAGGGCCGCCGACGTGCTGATGAGCAAGGGACTGCACCGGCTGTTCATCTCCCTGGGATCGGAAGGCGTATACGCCGCCATGGGCCAGCAGCGGCTGGTGCTGCCCAATCTCCCCGGCAGCATGGTAAACACCACCGGCTGCGGCGACGCCTTCATGGCCGCCCTGGTGTGGGCCTATCTGGAGGGGATGGATCTGGGGCAGACGGCCCTGGCCGGTCTTGCCGCCGGTTCCATCGCCATGGAATCCAGCCAAACCATCAACCCCGCCCTGTCTGCCTCCGCCGTGCAAGGCCGGATGCAGCGGGCGTAACAGTACCCATCCATTCAACATCTACTTGGAAAGGAATTGAAGCATATGAACATGAATCAGTATCTGGACGTCAATCCCGAGGTCGCCGCTGCCATCGCCGCCGGGAAGCCCGTTGTGGCGCTGGAATCCACCATTATCTCCCATGGCATGCCCTATCCCCAGAACGTGGAGACGGCCCTGAATGTGGAGAAGATCATCCGCGAGAACGGCGCGGTGCCCGCCACCATTGCCATCATCGGCGGCCGCCTGAAGGCCGGCCTGACCAAGGAAGAGATTGAATACTTCGGCAAAAAGGGCCGCGCCATTCACAAGGCCTCCCGCCGCGACCTGGCCGTGCTGTGCGCCCAGGGCGAGGACGGCGCCACCACCGTGACCACCACCATGATCATTGCTCACATGGCCGGTATCCGCTTCTTCGCCACCGGCGGCATCGGCGGCGTGCATCGCGGTGCCGAAACCACCATGGACATCTCCGCCGACCTGGAGGAGCTGGCCCGCACCCCCGTGATGGTGGTGTGCGCAGGCGCCAAGTCCATCCTGGACCTGGGTCTGACCCTGGAATACCTGGAGACCAAGGGCGTGCCCGTGCTGGGCTACCAGACCAGTGAGCTGCCCGCCTTCTATACCCGCAAGTCCGGCTTCAATGTGGACTACCGCATGGATTCCCCTGCCGAGCTGGCCTCCGCCTTCAAGGCACAGAATGATATGGCTCTCGGCGGCGGCATGCTGGTGACCAACCCCATCCCCGAGGAGTACTCCATGCCCAAGGACGTGATCGATGCCGCCATCGATCAGGCCATTGCCGAGAGCAAGGCCCAGGGCATCAAGGGCAAGGAGACCACTCCCTTCCTGCTGGCCCGGGTAGCCGAGCTGACCGGCGGTGACAGCCTGGCCTCCAACATCCAGCTGGTCTACAACAACGCCCTCCTGACCGCCAAGACCGCTGTGGAATACAGCAAACTCTAACATTGCCCGTTTCCATCCTTTTGTGGGCTGCCCCGTCTTCTTCCGGGGCAGCCCTTTTTATATGGTGGCTATTGATTAAAAAGGAAAAATATGTTATTCTTTTAAGGAGTATCCTGTCATTTTTCTGCTGAGGGGGCAATTCATGAAAAAGACGAGGCATTTTCTTCCCATGCTGTTTCTCCTGCTGGGCTGTGCGGTCGGCACTGTGTCTGTTGTTCTGGCGCTGCTTTCGCTGAACCGTGTGCCCTTGCTTTGGCGGGTGCCGGAGGAAGCAGCCCTGTGCACCCAGAACCTGATGGAGGCCATTTGCGAGGGCGATTATGCTTCCGCATCCGCCCAACTGGTTGGAGCGCCCGACCTGGGGCTGGATAAGGCTTCCCAGAGCGCGGTGGAGCAGCTGCTGTGGGAGGCCTACCAAGGCAGCTGCGCCTTCCAGGAGAGCGGCGGCTTGTATGTTACCGAAACCGGCCTGGCGCAGGACGTTCAATTCGAATCGCTGGATCTGGCGGCCGTGCTGGCCGACACAAAGCTCCTGTGGCCGCAGCTGCTCACAAGCTATGTAGAAGCGGCGAATTCCGATCCGAATAGCGATATATATATATATATATATACGACGAGAATGGTGAATTTACGGACGAGATCATTCAGCAAACACTGCTGGAGGCCGCGCGGCAGGCCCTGACCCAGGAGCACGCGGCGGTGCGGACAGCTCTGACGCTCCAGCTCGTCTACAAAAACGGCCACTGGCAAGTAAAGCCCACAGACGCGCTGCTGAACATCATCGGCGGCATCACCGCATAAGAGGTTCACTATGAATATAAAGGAAAAACATTTCATCATCCGCCGCGCCTTGAGCGCCCTGACTGCCGCCTTGATTGCCTGCTCCTGCACCCTGCCGCTTCAGGCATCCGCTTCCGGTTCACAGCTGGAGTTGGGCGACAAATTCGACCAATACATCTCCAACGCCGTCAGCGATATTCTGGAGGGTGTGGTGTCGGTCCCCAAGGAATACCGCCTGAATGACGCGGATCTGATCGCGCCCAGGCCCCGGCGGGAATGCTACGGGGAAACGGACAGCCCGGAGAAGCTGGCCGCCATCCTCCAGAAGGCGGAGGCGCTGCTGGATGGGGATACTACCCTGCTCAGCCCGGATACGGAGCTCAAGGAGGGAACCACCGTCCGATATTATCTGGACGACACGATTCTGGTTCTCAACTGGAAACAGGTGATTGACGGCGGTGTTTATACCTTTTCCGAGGCAAAGGTCGCCCACGCTTCCCAGTTCCGCCGGTTTTTCTCCGGCGGCGCATATGGCTCCGCCGCGCTGTGCACCGCCACGGAGATGGCGACCAGCGTCAACGCAGTTGCCGCCTCCAGCGCGGATTATTACGCCTACCGTCCTTACGGGATCTGCGTCAACAACGGCGTCATTTACCGGCTGGACGAGGACAAGATCCTGGATACCTGCTTTATCGACGAGGAGGGCGATCTGCTGTTCGTCCCCCGGGGAGAACTGGTCACCCAGGAAGAAGTGGAGCAATACGTAAAGGAACATCACGTTCGCTTCAGCCTTGCCTTCGGTCCGATCCTGATCCAGGACGGGCAGGAGTGCGTCCCCATTGCCTACATCGTCGGTGAGATCAGCAAATACCTCAGCCGTGCGGCGCTGGGGCAGCTGGGAACACGGCATTATGTCACCGTATCCGTAAACATGGAGCCATACGCCGTCAATATGCCCACGCTGCGGCAATTTGCCACCCGGCTTCAGGAGCTGGGGATCCCCAAGGCCTATTCTCTGGACGGCGGGCAGACCGCCACCATCGTGATGGACAACACGCTGATCAACAGCGTTGATTATGGCGACCAGCGAAATATCAGCGATATCATCTACTTTGCCACAGCGCTGCCGGAGGTGGAAAAGTAATCATGGAGAAAATCGCGGTCATTTTGGGAAACCATGTGATCTACTGGCGTCCGCTTCTTCTGGCAGCAGGGGCCGCCACCGCAATTCTCATTTTTCTCGGTCTTTATCTGATGGAGCCCCGCCGCGGTGTCAGCGCCGCCGTTTCCGCTGTCCTGGCCGTGGTCCTGGGGCTTCTGGGCGCGCGGCTGGTGCATTGGTATTGCAGATTCGGGGAATACAGCGGCCTTTGGGACGCGCTGACCCATTTTTCCGGTGGCTTTGCGCTGCTGGGGGTGTTTTTCGGCTGCCTGGCCGCGGCGCTGCTGGGACACAGCCGCCGGGAGCCCCACGGCCTTGCCGCGGAGCTGGACTGCATGAGCATCGCAGGCTGTGCCGGAATTGCCGTCGGGCGGCTGGCCTGCTTCTATTCCGGCGCTGACCGCGGGCCGCTGGCGTCACCGGCGCGGGGACTGCCCTGGGTCTACCCGGTGACCAACGCAGTCTCCGGGGCGGCGGAGTACCGGCTTGCCACCTTTCTGCTTCAGGCGATTTGCGCCGGAGTGCTTTTTATCCTTCTGCTTACTGTTTATCTTGCCTTTACCCGCAGGAAAAAGCTTCGCCCCGGCGGCGTATTTGAGCTGTTCGTGCTGTTTTACAGTTCCACGCAAGCGGTGCTGGACAGCACCCGGTATGATTCTCTCGCCTTCCGCAGCAACGGCTTTGTCAGTGTGGTGCAGGTTTTCAGCGCCATTGGGATGGTCGCCGTGATCGTCTGCTCTGCCGTTCGACTGACGCGCCGGCACAAAGGCTTCCGCGTTTGGCCCCTGCTGCTTTCCTTCCTGGCCGTTGCCGGGCTGGGCACCGCCGGATATATGGAGTACTATGTGCAGCGCCATGGCAGCCGGGCCGTAATGGCTTACAGCATCATGAGCAGCGCACTGGCCGTGGTCGATCTGGCCGGTGCGGTAATGGTCGCATCGGTCCCCATGTTCACGGAGGGCCCCGGCGGAACGCCCGCAAAGCGGCGTTTCCGTCTTCATTGGCTCCGCAAAGGGGCGATCACCGTATTACTGATTCTCTGCGCCGTGTTGGTCTGCGCATTTCCGGTTCGTGCCAGCGGTCAGGCTGATTCCCCCGCGCTCACATCTGTGGATCTGTCCGGGGAACGCGTTTCCCTTGAAGATCTGGAGGCGACCCTCGACCAGCTGCCCGACCTGCAAACCGCGAACCTGCTGGGGACGAACCTGTCCGACCGGGAGATGCTGGAGCTGGTGCAGCGATATCCCAACTGCTTTTTTCTTTGGGAAGCGGAGGTCGCGGGCCAGCGGTTCCGTACGGACATTACGGAAATGGATCTGTCCGGCCGGGAGATCACATCTCTGGATACACTGGAAGAAATGCTTCCCTGCTTCCCGCTGCTTCAGCGGGTGGACATGTCTCACTGCGGCATAGACGACGAAACCATGGAGGCGCTGAACCAGCGGCATGAGGGCATCCAGTTCGTGTGGACGGTGGTCATCCACGGCTATGACTTCCCCACGGACTCCCTGTACTTCTTCCCCTGGAAGCTGAACGGCGGCGAGTACATGGACGTGACCGACGAAGACATGGAGGCCCTGCGCTACTGTCATGATATCCAGTGCGTGGACATCGGCCACATGTGGTACGTGACCAACTGCGAATGGGTGCGCTACATGCCGGAGCTGAAATATCTCATCATCGGCGAAACAAGCATCACCGACATCACGCCGCTGTCCACCTGTAAAAAACTGGTCTATCTGGAAATGTTCACCATCCAGGTGACGGACCTTACCCCCCTGCAGGGCTGTACCGCGCTGGAGGATCTGAATCTCGGCAGGGTGTACGACGCCGACCCGGAGCCGCTGACCAAAATGCCCTGGCTAAAGAACGTCTGGTGGGCCAACGTGGACGGCACCTATGGCAGAGGCGCATCCAACGCCAAGCAGGTCCTCACCGAAGCGCTTCCGAATACCCAGCTGAAATTCAACCTGGAGCATCCCACCTCCGGCGGCTGGCGTCAGCTCCCCAACTACTACGCCCAGCGCGACCTGATGGGGATGTTTTATATGAACTAAACGAAGGAGGTTCCCCGCAATGTCTGAAATGATTTCGTTGATCGTGCCCTGCTATAATGAGGAGAAGGCGCTGCCGCATTTTTGGAGAGAGGTGTCGGCGGTGATGGCGAAGATGAACTATCTGGATTTTGAGGTGATCTTCGTCAACGACGGCTCCAAGGACGGGACGCTGGAGCTTCTGCGCGGTCTGGCCAAGGAGGACAGGCGGGCAAAGTATCTGTCCTTTTCCCGCAATTTTGGCAAGGAGGCAGCCATGTATGCCGGCTTGCAGCATGCGGCAGGGGACTATGCCGCGGTGATGGATGCGGATCTGCAGGATCCGCCCGCGCTGCTGGAGGAGATGTACCACGCCGTCACCCAGGAGGGCTACGACTCCGCCGCCACCCGCCGGGTCACCCGCAAGGGCGAGCCGCCGGTGCGCAGCTTCTTCGCCCGGATGTTCTACCGGCTTATCAACAAAATGGCCGATGTGGAGATCGTGGACGGGGCGCGGGACTTCCGGCTGATGAACCGCAAGTTCCTGAACGCCCTGCTGGAGCTGAAGGAATACAACCGCTTCTCCAAGGGTCTATTCGGCTGGGTGGGATTTAAGACCAAGTGGATCGAATTTGAAAACGTGGAGCGGGTGGCCGGTGAGACCAAGTGGTCGTTCTGGAAGCTGTTCCTTTACAGCATCGAGGGCATTGTGGCCTTTACCACCGTGCCGCTGACTCTGGCCTCCATCGTGGGCTTCATCCTGTGCTTGGTGGCGCTGTGCTCCACCGTGTTTATCGTGGTGCGCAAGCTGCTGTTCGGCGACCCGGTGTCCGGCTGGGCCTCCACCGCCTCCATCATCACCTTTATCGGCGGCATTCAGCTGTTCTTTATGGGCATCTTCGGCCAGTACCTTGCCAAGGCCTATACCGAAATCAAGAACCGCCCCATCTACATTGTGGCGGAGCAGGGAAATTTTGAATCCAAGGAAGGATAACCATGGAAAAGGAAAAACGCATTTCTCCCGTCTATCTGATCCTCTGTGCGGCGGCGGCCGGGCTGTTCGCGCTGCTGGCCGCCTTTGGCGGCGTCCATGCGGACGAGGCCTATGCCCTGGCTCTGGTGCGCCGGAGCTTTGCCGATATCTGGCGCATCAGCGCCGCCGGTGAAACCCCGCCGCTGTACTACTACGCGGCCAAGCTGTTCTCCATGCCCTTTGGCTACGGGGAATATGCCGTGCGGCTGTTCTCCGGCGTCTGCTGTCTGCTGATCACCGCCATCGGCGGCTGGGAGATTACCCGCTTCTGGGGCAGGAAGATGGGGCTGACCTTTATGGTGCTGTTCCCTCTGTACCCCTTTGCCATGGACCGCGCCGCCCAGCCGGGGGTATACGCCCTGGCCGCGCTGCTGGTATTCCTGAGTGCGCTGTTTGCCTACCGCGTCTGGAAAAGCAACATGGCCGGGGACTGGATTGGTCTCGGCCTTGCGGGTATCTGCGCCGCCTATTGTCACAATTTCGCGCTGGTGTCGGTGGTGGCAGTGTATGCGCTGCTGTTCCTGTGCGCCCTGGTGTGCCGCCGCAAGCTGCTCAAGGGCTGGCTGATCGCCGCCGCTGCCTCCGCCGCGGCATACATTCCCTGGATGAAGCACTTCATCCGGCAGATGTCCGCTTCGGCCGGGTCGGACGTAACGGCCCGGGCGGCCGTGGACGGAGCGGTCACGCTGCTCCACGCCGCCGGAAATGTCACCTTCCCCCTGTTCTTTGGCGCGGTGCTGCTGCTGATCCTGCTGGGCGTGATCCTGCGCCGTCAGGCCGTTCCCCTGCTAGCGGTGGGGGTGTGCGCGCTGACCGCCGGCGCGGGGATCGCCGTCTCCGTGCTGATAAAGCCGGTGTTCCGGGTGGAGTATCTGGCCCCCTGCGCACCGCTGGTGGCCTTTCTGCTGGCCTGGGGCGTCTGCGCCATCCGGCGGGAGGTGGTCTTCGGCGGTGTGATGGGCTTCCTGCTGGTGGGCTTCGCCGGGAACCTGGTATACGGCTTCCTCCCTGTTTCCACTGCCGAAAACCAGTTTGACCAGGCGGTGGCGGCGGAGCACGGCGAGGCCCAGGCCTATGTGGTGCTGTCCGACAATGGGGTGCACATCCAGCAGATCCTGGCCTACTGCTGCCCGGAGCTACCCATCTATGCCCAGGAAACGCTGGGCGACGCCAACCCCTATGACAACATCCATCCCATGGAGGAATTTGACGGGCAGGACCTTGACACCATTCTCGCCGTCTCCGACGCCGGGAGCCGCCCCATCAGTGGGTTCCCCCGGGGCTTCCAGGCGGACCTGATTGGCACCTATCAGGCCGAGGGCGACAGCTTCGACCTCTGGCTGCTGCAAAAGCAGGAAGCGGAGGAAAAAGCAGAATAAGTACCAGTGGACGCGCTGCCAGAATTCATGGCAGTGCGTCCATCCTCTATTTTGATTGATCCATTCCCTTTGGAAAGCTATGGTAGGTTTTGCCCGCCTTGGGGACGCAGCCCCGCAGAGCAGCCAGCTGAGAGGCGGTAACGAAGCGGTAGCCCTGGGCGCTGAGCTGGTCAATGATCCGCAGGGCGGCGGAAACCGAGCTGTCCGACATATCATGCAGCAGGATCACGTCCCCATCGGCCACATTTTTCAGCACGGCCGCCTCCACCGCGGAGGCGTCGTGGCTTGCCCAGTCCCTGGGGTCCACCGACCAGTTCAGGATGGCCAGCCCCCGGGCCTGGGCGATCTGCCGCACCCCATCGCTGCAGCAGCCTCCGGGCGGGCGGAGGAAGCGGATGTTCACGCCCTCCAGCAGCGCCTGGGTATCGATCAGCTCCTGGGCGATCTCCCGGCGGCTGAGCTGCTGCATGTTGCGGTGGCTGTATCCGTGGTTGCCGATCTCATGGCCCTCGCTCTGGATGCGCTTGGCCTCCTGGGGATACTGCTTGATGCGGTAGCCGCACAGCAGGAAGGTAGCGTGGGCATCCCGCTCCTTCAGGCCGTCCAGCAGCCGGTCGGTATACCGGCCGGAGGGGCCGTCGTCAAAGGTCAGGGCCACATATTTGGCATTGTCCTCCGCCTCCGCCGGGAGCACCAGCAGAAGCAGGCAGCAAAGCAGCATGGCAATTCGCCGCACAGCGCACACATCCTCTCTTTGTTCTTTATAATTTGTTTGACGGATCGGGACAAATCAGTTAAAATAATGTCTGGGAAGGTCTGATGAAATCGGCAAGAGCTGGACAGCGGACGATTTATTCAGAGATTCCCTAGCCTCGGTTCAACGAAAGCAGGGATCTCTATGGATTATCAATGCCCCCTGTGCGCGCAGCCGCTGCGCCGGGAGGAGAAGCGCTATGTCTGCCCTCAGGGGCACAGCTTTGATATTGCCCGGCAGGGCTACGTCAATCTGCTTACCGTGCAGCAGAAGCATTCCCTGGACCCTGGGGATACCCGGCAGCAGGTGCTCTCCCGCCGCGCCTTTCTGGAGTCGGGCTTCTACGCCCCCATCTCCGAGGCGCTGAATCAGGCGGCGCTGGACTACAATGCACAGGGAGAAATTCTGGATGTGGGCTGCGGCGAGGGCTATTATTCCGCCCGGCTGGCCGCCGCCTTGGGCGCGCCGCTGACGGGCCTGGACATCTCCAAGGAGGCCGTCCGCTGCGCCGCCGGGCAATACAAAGCCTACGCCTGGCTCTGTGCCACGGCGGCGCATATTCCCGTGCCGGATGGCAGCGTGGGAACCCTGAGCAGTCTGTTTGCCCTGACTCTGCCGGGGGAATTCCGGCGGGTCCTGCGGAAAAACGGGCTGTTTCTTCAGGTGCTGGCCGCAGAAGACCATCTGCTGGGTCTGAAATCCATCGTCTACGATGTGCTGACCCACAAGCAGAAGGATACAGCCCCGGCGCTTCCGGGGTTTGCGCTGCTGGAGTCCCGGCAGATCCGATTTGACTTCACGGCGGAGGGAGAACAGATCCAGCGTCTTTTTGCCATGACGCCCCACCTGTTCCGCATCGGAAAGGCGGGCGCCCAGCGTCTGGCCGAGGCCACCGTTCTCCGCGACACCGCCAGCTGCGTCCTGAACGTCTACCGTGCCATCTGACAATACTACTTTTCCCCGGATCAAGTCGAATATGCCGCAAAAAAGCTGGTAAAAATTGAAAAGGAGAGGATTTTCGTCCTCTCCTTTTTGTTTTTGACGTACGATCGGCTTTTACTTTGCCGCATCCAGCGCCAGCTTGAACGCGCCGTAAGCGCCGGCGTCGTTGCCCAGGGCTGCCAGGGTGAATTTCACATTGGAGGCAGCGTGGAATACGTACTTGTTGAAATAGGGCTTCAGGCCGTCCAGCAGCACGTCGCCCGCCTTGCTCACGCCGCCGCCCAGGACCACTACCTCCGGGTTGACCACACAGCACACGTCTGCCAGGAATTCACCCATGTAGGCATAGTACTTGTCCAGCACCTGCAATGCCAGCTGGTCGCCCTGCTTACCGGCATCGAAGATATCCTTGCAGGTCAGGTTGCTCAGGTGTCGCAGAGCGGAATCCTCATCGGATGCCTCCAGAGCCAGCTTTGCCATGCGGACGATGCCGGTGGCGGAGCAGTACTGCTCCACGCAGCCCCGCTTGCCGCAGCCGCACACGGCAGTCTCGTCCCGGTTGAGCACCATGTGGCCGATCTCCGCGCCGGAGCCATGGGCGCCGTGCAGGAGCTTGCCCTCGATGACGATGCCGCCGCCGACACCGGTGCCCAGGGTGACGAACACCATATTGTCGCAGCCCTGGCCGCCGCCCTTCCAGAATTCGCCCAGCGCCGCAACATTGGCGTCATTGCCCGCGGTGACGGGCAGGCCGGTGAGGGCGGACAGCTCCTTGTTGATATTAAACGTGCCCCAGCCCAGGTTGACGCAGCGGTTGACGTTGCCCTTGGCATCCACGGGGCCGGGAACGCCGATGCCCACGCCCAGCAGGCTCTCCGCCGCAATGCCGTTCTTCTCCCGGAATTCCCGGATGGAGGCGGCAATATCCGGCAGAATCCGGCTGCCGCAATCGGCGGTGACCGTGGGGATCTCCCACTTGGAGATCATGTTGCCTGTTTCGTCAAAGTAGGCGATTTTAACCGTGGTACCGCCCAGATCCACACCAAAGCCATATTTCATGGAATGTCCTCCCTGTTTCTTGATACGCACATTATACTCTGTTTCCCCGAAAAATGGAAGTCCCTGGGGAAAAATGTTACTTTGATTTGGCCCGGAATACAAACTGGGCCACGCCGGTCATAATGCCGCTGATCAGCAGCTGGGTATAATAGCTGATGCCCCGACAGACGATCATGCCGGGCAGCACCAGCTCCGGCCCGAACACAGGGGTGAAAAACGCCGTGAACAGCGTCTCACTGATGCCCATGCCGCCGGGCAGGGGAAGCATATCCACTGCCACGGAGATCATGGCCTGGAGCAGCACCACGGTGACGGCGCTCTCGCCGGAAAGGCCGAAGGCCAGATAGGTAAACCACACCACGCTGAATATACAGAAGCGCTGCACCAGCGTAATGAAAAACACAGTGATGATGATCCGCGGCTCTCTTTTAAAGAAGTCGGCGGTGCCCCGGTATTGGTTCAGGCTGTTCTGCACCCGGTCCATCACCTGCTGCGGATCGCGGAAGGGATGGATCTTCTGCACCACCCGCAGCAGCCACCGGGCAAGGCGCTCCAGCAGCTGCGGCCGGAACACCGCCAGCAGCAGCAGCGACACCACGATCACATTCAGCGCCACGCCCAGATAGATCAGCGGCTCCACATCGCCCAGGCAGCGGATGATCGCCGGGGGGCGCAGGATGGTCACCGCCAGCCCCACGATCACCAGCACCATCTTATACACAATGGTCACGATCACCAGCACCACCGTGGACATCGCCGCCGGGATGCCGTCCCGGTGCATGTACAGCACCTGCATGGGCTGCCCGCCGGAGGCCGAGGGGGTGATGGCGCTGTAAAAGAAGCCGATGAAAGAGAACATGCAGCAGTGGCCGAAATTCGCCCGGGTGCCCAGGCTGCGCAGCAGATAGCACAGGACTACCGATTCCCCCAGGATAAAGGCCACCACCGCCGCCACGGCAATGGCGGCATAGCCCCACTTGGCCCCGGAAAGATAATAGGCTATCTGACTCAGGTTCTCGTCCTGAAATACGTACCACAGTGTCAGCGCCAGAACGGCAAAATAAAAGACGATGCTGAACACCCGCCTGCGCGTTTTCTTCGTCATCGGCCGCGGCTCCTTTCATATAGACTATTGGCATTGATTATACCATAGGCGTTTTATTGGTGTCAATGTGAATTTCTCCCGGCTTTGTGCCGTTTCCCCAGGAAATTCCGGCACAAATAATGGTTCCTTAACATTTGCTTAACATTCTTGCGTATCCGGGGGATCTGTGTTAAAATTCAGGGAAGCTCTGATTAAATCGGCAAGAGCTGGCAGCGAAGGATTTTGTTCCCAGGCAAAGGATGGAAAATGGAGGAATACTTTGTGTATTTCCCATTTTTCATCCTGCGGCATGGGGGCAAAAGACTCGCTGACCAGCCGCAGGCGATTTATTCAGAGGTTCCTTAGTTTACATTTTATTGCTTTCCTTGAAGGTCTGCTCCTGTGCGGCCTTATTACCATCAGATACAGAGAGGTTACGCCGATGATCGGATTTTATGATTATACCGTTATTCTGACTTACATGGGGGCGCTGGCCGGAATGCTGGGCATTGTCATGTCCGTCCGCGGGCTGTACGTCAACACCATTCTGTGCATGGCGGTGGCCCTGGTGTGCGATACGCTGGACGGCATCGTGGCCCGGAAAAAGAAGAACCGCACCAAAAACGAAATGCTCTTCGGCATCCAGATCGACTCCCTGTGCGACCTGATCTCCTTCGGCCTGTGTCCTGCCACGCTGTTCTATATGCTGGGCATGCGAGGGATCGCCGATATGAGTCTGCTGGGGGCCTACTGCCTGTGCTGCGTGATCCGGCTGGGCTACTTCAATGTGCTGGCCGTGCAGGCGGAGCTGGGCACCAAGGGCGATTACCACGGGCTGCCCGTGGTGTGCCTGGACATTGCCGCCCCGGCGGTGTATCTTGCCTATCTGCTGGTGCCGGGCAGATGCAGCCTGTGGGTGCTGCGGACGGCCACGGTGCTGTTCGGCTTCCTGTACATTCTGGACTTCAAGGTAAAAAAGCCCGTGCTTTGGAAATTCGTCGCCATGGGCGCGGCGGTGCTGGCTCCCCTGCTGATCCTGCTGCTGCGGTGCCCCGGATGATCTGGCGGGACCGAAACGGGAACCTCGTCCCCGGGGACGGCGGTCAGGATTGCTTTCTGGAATGGATGTACGGCACCCGGCCCGGACGGCTGCTGGTGAAGCTGATGATCCGCCCCGGTGTCAGCCGGGCAGCGGGATGGTTGCTGGACCGGCGCGTTTCCGCCCTGGCGGTGAGGCCCTTCATCCGCAAAAATCACATCTGCATGGATGATTTCGAGCAGCGGCGTTTTCGCAGCTTCAACGATTTCTTCACCCGCCGGGTGCTGCCCGGCAAGCGGCCAGTGGACGATGCGCCGGCTCACCTGATTGCCCCCTGCGACAGCAAGCTGACGGTGTATGACATCCGGCCCGATTCCCGCTTCCGGGTCAAGGGGACGGAATACACTCTGGAGGGGCTGCTGCAAAGCAAGGAATTGGCTGAAACCTTCCTGGGCGGCACGCTGCTGCTGTTCCGCCTGACGGTGGGAGATTACCACCGCTATACCTACATTGATTCCGGCTTTGTAACCGGCAGCACCCGGATCCCCGGGGTGTTCCACACGGTCAACCCGGCCGCCGCCAGCCGCTGCCCCATCTATCGTGAGAACACCCGGGAGTATTCCCTGCTGGAAAGCCTTCGGTTCGGCACGGTGCTGCAAATGGAGGTGGGCGCGGCCATGGTGGGCCGGATCGTCAACGCCCCCGGCTCCCGCAATGTCCGCCGGGGGGAGGAAAAGGGCCGCTTTGAATTCGGCGGCTCCACGGTGATCGTCCTGCTGCAAAAGGGGCGGGCGATGCTGGACGCCGACCTGCTGCGCAACACCGCCCAGGACGCCGAAACGGTGGTGCGCCTGGGAGAACGCATCGGCATCAAAGCAGAATAACCCCAGCGGTGGACGGATGCTTCGTCCACCGCTTTTTTGTATTGACGAAGCGGCAAATCTATTTTATCATAGGCGTATGATACTGAACTCCAATTAAAATCTTTAAAAAAGATTTTAGGGCCTATCTGAAAACCGTCAA
>USEU01000054.1 GCA_900553805.1 uncultured Eubacteriales bacterium
GCCAAAAATCCAGGCTGGGGCTTCTTGCCAAATTGTGCGGTGTTGCCCTAAAAATTGCCGCCCGGACCGGGCGGCAATTTTGTCTATTCTATTCTTGAGAGGCGCAGTGCTTTATGCCATTTCCAGGCCGAGCTGCTTCCCGCCCAGGATGTGGAAATGCAGATGGGGAACGGTCTGACCGGCGTCGGGGCCGCAGTTGGAAACCACCCGGTAGCCCCCGGTCAGGCCCTCGGCAGCGGCGATCAGAGGGATCACCTCGAAAATGTGGGCCACCACCGCGCTGTTCTCGGCGGTAACGCCGTCGCAGCCGGAAATATGGGTCTTGGGGATCACCAGAATGTGGGTAGGGGCCTGCGGGGCAATGTCCCGGAAGGCGAAGACCGAATCATCCTCGTACACCTTGGCGGAGGGGATATCCCCCGCAATGATCTTGCAAAACAGGCAATCGTTCATTTTTTATTCTCCTTACAATCCAAAAACGTGTACGCCCACCAGGCTGACCACGGTCATAATGACCGCCGCAATGGCCACTCCGGCGCTGACGGAAATGGCAGTCTCCTTCACGCCCATGTTCAGAAAGCTGGCTCCCAGGGTGCCTGTCCACGCGCCGGTGCCGGGAATGGGCACGCCCACAAACAGCGCCAGGGCCACCATCAGCCCCGCCTTCCCGGCCTTGCGGGAGAGCTTGGCTCCGGCCCGCTCCCCTTTGTCATGAAAGAAGTGGCAGACGCGGCCGATATAGCGCTTATCCAGGCCCCAGACCAGGAACTTCCGCGCGAAGAAGTAGATCACCGGAACGGGCAAAAGATTTCCGATCGCGCATACGATGATCGCGCGGATCGGCTCGATCCCCAGGCTGACGGCGGTGGGGATCGCCCCGCGCAGCTCGATCAGCGGCACCATGGACAGAAAAAATACAAACAAATAGTGGCAAAGCACCCGGCCCGTCCCCCCTTGGCTGCAAATCAGTTTTTCCCTTTCCGTTGATTGTAGCACAGCTTTTTTTGTTTTACAACAAAAAAATATCGGAACAGACCTTAACTTTTCATTAAAGCCTGTTCCGATTTGCTTTACGCGGGGATGGACTCCCGGACGATCACATAGCCGTCCACCAGGTTGGCCTTTTCCAGTGTGCCCTCGATGGCCATCTGGCGCTCCATCAGGTCGGTGAGGATCACCACGCCGTCGCGGCACTCAATGGACATGACGTTCTTCATCAGCACCGTCTCGGGGGTCATTTTATTCTTATAAACGGTAGAAAGACACATGGCAATTTATCCTTTCAGGCTGGACAGCACGGCGGTCAGGCGCAGGTTGCCCTTTTCAAAATCGCTGACGGCGGCCATCACCTGCTCATAGGCGGTGTGGTTGCCGTTCTGGTCAAGCTGGACGGCCAGGTCGGCCAGCTCCCGGGCGTGGGCGGCATTGTGGCCCACCATATACTGCATCAGGGCCGTCAGCTCTTCCATAGGCGTGTGCTCACAGTGGGACTCACAGCCGGTGCAGTCATGGGCGCAGTCGTGGGAATGGTCGTGGTCATGATCGTGGGGAATGCCCATAGCGTGCATTTCCTCGTGGGTCAGATGATGGTCGTGCTCATGGGAATGAGCGCCGACAGTATGCTCATGATCGAGATGCATAAAAATGCTCCTTTGCTTTTTTCTTTGCTCTTTATTATAGACCGATTTTACGATCCTGTCAAAACATTTATTTCCCGCAAAATATCCCCCCACAGGGCTTGCGAAGCATTGCCATTGCGGGTATAATAGAGAAGATACTGCACAGAAAGCGGAGGTGACAGAGAATGGACGAACTGCATGAGCATGAGCACGACCATGCCTATCTGCATGCCCACGGGATCCCCCATTCCCACGGCCATGTCCATGAGAACCAGAAAGCGGTGCTCAACCGTCTTTCCCGCGCCATTGGACACCTGGAGAAGGTGCGGCGCATGGTGGAGAACGGGGAGGACTGCTCCAACGTCCTCATCCAGCTGGCCGCCGTCCGCTCCGCGTTGGACAACACCGGCAAGGTGATCCTGAAGGACCATATGCGCCACTGCATGGTGGACGCCGTGGCCGCCGGTGACCAGGAGGCCATCGACGACCTGTGCCAGGCCATTGACAAATTCATGAAATAGCAGGGCATTCTGATACGCCGCGCAGGCTCCTTCCGTTGGGAGGGAGCCTGTTTTTTACTGGTTTGGGGAACTTTTCTCGGGAGATAAAAAAAGGTGTACAAATTATTGGACAGGAATTTGGCTAGAATTGTATCCGGCGGGAGGCGTGTCAAGACTTGTATTTGAAATTTTTTCGTGATATGATTCCCGTCGAATTTGGCTTCAAGGAGAATGATCGACATGCAGTGCACAACCAGCATCCGGCAGCAGCGGGCAGAGCTTGCCGCCCGTGAGCGCGCCGCGTTCAGCAAGATCCCCGGCATGGCGGAGCTTTTGCATACGCCCCCGGAGAAACGGGACGATTTGGAGGACCGTTATCCCGACGCCGCCTTCGCGCTGATGGTGGCAGGCCATCTGTCCATGGGCAACCAGGAGCAGAATGCCATCCACCAAAAGGCCTACCTCTCCATCCTTGGAGGCGAGCCAATTCAAAACGTCCGATTCCGCTACGACTACGACCTGGAGCAATACCTGGAACGTCACATGTGGGACTGACACCCGGGCCGTGGCCGTCCATATTACAGCAAAAGATGCTCTCCTTTTCTTTGGAGAGCATCTTCCTCAATTCTGATAGCCCTGGACCTCCAGCAGCTCCAGGACCTGCTGGCCGCGCCGGGTCAGGGCGACGCTGCCGTGGATCGGGCAGTCGCGGTAGCGCTCCATGGCGGCCCCATGCAGGGGCTTGTCATAATCCAGGGAGACCAGGCGCTTCTTTTCCAGGCATTGCAGCAGAAGGCTGACCTGTGCCGGGTCCTCCGCAGGGTCCTCCCGGCAAATCGGGGCCGGATCCTCTGCCCTGCGGGCCACCGGGAGGAAGGCCACCTGCCCCAAAAGGCGCAGGAAATCCATCTCCTTCCGGGTCAACTCCAGGGTAGAGGCGCACCCGCCGCAGCCGGAGCAGCCCGCGCAGCCGGAGGCGTTTCCACAGCCGCCGCAGCCGGAGCAGCCGCTCATTTCGCGGCCTCCTCGTAGGCGGCAATGTGCTTTTTGATCAGCTCAAAGGTCTCATCGCTGATGTCGTGCTCGATCTTGCAGGCATCCTCCACCGCGATCTTCTCCGGCACGCCCAGACCGATGAGCACCTTGGACAGGACGGTATGCCGCTCGTATATCTTCTCCGCAATGGCGCGCCCCGCGTCCGTCAGCAGCAGCGCCCCATCCTTTTCCATGATGATCAACCCGCCCTCGCGCAGCAGGCCCATCGCCCTGGACACGCTGGGCTTGGAATAGCCCAGATACTCCCCCACATCAATGGAGCGCACATATCCGCTCCTGCGGCTCAGCACCAGGATCGCCTCCAGGTACATTTCGCCGGATTCATGAACATTCATAAATGAAATACACCGCTTTCCAGGGCAGCCGCCGCGGCTTCCCATTCTTGGTTTGGAGCATTCTTCCAAACATATTACATTATTTTATACCATAGTTTGGATAAAATTGCAAGGGCGGACATTTTAAATTGCACGAATTACCCCCGCTGCCCTCTGCCGCCGCCCTTGACACGGGATTTAAAATGGGATAAAATAGCGTCTCAGGGACGATTAACGATATCGACATATGAGAAGGGAAGAGGAAAATGGGCAGAAATCTTTCGGAAAAAGCGGATAAGCGGCTGGATCAGCTGCAATATGCCTGCATTCTTGCGTTCTGCGGCATCCAGCTGCTGTTTCTCCTGCCGGAGACCCGGGAGCTGGGGCTGGTGGTGGCGCTGCGCCGGTATGCCGTGCCGCTGATCGGCGTGGTCTTTCTCGCCGCTGCCGCGCTCCGCGGCTTTCAAAAAACCGGCTGGGGCGCTGCCGCGCTGGCTGCGTTCATGCTGCTGTGGATCGGCTTTGTTTTCACACTGCACACCATCATCCGGCATCAGGAGGTCTGGTTCACCCATGCCGTTGCCTGCTGCTACCTGATCGCACTGCCCATGGCCTATGCCTTCCGGGACAGCGAACGCCAGCGGGGACTGACGGCCCTGCTGGCCATGTTCCTGATCGCAGGACTTTCCTTCTCCGCTCACGGGCTGATGCTGTATTTTGGCGTCCTGCCGGAGTCCCTTTCCTCCTTGGTTTTTTGGTATGACGGACGGCTGACCACGCTGCTCAACCCCATCTTCTGCGGCACATACCTCATGGTGGGCATCGGCGCCTGCCTTGTCTTCAGCTTGAAAACTCCAAAAAAATGGCTGAAAGCGGTTTTGCTGCTTCTGGCCGCGGTCCAGTTCCTAGTGATGCTCCTGACGGACTGCCGGGCCAGCATTGCCAGCACCTTCCTTCTGGTGGGCGGGACTGTGCTCTGTTCCATTCGCAAGTCCAGCTGGAAGCGGCTCCTTCCCGCCGCCATCGTCTGCGCGGCGGTGGTCGCGCTTCTGTTCGTTGTCTACAAGCGCGTCAGCCCCACGCACCGCAATCTTCTTGACAGCTCCTTCAACGGCCGCATCGCCATCTGGCGCGCCACCGTTTCCGTGCTACGGGAGGAGCCGCGCATCCTGCTGACAGGCTGCAGCGACGTTCTCTCCGAGCGGATCCACATGCGCTTCAACCATGCCCACAACTCCTTCCTGCAAACCACCTACGTTCTCGGCATTCCCGGCCTGCTGGCCGCCATCGGGATCACGCTGCTGGCCCTCCGGGGGGCGATCATCACCCTGTGGCGGAATGACTGCCTCTGGAAGAGCTGCCTGGCGCTTCTCGCGGTCGGCCTGTTCCTGTGCGGAATGATGGAGGTCTACCTCTTCATAACCGGGCAGGAAACGCTGTGCCTGTGCTTCTGCTTCCTCACCCTCACCGGCTATCTGCACAGCTGGTGCCCCAGGAAGGAAAAGCAATAGGTCTTTATTGCCTGCCGGCCCTGGGGGCGTATCTGATCAAGATCCTGCTGTTCAGTCTGTCCACCGGCATCTCCCACAGCATGGCCACCATCCAGAACGCGGACCAGATCCTGGTGGTAGACGACGGCCGCATTGCCCAGGCCGGCACCCATCAGGAGCTGATCGCCCGGGAGGGCATCTATCAAAGCTTCACCCGGATCCGCCAAAAGGCCGAAGCCTGGCAGATCCAGGAGGCGCGCTCCTGAATCTCCCCGAAAAAACCAGCCTGCGCAGTCAGATCACGCTGCGCAGGCTGGTTTTTATTCTGTTTGTATCCTACTCGACGGGGTTCAGCAGGAAGTCATCCAGCGTGCCCCAGGCCCCGGCGGGGGCGGTGACGGAAACGCCGATGGTGACGGCGCCGGTGGTACAGGGGATGTTTTTAATGACCGGATTCTGCCAGTTCACCCAGCCGTCCACGGCAAAGGGCTGCTCGTAGCGCACCCCGCCGGCAATGGCGTAGAGCGTCAGCTACTCCGTGCCGGTGCGGACGAGGCAGAAGGTTTTCAGGGATTCCAGCGGGTAGCCGTCCGCATCGAACAGGGCCTGGTTGTCGCAGGCGCTGCCGCCGTAGTAAACGCCGGCGTCCGTGGGGTCGTACTCCGCCGCATTGGAGCTTGCCCAGCCGGAGCCGTACCGCTCCCACTTTTCGCTGCGCGATTCCCAGCTGTCCGCCGGAACGCAGATCCAGCCCGGCTCCCAATAAAACACGCCCACAGCGCTGTCGCCCAGGGAGGCCACGGCAGCGATCACATCCCGCAGCTCCCGGGACTGGCCCTGCACGGTAAAGGGATAGGGCTTGTCATAGGTGGGCTGGTCGCCGATGGAATTGCCGTGACCATCGGTATCCTGCACCGTATAGGCATAGGAGGTCTCGGCCACCATTACCCGCTTGCCGCTGCGCTCCACCACGCTTTGCAGCTGCCGGGTCAAATTCTCCAGGCTGCCATGCCAATAGGGGTAATAGGAGGTGGCGAAGATGTCATAGTCCACGCCGTAAACCTCCAGGGTCGCGGCAATGGTGCTGAATTTCTCCGTCTCCGGGTTGGTGTAGTGGACGACGATTTGGATATCCCCGTCCGTATCCCGCACCGCCTGAGCGGCGGAGGCCATCAGGGCATAGCGCCGGGGCACGGAGGTCTCGCCGCAGAAGCCCTTGGTGACCTCGTTGCCGATCTGTACCATGTCCACCTGCACCCCGGCCTCCCGAAGGGCAAGCAGGCTCTCCACTGTATAATCATAAATGGCCTGCTGCCGCTCCTCCAGGGACATGCTCTTCCATGCCTTGGGGGCCTGCTGCTTGGAGGGGTCCGCCCAGAAATCCGAATAGTGAAAATCCACCAGCAGGCCCATGCCATATTCCGCCGCCCGGCGGCCGATGGCAATGGCGGTATCCAGGGTGCAGTTGCCGCCGCCGTAGCCGTTGCCCGCGGCGTCAAAGGGATCGTTCCAGACCCGGACGCGGACGCAGTTCACCCCGGCATCGGCCAGCACCTTCAGCATATCCTGCCGGTTGCCGTCAAAATCATAATAGGTAACGCCGCTTTCCTCCAGCGCCAGGAGGCTGGAAACATCCGCGCCCAGCAGGAAATCCGCCGGGAGATCGTCCACCCGCTTCACCAGAATGGATGTGTCCGCCTCCTGACCGGCGCACACGGCGCTCAGGCCCAGGGCAAGGGAAAGGACAAGCACAAGGGACAGCCGTTTCTTCATTCGAATTTCCTCCTTTTCATCGGAGCCAGACCACGATGGCTGCCAGGATCAGCAGCCAGTCCACCCCGGCCCGCTTCAGCCGCCGGGCCATGGTCACAGTCTTTTCCAGATCGTTGGTGCCCGCGCCGTAGGGCTCCCCGGCCTCGCTGTACGGATCGTTCCACAGCCGCAGGCGCACCAGGTTCATCCCATAGCGCTTCAGGAGCTCCACCGCGTCCTCTGCCGGGCCGCCTCGCACAGTGACCGGGACACGGCGTTGGGCTTGTAGCCGCACTCCTGGGTAAAGGCCAGGATCCCGGCCCTGGTCTCGGCGCTCAGGCTGCCCTTGCCGGAGATCGCCTTGGAGACCGTGGCCTTATTCACCCCCAGCTCCCTGGCAATGTCGCTGAGGGTATACATCTTTTTCTCACCCGGCAAGTTATCCGCCCCGTTTCAAGTGTTTTTTCATACTAGCAGAGAAAACAGCTCCCGTCAAGCTTTCTTGGCCCGCCAAAAGATTCACAATTTATTTACGGATTTTCTGAATTTGGGGCTTGCTTTTTTTGTGAAGGTGCGCTATGATATGTTAGCACTCAGGAAGAAAGAGTGCTAACGGTGTAGATAATCGCAGGCGGCAGCGCCTGCGGTCTTCCCATAAATTATTGCGATGGAGGAATTGTTATGAAACTGAAACCCATGGCAGACAATGTGCTGCTGAAAGCCCACGAGGCCCAGGAGGCCACCGCTTCCGGCATCATCCTGGCCAGCACCAACAAGGAAAAGCCCGCGATCTACGAGGTTGTTTCCGTCGGCCCCGGCACCAAGGACGTGACCATGACCGTGAAGGTGGGCGACAAGGTGGTCGTCGGTAAGTTCACCGGCAGTGAAGTGACCATCGACAAGGTTGATTACAAGTTCGTCAAGCAGGATGATATCCTGGCTGTCGTTACAGACTGAGGAGGTTTTTCATTATGGCTAAAATGATCGTTTTCGGCGAGGAAGCCCGCAAGAAGCTGCAATCCGGCATTGACCAGCTGGCCGATACCGTCAAGGTCACCCTGGGCCCCAAGGGCAGAAACGTTGTTCTGGGCAAGAAGTACGGCGCGCCCCTGATCACCAACGACGGCGTGACCATCGCCAAGGAAGTGGAGCTGGAGGACGCCTTTGAGAACATGGGCGCTCAGCTGATCCGCGAAGTCGCCACCAAGACCAACGACGTGGCCGGCGACGGCACCACCACCGCCACCCTGCTGGCCCAGTCCATCACCCGCGAGGGTCTGAAGAACCTGTCCGCCGGCGCCAACCCCATGGTCATGCGCAAGGGCATTGAGAAGGCCGTTGCCGCCGCCGTGGAGGCCATCAAGGCGGATTCCGTGCCCGTCAGCGGCTCTGATGACATCGCCCGGGTCGGCACCGTTTCCTCCGGCGACGAGTCCATCGGCAAGCTGATCGCCGAGGCCATGGAGAAGGTAGGCACCGAGGGCATCATCACCATCGAAGAGAGCAAGACCGCCGAGACCGGCTTGGACGTGGTGGAGGGCATGCAGTTTGACCGGGGCTATATCTCCCCCTACATGGTCACCGACACCGACAAGATGGAAGCCGTGCTGGACGACGCCTATCTGTTGATCACCGATAAGAAGATCGCTTCCATTCAGGATCTGCTGCCCGTGCTGGAGCCCATCGTCAAGGCCGGCCGGAAGCTCATCATCATCGCCGAGGATGTGGAGGGCGACGCCCTGGCCACATTGCTTGTCAACCGCCTGCAGGGCCGCTTCAATATCGTGTGCGTCAAGGCCCCCGGCTTCGGCGACCGCCGCAAGGAAATGCTTCAGGATATCGCCGTGCTCACTGGCGGCCGTGTGATCTCCAGCGAGCTGAACATGGAGCTGGCTGACGCCACCATGGAGGACCTGGGTCACTGCCGTCAGGTCGTGGTCACCAAGGACACCACCACCATCGTGGACGGCGACGGCGCCCCCGCCGACATCCAGGCCCGCGCCCACATGATCCGCTCCGCCATTGCCACCACCACCTCCGACTACGACCGTGAGAAGCTCCAGGAGCGCCTGGCAAAGCTCTCCGGCGGCGTGGCCGTCATCAAGGTAGGCGCGCAGACCGAGGTCGCCATGAAGGAGCAGAAGCTGAGAGTGGAAGATGCTCTGAACGCCACCCGTGCCGCCGTTGAGGAAGGCATCGTGGCCGGCGGCGGTACCGCTCAGGTCAACGCCATCCCCGCTGTGGAGAAGCTGATCGCCACCCTGCACGGCGACGAGAAGACCGGCGCGAAGATCATCGCCACCGCCCTTCAGGCCCCCGTCCGTCAGATCGCCGAGAACGCTGGCGTGGACGGCTCCGTGGTTTACGAGAAGATCCGCACCTCCGGCAAGGTCGGCTACGGCTACAATGCCTACACCGAGGAGTATGTGGACATGATCCCCGCCGGTATCGTGGATCCCACCAAGGTCACCCGTACCAGCCTGGAGAATGCCGCCTCCATCGCCGCCTGCGTGCTGACCACCGAGAGCCTGGTCGTGGACAAGCCCGACCCCGCCGGTGATGCCGCCGCAGCCGCTGCCGCCGCTCAGACGGGCGGAATGTACTAAGCCGTTTCCCAAATGCAATTCGATCAGGGGTGTCCTGCAAAGGGCATCCCTGATCTTTTGCGTGGCGTGTGTCCGTTCCGTTTACATAATTCGTTAAAAATGTTGACATAATTCCTTAAAATAAAGGAAAATTTGACTTTTTTGCAGCAATATGTTATAATTATGCCAGCGGAGAGTCTGGCAGTGCTTCTTTTACGCAGAAGACCGCATTTTGAAGCAAATTTTTATCCGCTTTCAGCAGTTTCGACAGTCTTCTGGCCCGCTGCCCGGCTATAATCTATCTGGGAGCATCCATCAGCCCCCCCATTATCGGCACAATAGAAGGAGAACGCATCATGGAACAGACGCCCAATGAAGAATTCAAATTGGAGTCCCGCCGCCGCAAGCGGCGCAAGAAATCTCCCCTCCCCTTTTCCCTCCATGTCCCTGCTTTCCTCACCCACCTGGGCGAGGATGTAAAATGGTATTTTGACATCCGGCTATGGTCGCCGCTGATCCTGCTGGTGCTCATCCTGGCCCTGGCCCTTCCCCGCGGCGGGAGCAAGCAGGCCCAGGCGGATGTCCCCGTGGAGACCGTCGCCGCCGAGACCCAGCCCTGGGAGGATGTGACCGAGCCGACCCAGGCCCCCGTCAACGCCGAGGCCGCCGCCCTGGCCGCCCTGGCCGACAGCGTGGGCAACGGCCGGTCGGACAATGTAAAGACCGTCATCATGTGGGTGGCAATCAACCGCAGCGAGGACCGCAGCAACGGCTACGGCCAGAGCCTGCTGGACGAGATCGCCCGCCCCAACCAGTGGCAGGGCTACGACGAGCACTTCCCCTATACCGAGCATACATACGAGATTGCCCTGGACGTCCTTGACACCCAGGCCACCGGCGGCCTGCGCCCCCTGGACAACGACATGCTCTGGCTGGTGCTCAACGACGACGGCTCCGTCACCCTGCGCAACCAGTTCACCTCCACCGGCAACCAGAAATGGCGGGAAAAGACCGTAAAGTGAAACCCATACGCAAAGCGCATCCCCTTACCGGGTAACAGCGGTAAGGGGATGCGTTATTATTTCTCCCGCAGGCGGCGCTCCTCCGCCAGGTTCTCCTGGGTGATGGGGCGGTCGCGGTAATAATCCTTCATGTCCGACTCGCCGATGGGGCGGATGACCTTGCAGGGGTTACCCGCCACCACGCAGTTGGCGGGGATATCCTTGGTGACCACGCTGCCCGCGCCGATGACGGTATTGTCGCCGATGGTCACACCGGGGCAAATCACGCTGTTTGCACCGATCCAGCAGTTATTGCCGATGGTCACATGGTCGCAGTACATGTATTCCCGCAGCCCCGGATGGATGGGATGGCCCACGGTGGCAATGGTCACGGCGGGGCCGAACATCACGGCGCCGCCTCCCTAAGCATTGGCCGATTTTATCTCCTTGATCTCCCCATCCCGGAACAGGATCACGCATTCATACCGGCACTTGGGACAGAACAAGGGAAAATCCTCCAGGACCGTGTGGGTGCGGACCTGGGTGCGAGTCTTTCCGCCGCAGTGTGGGCAGTGCACCCACGCCGCCTTTTCAATCATCTCCATTGGTCATACCTCCTGTGCGGCCCCGCTGCCGCCTGCGGAGCTGCTCATTTACCTGGGTCGCTGCCCGTGCGCTGAGGGTATAGTCGATCAGATGCCAGACCACTTTTGCCCCCAGAATAAAGGACGC
Organism: uncultured Eubacteriales bacterium; assembly: GCA_900553805.1. GTDB lineage: Bacteria > Bacillota > Clostridia > Oscillospirales > Oscillospiraceae > Faecousia. The sequence continues at coordinate 11,050 of USEU01000054.1, forward strand.
ATAGATCACCGCGTCCAGCCGTCCATACCAGAATTCCCAATGATGCGCCAACGGGAGCAGCACCGCCTCCAGCAGCAGGGTATGCAGGGCCGTGCGCAGCCACCACCCGCGGGTGGTCAGCTCCTTCCTGGAATAATACACGGCCAGCGAAAGCAGGCACACCAGCGTCGCCTCGAACCGGCCGGAAATCGAGGGCCGGACGCACAGGATCTTATTCGCATTCAGCACCATGGACTTGCTGCACCGAAAGAACATGGAGCCGCGGCACAGCTCCTCAAATTCATACAGCTTGTACCGGCAGGCAAACACCGCCTTGCTGCAATACAGGAAGGACGCGCCGTCCACCACCTCAAAATAAAACACGTCTCCCAGCTTCAGCCGGTAAGTCTGCGCATCCGCATGTCCGGCGATGGTCAGCTCCCCGGCGGCCACCGCGCGGATGGCCTCCACCCAGGGCGCTTCCGGGTCATGGCAGCAAACCAACACCGCCTCTTCCCCGCCCTCCGGGATCCGCTCCACCGAGAATTTCATCTCATGTCCCCCCTTAGACCTGCAACTGCTTTAACATACCATTTTGGCCTCCGCTTTTCCATCCCCGCCCGGGCAAGTTGTAAAAAACGGGCAGTAAGATGCATTCCCATGGCTTTTTGTTCTGGAAGCAGTTGACAACAGGCTTTTGTTCCATTATAATTGAGTCCGCAAAATAAAACAAGTGTTTTAAAACATTTTTCAACTTCAGGATCGACCAGCCAGACGCCAGGACGCAGCGCCGCCACCGCATCCATGTTCCAGCGGGGGTAGCCCTATACGCATGAGATAAAGGAGAGAATCGGATGAAAAACGCAATTGAGGCGCATATGCCGTACTTTTGGCTGGCCCTGGTGGTGCTGGCTCTGTTTTATGGGATCTATTTTGCAAAAATGCTGGCGCAGAAGCGGCGCGGCATCCGAACCCGCCAGATCGGGCGGCGGAAGGAACGCTCCATTCACACGGTGGAGATGCTGATGAGCATCGCAACGCTGGGTATTGTGATCGTGCAGCTTCTGTCCATGGCGTGCGGCTGGAGCTGGCTGCCTGCAAACGCGCGCTTTACCGGCTTTTGCATCGGAATGCTGGGCGACCTGATTTTCCTGGCCTCCGTTCTGTGCATGAAGGACAGCTGGCGGGCGGGCATCCCGGATCAGGATAAGACCGCCCTGGTCACAACGGGCCTTTACCGCTTCAGCCGCAATCCGGCCTTTCTTGGATTTGACTTCATGTATATGGGTGTGTTGCTGATGTACTGCAACCCGCTGACGGCGGCCTTTACCCTGTTCGCAATGGTCATGCTGCATTTGCAGATCTTGCAGGAGGAGCGGTATCTCACCGGCACTTTTGGGGCGGCCTATCAGGAATACATGGCCCAGGTATATCGCTACCTTGGGAGGAAGCCGCGCAGATAAGAGGTGGGCGGATGGAAAGATGAAAATGAAAAGACAAAACACGAAAAAGCTCTGGCTTTCTCTGGGAGCGCTCACGGCGTTTGCGCTGTGGACGCTCCCTGTTTGCCATGTGGATGTGCGGCCCATCGGGCCGGGCGGCTCCCGGGTGGGCCTTGCCGCGGTCAACCAAGCCTTTCACGCAATGACAGGGGTGCACTGGCTGAGCGACATTGTGGGCGGCATGCTCCTCAGCGTGGGGCTTGTGGCGCTGTATGCGTTTGCGGTAAGCCTGCGGGAGGATCGCTGACATGCCGCCCCAAGAATGCTCGGCAGTCTACACCCTGGGCACCTTTGCAAATGATACGAATTTAACCACGCAAATGCAGCTGACTCATATCGCTGCACTGATTGCCATTACGGTCGCCTATACCCTGATTCTGACAAGAACGCTTCCCAAAAAGCAATCGTGATTTTTTACCCTCGAAAAATATCCATACACCGGGAAAAGGCACTATTACATGAAAGGATTTCTTGATGAAAGGAAACGGAAAACATATGAATGAACTGATCGGCTGCTGCGGCCTGAACTGCGAAACCTGCAACGCCAGGATCGCAACGGCCACAAACGACAACGCCCTGCGTGAGAAAACCGCCGCCCTGTGGACGAAGCTCAACGGGGTAACGATCACCCCGGAGATGATCAACTGCACCGGCTGCCGCATAGAGGGTGCCAAAACGCCCTTCTGCGATAAGCTCTGCCCCGTCCACAACTGCGTCCGGGAAAAGGGACTGGCCACCTGCGCCGACTGCGGGCAAATGGACGGATACCTCACCCTGGGATGCATCGCCGTGAACAGCCCGTTTGTCCTAGAAAACCTGAAGCAGCTCCGCCAGAAGCCGTGAGCGCGGCAAATACGCCATCATTGGAGAATATGGAATGGAAGAAATCATACGTCTGACACCGCAGACCGTCCAAGCAGACCTGGATGCGCTGGGCCAATATAAAACTGCCGATGTGGACAGGCTCATTCATCGCTACGTCCGGCAGCGGGCGGATGCGTCCGCGCTCCGGGCGCACATCCTGTCCCAGCAGCAGTTTCATCGGATCTATTTCTATGTCAGTCTGGAGCAGATCAAGGGCGCAAACGCGCGCATGGAATTCATCCATAGGAATCTACTGTTTACGGATTGGTGGCACACGGATCAGCTCATTCGCTATGCCGCGAAGCTGGATCTTGAGGCTGCCCTCGGCTATGCACAGGAATATATCCGCTCCGAGGATCCCTTTGTCCGCCGCTGGGGATATGTGATGTTTATTTCCCCCTTGGGGCGGAAGCATGCGGACCGGCTGCTGCCATTGATGAAAAGGGATGAGCACTACTATGTGCAGATGGCCGAGGCCTGGCTGCTTGCGGAGCTGGCAATCGATGAGCCGGAGGCGGTGTGCCAATGGATGGCAAACTGCGGACTTCCCTATTCGATCTGCGGCAAGGCGATTCAGAAAATCTGCGATTCCTACCGCATTTCCGAGGCCTGGAAGGAGCGCTTCAAGGCGCTGCGCCCAGCGCTGAAACAGGGCAAATAACGAAAGCTTTACTTTAGGGCAACACCGCACAATTTGGCAAGAAGCCCCAGCCTGGATTTTTGGCTCA
>USEU01000055.1 GCA_900553805.1 uncultured Eubacteriales bacterium
TCGCTAAGAGCCGCCTGACGGCGGTTGCTCGCTTGCATAGCGCCTGCGCATCGCTTAAGTTGACGATATTGCCTTTTTGAGGAAACGCTGTCCGGGATGTGCTTTGTGAACTTTATTCGTTCGGGCGGATCAGAAGAACGGCCACGTCGTTGACGTTGGTGCCGGTGGGGCCGGTGCGGATGAGCCCGCCCACGGCATCCAGGGCCGTGTAGGCGTCGTTTCGGTCCAGCACCTGCTCTGTATTGCAGCCCGCTTTCTCCAGCTTTTCCAGAGTGCGGCCGTCCACGTAGCCCCCTGCCGCGTCCGTTGGCCCATCGGTGCCGTCGCTGCCGATGCTGAACAGAGCCGACGCCGCGCCTGCCAGATAAGGGGCGGCGGACAGGGCCAGCTCCTGATTGCGCCCGCCCTTGCCGTCGCCCAGCAGCCTGACCACGGTCTCCCCGCCTGCCAGGAAGGCAAGCTTTCCCTGCCCCGCGTGGGTCTGGGCGATGGCCCCCAGGAACGCCCCGGCCTCCCGGGCCTGGCAGCACAGCCGGTCGGTGAGCAGCGTGGCGGCATAGCCCCGGCTCCGGCAGGCGGCCTGGGCCGCCGCGCACAGCTGCCGGACGCTGCCCGTGACCCGGACGGTCACATTGGGCAGTTGCTTGGGCGTCTCCCGCTCCAGCAGCGCCCGGGCCTGGCCGGAGAGGCGGAGCCGGTATTTTTCCGCGATCTCCAGCGCCTGGGCGCAGGTGGAGCGGTCGGTGCAGGCCGGGCCGGAGGCGATCATATCCGGCTGGTCCCCCAGCACGTCGCTGAGGATCACGCAGAAAATGCGGGCCTCGCCGCAGCGGGCGGCAAAGCGCCCGCCCTTGACGGCGGACAGCCGCTTGCGGATGGCGTTGATCTGGGTGATGTCCGCACCGCAGGCCAGCAGCTGGCGGTTGATGTCCTGAAGCTCCTCCAGGGGGATCAGGGGCTTTTCAAACAGGGCGCTGCCGCCGCCGGACAGCAGAAACAGCACCGTATCCCGGTCCGTCAGCTGCCCCACCATATCCAGCGCGGCCTGGGTGGCCCTGACGCCGTTCTCGTCCGGCACCGGGTGCCCGGCCTCAAAGATCTTCAGGTTCCCCAGCGGCCCCCGGCTGTGGCCGTATTTGGTGATGACGATGCCCTGGCGGACCTTGCCGCCCAGGGCGTCCAGGGCGGCCCGGCTCATCTGCCAGGCCGCCTTTCCCACCGCCACCAGGGTGACCGGCTCCGTCAGCGCGGTCTCGGCCAGGGCCTTCTCCACGGCTCTGTCCGGCTGGGCGGCCCGGAGGGCCTGGTCGATGATATATTGCGCGTCCTCGCGCAGCGCTTCCCATTGGGACATATCGGGTCTCTCCTTTCAGACGGGACAAAAGGCGAACCGGCGTCGGATGCCGCCGGTTCGCGCAAGGGTAAATTCAATTATGCCAGACCGGGCAGGAATTTCATCATGGCCAGCAGGCACAGCACCACAAAGCCGACAACGCAGGCAATCAGGTTGCCGCCGGTGTGGGCGATGAAGGTCTCCTTCATGGAAAGACCGTTGAATTCCTTCACTTCCCAGAACGCGCCGTCGGTGGGCAGGCAGATGCCCAGACCGCCCAGGCACACGGCCAGACCCACGATGATGGGGTTGGCCCCGGTGGTCTCCAGCAGAGGAGCGACCAGGGAGGCGGTGGTGACCAGCGCCGTGGCGGAGGAGCCCAGGGCCGCCTTCAGCAGCACGGACAGGATGAAGGCCAGGACGAACAGGGGGATGCTGCTGGCGGAGACGAAGGAACCCAGCACGCCGCCGATGCCGGAGGCGGAGATGATCGCGCCATAGGAGCCGGAGGCGGCCAGAATGAAGAACACGTCGCCCACGTCGTTCAGGCTGGAGGCGAAGATCTTGCCGGGGGTCTTGTCGATGTACTTGCGCAGCACGATCCAGGCCACGATCACGGACAGCAGCAGCGCGCCCACGCCGTTGGAGGCGGACAGGAAGGTGCAGATGTTCAGCACGAAGCCGGCCTGGGTCACGTAGGGCAGCAGGGTGGCAAACAGGATGAGGATAATGGGCAGCAGGATCAGGATGATGGCGGTGGCGGCGGAGGGATGCACGGGCTTCTGGGTCTTCATGATCTCCGCAATGGCATCGTCGTCGGTGACGTCAGCGGCCTCTGTGCTGTGGCTGAATTTCTTGGTCAGGTAATTGCCGTAGAGGGTGCCGCCGCAGATGCTGGCGGGCAGGCTGACGATGATGGAATACAGGATGAACAGGCCCACATTGGCGTTCAGGGAGCCGGCCACGGCCAGGGGGCCGGGGGTGGGGATGACAAGGCAGTGGGTGCACATCAGGCCCACCACCAGAGCGGTGGTATAGCCGATGACGTTCTTCTTGGTGTGCTTTGCCAGGGTGGTGCAGATGGGGTTGAGGATGATGTAGGCAGGTCCCATGAACACGGGGATGGAGACCAGGTAGCCGGTGGCGTTCAGGGCGACGTTGGCCTTCTTGCTGCCGAATTTGCGCAGCATGGCCAGGGCCAGCTGATCGGTGGCGCCGGACTCGGCCAGGATGCCGCCCAGGATGGAGCCAAGGCCCACCACGATGCCCAGGGCGGCCATCATGTTGCCGAAGCCGCTGGCCACGGTGGACACCAGCTCCTTGGCGGGCATGCCCAGCAGGATGCCGGTGAACAGGGCGGTGATCAGCATCATGACGCCGGAATCCATTTTCAGCTTGATGATGCCGTACAGAAGGACGAACAGACTGACGAAGAAGATGGCGATGATCATGGTATTGCTCATTTTTCTACCGTTCCTTTCTTTTTATTGCATGGTATCCCGGAGGAACTGGGCCTCCAGGTCGTAGATCCATTCCTGCTCAAAGTCGTGGATGTTGTGGTGCGCGCCCTCCACGGTCTGGAAGCGGACCTTGTCCATCCCCGCCTCGTGCATGATCTTGGCGGCGAAGTGCATGGTCTGGACGATGGACACCACCTGGTCCTTGGTCCCGCTGAGGAACAGGAAGGGCGGGCAGTGCCGGTCCACGTAGCTTTCGGGGTTGGCGGCCTGGTCCATCCACCGGCGCTGGCCGGAAAGACCGCCCAGCAGCACGCTTTCCATGGAGCTGGCGTCGCCGTATTCCGCGATGATGGGGGCGTTGCCCCGGACCATTTCCTCCACCTTGAAGTATTCCGCCATCATGCCGATGTCCGCCGGGCAGTACAGGGCGATCACCGCCTGCACCCGGTCGGAAACGTCCTGATTGGGCCAGCGGCTGTCCACCAGCTGGCCGGAGGCGGCGGAGGCGGCGGCCAGGGCCGCGTAGTGCGCGCCCGCGCTTTCACCCAGCAGGGCGATCCGGCTGCCGTCCAGATGGTAGCTGGCCGCGTGCTTGCGGATGTAGCGGACGGCGGCCTTGACCTCCTGCACCTGCACGGGGAAGGGGGCCTGGAAGCTCATGGAATAGTTGATGCTGACCACGGCGAAGCCCCGCTTCAACAGATTCAGGGCGGGCTCCAGCTTGTGGGAGCTTTTCCGGCCGAAGTACCAGCCGCCGCCGAAGATATCCACGATCACCGGGAAGGGGCCGTCCCCCTCGTTGGGAAGGTAGATGTCCAGCAGCCGGGTGTCCTCCTTGGCGGGGTAGGGCGTGGCGGAGGTGTCCTTCACGTCTCCCTGGGACAGGGGAGCCTCCCCCTGGGGCTGGGATTCGATTTGGGCGATCTGCTCGGCCAGGCGCATTCCCGCCGTGGGACCCTGGTCCTTCTTCTCCTCCCGGTCGTCGGCAAAGACCATGCCGGGATAGTTGGAGGGGCCGTCGTCCTGATCCGCCGCCGTCTTCCACTGGCCGTCCGGCGTGTAGAAGGTGGGCAGCATCCAGTCGCCCTGGGGCGCATAGCGGATGTCCAGATATTTTCTGCGGACAAAGGCCGTATCCGCCGGAAGGTGCTGGCGCTTTTGATCGATGAATTTCAAATCGCTTCACTCCTTTCATCGCCCTCCCGGAAGCGCCGCGGCTGCAGCTTTCACGTCGCCGCCGAAAGAGCTTAACATATAATTGTTATACATTTATACTAGCAAGGCTGACGAAAATGTCAATAGGGCTTTTGAACAAACCATGAAGTTTGTGCAGAGTGTTTAAACCACCAACAAAATTTTTGTGCACCTTTTGCCGGATGCCGCAAAATTCTCTCCATCGGGAAGCAAAGGCCGTATCAAACCTTTCATGGGCGCTTGGGGTACAGAATCCATAGGAAAACGCATTTCACGGTTGCTTTTTGGGCGGCGGGGGGATATAATAAAATGATTAAGCGGAGAAAGTGAGCCGGTACAATGGAAGAGAGTCATGCCCATCAGATCAAGCGCAGAAGCGTCAGCAATCAGATATTTGATATTTTGAAGGAGCGGATCATTGACCGTCAGTGGCTCCCCGGGGACAAGATCCCCTCCGAGACGGAGATCGCGGCCAGCTTTGGGGTCAGCCGCCTGTCGGCCCGGACGGCGATCCAGCGGCTCTCCGCCCTGGGGCTGGTGGAGGTCCGGGTGGGCGACGGGACCTACATCAAGGAGTCGCCCCTGGACGATCTGCTGGTGGAAGGCTCCGAGCTGCTGATGTCCGTCCGGGAGGAGGACGACATGGGCGATTTCCGCAGCCTGTTTGAGCAGGCCTATATGCTCCTTGCCTGCGCCCGCCGCACCCAGGAGGACATCGACAGGGTATCCGCCATCATGGACAGGATGTGGGACTGCGCCCGGAAGGGGCAGCTGGAGGAATACCTGGAGGCGGACAACGAGCTGCACAGGACTCTGTGCCAGGTGGCCGGGAACCAGTATTTCTCCATGGTGTACAAGCTGATGGAGAAGACCTTCATCGCCCAGTACCGCATCAACACCGAGTATTTTTCCCATCTGCCGGAGCACTCCCGGAACGTGGGGGACGATAACTACTATCTCAAGCTTCTGTGCCAGGGCCACAGGAGCTACCTGGAGGCGCTGGTGAAGGGGGATCCCTCCATTTCCAACAGCTATATGTCGGGCTATCTGCAGATCTACTGGGCCAACCGCCACCCGGAGGAGCCGCCCAAGGAAAAGGCCTGGGGCTGAAAAGAAAAATCAAGGCAGCACCGCGGGGCCGGGGGTTCGGGTGCTGCCTGAAAAAATTTTCAATTTACCTATTGACATAGTAGGTAAATAGGTGTAATATGCGCACAACGAATTCAGACGCTCGATCTGGCAAGGAAGGAGAGGAATGCAATGAAGGCAATGGGCATGAATACTGTGATGTGTTGTTGCCGGATGCGGTTCTCCCGGCTTGGTGTCGGCGGGCAGGTGCATTCGTCTGCCTTGTGCTGCGCCGATGTATCGTGCTTCGCCGTAAGGGTGGAGTATAAAGAGCCATTTGCCGGGAGCTTTCAGGAAAGCCCCCGGTTTTTTGACGTCGACGTCTGAGTTCGGGGGAACCATTTTGACATTACGCTGAATAATATGGAAAGAGGTAATTGATAATGAAAAAGCTTTTGAAAAGAGCGGGCGCTGCCCTTCTTGTACTGATGATGATCGCCGCGACCCTCACCGGCTGCGGCCGGGAGAGCGATAAAAAGGACGGCAGGACCGTCTATCGCACGGTGGATGAGATCAAGGCCAGCGGGACCATCAACATCGGCGTCTTTTCCGACAAGAGCCCCTTTGGCTACGTGGATGAAAACGGCCAGTACCAGGGCTACGACGTGTACTTCGCAAACCGCATCGGCCAGGACCTGGGCGTAAAGATCAACTACGTCTCCACCGAGGCGGCCAACCGCATCGAGTATCTCCAGACCGGCAAGGTGGATATCATCCTGGCAAACTTCACCGTGACGCCGGAGCGGGCCCAGGAGGTGGACTTCGCCTCCCCCTATATGAACGTGGCACTGGGCGTGGTATCCCCGGACAGCGCGGTGATCACCAGCCTGGAGGACATCGGGCCGGAGGATCAGGTGATCGTCATCTCCGGCACCACGGCAGAGACCTATCTGGAGAAGAACTACCCGAATATCAGGCTCCAGAAATACGACGCCTACGCCGAGGCCAAGACCGCCTTTGAAAACGGCAACGGCGTGGCCTGGGCCAACGACAACACGGAGGTCATCGCTTTCGCCATCGAGAACCCCGGCTATACCGTGGGCATCCCCTCCCTGGGCAGCGCGGATACCATCGCCCCGGCGGTGACCAAGGGCAACGAAAGTCTGCTGAACTGGCTGGGTGACGAGATCGCCGCCCTGGGCAAGGAGCGCTTCTTCCACGCCGACTACGAGGCCACCCTGCTGGACACCTACGGCAGCGACTATGAGGACACCCTGGTGGTGGAGTGACCGTCTTTGGCTCCCCCATGGGGGAGCCAGGCGTTACATAAGGCAACAGGCGCGCAATTGTGTCTGCGAGCCGCAGCCGTCTTTTTGCCAAATTGTGCGGTGTTGCCATAAAGATGTGAAATGAAGGTGCTGGAGCTTGGATTGGGATGTGATGATAAGCTATCTGCCCCGCTTTTGGCAGGCGCTGGGGCTGACCCTGCGGGTGGGCTGGCAGGGCGTGGCCATTGCCTTTGCCCTGGGCTTGGCGGGGGCGGCGGCGCTGCACTTCCGGGTGCTGGGGCGGCTGGTGAACGCCTATGTGGAGCTGTTCCGCAATACGCCGCTGCTGGTTCAGCTGTTCTTCATTTATTTCGCCCTGCCCAAGCTGGGGCTGCGGGTCTCGCCGGAGACCTGCGGCACCTGGGGCCTGGGCCTGCTGGGGGGCGCGTATATGACGGAGACCTTCCGCAGCGGCCTGGAATCCATCCCGCCCATCCAGGCCGAAAGCGCCCAGAGCCTGGGCATGACCCGGGCACAGACCTTCCGCCATGTGATCCTGCCCCAGGCCCTGGCCACCAGCGTCCCGGGCCTGGTGGCCAACGTGGTGTTCCTGCTGAAGGAGACCAGTGTATTTTCCACCGTCAGCCTGATGGACCTGATGTTCACCGCCAAGGATCTGATCGGCATGTACGCCAAGACCCTGGAATGCCTGACGCTGCTGGCGGGGTTTTACCTGTTGATGCTGCTGCCCGTCTCCCTGGCGGGGGACTGGCTGGAAAGGAGGCTGCGCCGTGGCGCGTTTGGGAATTGACGTGCTCTTCAAGGGCACGAATTTTCTGCGTCTGCTGGGCGGACTGTGGGTGGCCCTGCGCATCAGCCTGATCTCCGTGGGGATCAGCCTGGTGGCGGGACTGCTGGCGGGGGTGCTGATGACCTCCAAAAGCAGGGTGCTGCGGGCGTTCTTCCGGGCCTGGCTGGAGATCGTCCGCATCCTGCCCCAGATGGTGCTGCTCTTCGCGGTGTATTTCGGCACCACCCGGATCTTCGGCTGGAACCTGGACGCGGAGCTGTCGGCGATCTTCGTGTTCAGCTTCTGGGGCGCCGCGGAGATGGGCGACCTGGTACGCGGGGCGGTGGTGAGCATCCCCCAGCTCCAGCGGGAAAGCGCCCTGGCCCTGGGGCTGACCAGGGCCCAGACGGACCTGTACGTGATCCTGCCCCAGACCGTCCGGCGGCTGCTGCCCCTGTCCATCAATCTCATTACCCGGATGATCAAAACCACCAGTCTGGTGATGATGATCGGCGTGGTGGAGGTGCTGAAGGTGGCCCAGCAGATCATCGAGGCCAACCGCCGCAGCTCCCCCAACGCGGCCTTCGGGGTATTCGCCGTGGTATTTCTGCTGTATTTTCTCATCTGCTGGCCCATCAGCCGGCTGGCGGTCTATCTGGAAAAGAGGTGGTCGTAATGGAGCAGCCGCTGCTGCAAGTGAACAATCTGCGCAAGGCCTACGGGGATAACGTGGTCCTGCGGGACATGAGCCTGACCGTGCGCCAGGGGGAGGTGACGGTGATCATCGGTCCCTCCGGCTGCGGCAAGAGCACCCTGCTGCGCTGCCTGAACGGCCTGGAGGACATCCAGGGCGGAGAAATTCTGCTGGAGGGCCAGCCGCTGCGGCGGGACGCAAAGGACATCTGCGCCCTGCGGCAGAAGATCGGCATGGTGTTCCAGAGCTATGACCTGTTCCCCCACCTGACCGTGCTGGAAAACATCCTGCTGGCCCCCATGAAGGTGCAGAAGCGCAAGCGGGCCGAGGCGGAGCGGGAGGCCCTGGCCCTGCTGGAGCGGGTGGGCCTGGCGGACCGCCGGAACGACTACCCCCGGCAGCTGTCCGGCGGGCAGAAGCAGCGCATCGCCATCGTCCGGGCGCTGATCCTGCGCCCGAAAATTCTGCTTCTGGATGAGATCACCGCCGCCCTGGACCCGGAAATGGTCCACGAGGTGCTGGCGGTGGTGCTGGATCTGGCCCGGCAGGGCAGCACCATGCTGATCGTCACCCATGAGATGGCCTTTGCCAAGGCCGCTGCGAACCGGGTCCTCTTCCTGGAAAACGGCGTCATCGCCGAGGAAAGCCGCGAGCCGGCGGCCTTCTTCACCCACCCCGCCACCCCCCGCGCCCAGCAGTTCCTGAACTCCCTGGAATACGAGACCCCCAGTTCCTTGCTGCCCCCTCTGGGGGAAGTGCCGCGTTAGCGGCAAAGGGGGTGTCGTCGGTAATTTTGAGATGCTACCATTCAACGAACCACACCCCCTCAGTCTCGCTAGCGCTCGACAGCTCCCCCACCGGGGAGCCGAGTCCAACCGCCCCTGAAAGGGGAGGAGGGCCGCGCGTCAGCGTGGCGGAGGGGTTTGCGGCACGCAGAATACCAATAAGAAAAACCAAGGCGAATCCGTACAATCTCCATTTTGGATTGTACGGATTCGCCTTCGTCTTTGTATTGATTTAAGTGCCTGCCGCGCCCTCTCAGTCAGCCTTTGCAGGCTGCCAGCTCAGCTTTGCATTAAGCAGCTGTACGCCGCCCTTTGGTCGGCTACACCTGCTAAACCTTTCAGGGGCGCCGAGGAAGGCACCACATGGGCGCCCTGGAATTCTACGTGGAGGGGAAGCATCTGCCAGGTGTGGTCGGTGATGCTGCTCAGCTTTTTGGAGAGCTTTTCCTCCAGGCCGGGGTTGCGGGTGATGCACAGCAGGGTGGGCCCCGCGCCGCTGAGGCAGAAGGCTGCGCCGATGGTGCGCACCAGGGCTTCAATGCGCTCGTAGTCCGGGATCAGCTTCTTGCGGTACTTCTGGTGCACCCGGTCCTGCATGGCGCTGCGCAGCAGCTTCTCGTCCCCGGATTCCAGGGCCTTGAGCACCATGGCCCCGTGGGATACATTATAAATGGCGTCCGCCCGGCTGACCTGCTCCGGCAGGACGCTGCGGGCCAGACTGGTGGGCAGGTCGAAGTCCGGCACCAGGGCCAGGAACTCCCAGCCGGGGTGGAGGGGGAAGTTCACCGTCACCGGCAGGCCGTTATCCACCATGGAGGCGGTGAGGCCGCCGTAGAAGGCGGGGGCCAGGTTGTCCGGGTGGCCCTCCATGGCGTTGGTGATGTTCAGCAGACCCTGGGTGCTCAGGCGGCTGCCCCGCAGCACATTGGCCCCCATGGCCCCCGCCACCAGCAGGGCGGCGGAGGAGCCAAGCCCCCGGCAGATGGGAATGTGGGCGTCGATGTGGATCCTGACGCCCTTCACCGGCTCGTTCAGCGAGGCCAGCACGGCGCAGTAGGAGGTATAGGCCAGATTGTCCGGCCCGGTGTAGGCCTCGTCGCAGCCGGTAATCTCCAGGCCGCAGTCCTCGGTCTCTTCAAAGGTCACGTCGGTATACAGGCTCAGGGCGCAGCCGAAGGCATCGAACCCCGGCCCCAGGTTGGCGGTGGTGGCGGGGACGCGGATGGTCACTTGCTTCATGGTGCGCTCCCTCATTCCAGGCCCAGCACGTAGGCGGGCATGTCCTCTTTTTCAATCACGTCGGTGTGCAGCTCCGGCTTGCCCTGAAGGGCGGCCAGGGGCGCGGGAATGGGCACACCGGTGATCTTTTCCAGCCGGGCCATCTGCTCAAATTCCGTGCCGCCGGTGTCGCCGCCGATGGCGCGCAGCACCGCCGCCGGGAATTTATAGGGCGAGGCGGTGGAGAGCACCACCATGGGGGCCTTGTCCCCGGTGGCGCGGACGTAATCCTCCGCCGCCGCGAAGCCGGAGGCGGTGTGGGGGTCACACAGGTAGTGCTCCTCCCGGTAGACCCGGCCGATGATCCCGGCGGCCCGGTCGTCGTCGCAATAGGCGGCCCAGAATTCCCGCCCGATAGCCGCCTTCAGCGTCTCAGGCACGGTGTAGACCCCGTTCTCCTTCAGCTGCCTCATCAGCCCGGCCACCAGCTCCGTGTCGCCGGAGAGCAGATACAGCAGCCGCTCCAGGTTGGACGACACCAGAATGTCCATGGAGGGGGAGGTGGTCTTGAGCAGGGGCCGCCGCCGGTCGTAGGTGCCGGTGGTGATGAAATCGGTGAGCACATTGTTGGCGTTGGAGGCGCAGATCAGCATGCCCACGGGCAGGCCCATCCGCTTGGCCAGGTAGCCCGCCAGAATGTCGCCGAAGTTGCCGGTGGGCACGGAGAAGTTCACCCGGTCGCCCAGCCGGATCTTCCCGGCGGCCAGCAGGTCCTTGTAGGCCCGGAAATAGTACATCACCTGGGGTGCCAGGCGGCCGATGTTGATGGAGTTGGCGCTGGACAGGCGGAAGGGCAGGGCTTTGTCCTGGAAGGCGGTGAAGATCTGCTTCACCCCGGTCTGGGCGTCGTCGAAGTTGCCACGTACCGCGCACACGGCCACGTTGCCGCCCTCCTGGGTCACCATCTGGGCGCGCTGCACCTGGCTGACGCCGCCGTCGGGATAGAAGACGCAGATCTTCACCCCCGGCACATCCCGGAAGCCCACCAGGGCCGCCTTGCCGGTATCGCCGGAGGTGGCGGTGAGGATCAGGATATCCTCCTGCACGCCCTTCTCCCGCTTGGCCGCGGTGAGCAGCTGGGGCAGCATGGACAGGGCCACATCCTTAAAGGCGGACGTGGGCCCCCGGAACAGCTCCAGCACCGTCACATCCCCGGCCTGCACGCTGGGGGTCAGGTCCTCGGTCTCGAACTTGCCGGTGTAGGCGTTGGCCACCAGCTGCCGCATGCCGGGAATGTCCGGCAGCAGGGCGGAGAGGATGGCGCAGGAGATCTCCTGGCTCGTCCCATGCAGAATATTTACCCAGTCCAGGGCGGGAATTTTTTCAGGCATATACAGCCCCCCGTCCGGGGCCAGGCCGGACAGCACCGCCTGGGCGCTGTCCACAGATTCATTGACGTTTCGGGTGGAGTGGTAGCGCATAGTTTCCTCCTTATTAACCGATAAATTGCACAAAAGCGGGCGATAATCGGTGAAATCATTTGAATTTTGTTGTAGTTGAAATCTGATAAGCTATATGATATACTGAACCGTAACAAATTTCAAGTACCTTTTGCCGCGGATGTTTGTTTTTGTGGCGCATACAAAAAGCGCCCGCCCGGATCCGCGTTTTGAAGTGCAGATTGAATAACGGAGGGATAGATATGAAGATTGGTCTTTGCGGCTTCGGCGTGGTTGGCCGGGGCGTGTATGAGATCGTGCAGAAGCGGGCGGACATGCACGTTTCCAAGGTGCTGTGCCTGGAGGACATCCGGCTGCCCGACGCCGAGGCGGTGAAGGATTTCTCCGCCATTGCCGCCGACCCGGAGATCGACACCGTGGTGGAGGCCATGGGCGGCCTGCACCCCAGCTACGATTTCGTCAGCGCCGCGCTGAAGGCGGGCAAGAACGTGGTCACCTCCAACAAGGCCATGGTCTGCACGTTTTATGATGAGCTGATCCCTCTGGCAGCGGAAAAGGGCGTGTCCCTGCGCTGTACTGCCGCCGTGGGCGGCGGCATCGGCTGGCTCAGCGAGCTGGAGCGCTCCCGCCGGGTGCAGGAGATCACCGCTGTGGGCGGCATTATGAACGGCACCTGCAACTATATTCTTGACAATATGACCCGCCTGGGGCTGGGCTATGACCAGGCGCTGAAGCAGGCCCAGGCCCTGGGCTACGCCGAGGCCAACCCCGCCACCGACGTGGACGGCATCGACACCTGGCACAAGCTGATTCTTTCCAGCAACATTGCTTTCGGCATCTCCCTGGACAAGCAGACCGTCCCCGTGGCGGGCATCCGCAGCATCACCGCCGCCGACGTGGAGTGCTTCCGGCAGCACGGCAGGGTGTGCAAGCTGATCTCCACCGGCAGCCGCACGGACGGCGGCATCAGCGCCTATGTCCAGCCCACCCTGGTGGACGCCGCCAGCCCCGAGGGCGCGGTGCCCCTGAACTATAATCTCATCACCTTCGTGGGCGAGACCTCCGAGCGCATGAGCTTCTACGGCCAGGGCGCAGGCCGCTATCCCACCGCATACAATGTGGTGCAGGATCTGGTGGATGTGCTGAGCGGCAAGGGCTTCTACGCCCCCTACGGCGCGCCCCAGGCGGCGGATAACCGCACCGCCCTGCGCTATTACATCCGGGGCGACTGGCAGGGCGAGGCAGAGGAAACCTGGTCCTCCGGCATCATCACCCCGCCCACCCCCGTCTCCGAGATCCACGCCTGGCTCAAAGAACACCCGTCCGCCTTCATCGCGGCGCTGGCCTAAAGGAGATCATATGAAAGTTGTGAAATTCGGCGGAAGCTCCATGGCGGATGCCAATCAGTACCGCAAGGTGCGGGATATCCTGCTGGCCGACCCGGAGCGGCGGGTGGTGATCGTGTCCGCGGCGGGCAAGCGCTTCGGCAGCGACCACAAGATCACCGATCTGCTCTACCTGTGCCACGCCCACACCCAGTATGGGGTGGACTGCTCCAATATTTTTGAGATGATCCGCTCCCGCTATCTGGAGATCCGGGATGAGCTGGGCATCCAGCTGGATCTGGAATCCGAGTTCGCCGCCCTGAAAAGCGGGCTGGACCGCAAGATGGTCAGCCAGGATGAGCTGGCCAGCCGGGGCGAATATTTCTCCGCCAGGCTGATGGCCGCCTATCTGGGCTTCGCTTTCGTGGACGCGGCGGACTGGGTGCGCTTCAAATACGACGGCACCGTGGACCAGAGCGCCACCTATGAGCTGCTGAAAGAGCGGGACAAGGGCTTCGGCATGGTCATTCCCGGCTTCTACGGCCGGATGCCCGACGGCAAGATCCGCACCTTCTCCCGGGGCGGCTCCGACATCACCGGCGCGCTGGCCGCCGCCGCGCTGGATGCGGACGTATACGAAAACTGGACGGACGTGTCCGGCATCCTCATGGCCGACCCCCGGATTGTGGACGATCCGGCCACCATCCCCGAGGTCACCTACGACGAGCTGCGGGAGCTGAGCTATTCCGGCGCGCAGGTGCTCCACGAGGGCACCATCTTCCCCGTGCGGGAGAAGAACATCCCCCTGAACATCCGCAATACCAACGCCCCCGACGACCCCGGCACCATGATCAAGGAGTCCTTCCCCACCGATTCCGACCCCGACCGCTTCATCACCGGCATCACCGGCAAGAAGGATTTCAGCATCATCTCCCTGACCAAGCGGGGCCTGTCCGGCGAGGTGGGCTGCCTGCGCCGGGTGCTGACCATCTTTGAGCGGCACAATGTCTCCATTGACTACGTGCCCAACGGCATCGACAATGTTTCCATCGTCCTGCCCACCGAGGCCATCGCCCCCAGCCTGTATACCATCATGGCTGAAATTCAGAAGGAACTGGAGCCGGATACCCTCACCGTCCACGACCAGATCGCCGTGGTGGCCGCCGTGGGCCGCAAGATGGCCTTCCGCCCCGGCATCTCCGGCAAGATTTTCGCCACATTGGGCGAGGCCGGCGTCAACATCCGCATGATCAACCAGGGCCCCGACGAACTGAACATCATCTTCGGCGTGGACAACAAGGATTTCAAAACCGCCATCCACGTCCTGTACGACAGCTTCGTGAAGTGACGGGAAGCCCAAAAACCTCCCCTGAAAGGTTTAGCAGGTGTAGCCATTCGCAGAATGGCGTACAGCTGCT
>USEU01000056.1 GCA_900553805.1 uncultured Eubacteriales bacterium
GACAACTCAAAAATACCAACGGCACCCCCTTTGCCGCTTCGCGGCACTTCCCCCAGAGGGGGCAGCAAGAGGCCTGTACGGATTCGCCTTGGTTCATTCTAGATGGTATTCTGCGTACCGCGGCTGACCCCTCCGGCGCTGTTGCGCCGCCTCCCCTTTCAGGGGAGGTTCGGTGCGTCCCCTGCCGGAGGTCAGATATCAAACTCCGCAAATGCGCTGGCGGCGGCTTCTTCCTGGACGGCGTTCTGGGCGTATTGGAAGCTGTCGCTGCCCAGGAGGGCGCGGACGCTGATGCCGGGGTTCTGGTAGACGATGTCCAGCACCTGGATGAAGTCGCGGATGACCTCCCGGGGGGTGATGTGACTGTCCGCGCCGATGCGGCCGAACTCGATCTCGATGAAATCCACCATGTCCCGCTGGGTGACGATCTGGTCGTATTCATACAGCCCCGCGTGGATGTCCGCCAGCTTTTCGATGAGGATCAGCATTTCCTCGTTGGTCAGGGGCAGCAGGCGGATCACCGGGGACAGCAGGTCCTTGTGCTCGCCGGAAAAATGGCCGTCGGCCAGGCGGGAGCGCAGGGCCTCGTAGCTGTATACGCCCCGGCGGGGGTCCTCCATGCACTGGGGGGTGCCGCCCAGGATGAAGCCGATGTGCTGGGCCTTGCCCTGCATGGCGTCGTTGTACATGGTGAGGATCTTTTCATAGTTATACTGCCGGGTGATGGCGTTGGGAATTTTATAGATATTCACCAGCTCGTCGATGAGCACCAGCATCCCGGCGTAGCCCGCCCGGTTCAGAAAGGCGGCGAAGAGCTTGAGGTATTCGTACCAATCGTCGTCGGTGATGACGATGCTCACCCCCAGCTCCGCCCGGGCCTCGGTTTTGGTGGCGTACTCGCCCCGGAACCATTTGAGCACCTTGGCCTTGGTCTCGTCGTCCCCGGCCCGGTGGGCCTGATAGTACGCGGTGAGCAGCCGGGCAAAGTCGAAGCCGTGGACCATCTCGTTCAGGGAGTAGATCACGGCGGAGATCTTCTTCTCCACCGCCCGCTCCAGCCCGGGGTCGGCGACGGACAGGCCGGTCTGCTCCAGCACCTCCTGCTGCACGCTGCTGATCCAGCGGTCCAGGATCAGGGGCAGCGCGCCGCCCTCGGGCTTGGTCTTGGTGGACATGTTGCGGATCAGCTCTTTATAGGTGGCCAGGCCCTGGCCTCTGGTGCCCTGGAGCCGCCGCTCCGGGGACAGGTCGGCGTCCACCACCACGAAATTCTTGGCCATCACATAGTTGCGGATGGTTTGCAGCAGGAAGCTCTTGCCGCTGCCGTATTTGCCCACGATGAAGCGGAAGGACGCGCCGCCGTCGGCAATGATGTCCACATCCCGCAGCAGCGCTTCGATCTCCGCCCTGCGCCCCACGGTGACGTAGGAAAGCCCCACCCGGGGCACCACGCCGCCCTTCAGGGAATTCATCAGGGTCTGGGCGATTCGCTTGGGTATTTTCATGGTGCTACCATCTCTTTCAGTTCGTCAATATAGTCCTCTACCAGCCCGTCATCCTCTGCCACGGAGTCCTGGAAGATATCATACAGCTTCTCATTAATGCCGTCCAATAAAACGGACAGTATTTTTCCCTCCCGTCGGACCCAGTCGGTGGGGCGGCCATAGAGCAGGCATTGGAGCAGGCGGTATTCCGCCGCGTTCAGGGGGCAGTCCTCTCCCGGCTCCCGGGCCGGGATGCCGGCGCTGGCCGGGACCGGCTCCGGGGCGGGGGCGGGAGGCGCTTCCTCCTCCAGCTCGTCCTCAATGCGCAGCCTTTCCTGGGTGACGGCAGCATCCCGGCGGATGGCGGCCAGGGCGCCGAAATCAATGGCGACCCGCTGGGCAGCCTGCCGGGCCTTTTCCTTCTCGTCCAGCAGGGCCTGAATTTCCCCCGCGATGGCCTTTTCCACCCATTTGGACTGCTCCGGCCGCAGCAGGGGCTTGCCCGGCTCCAGGGCGTCGCGCAGGCTGGCATCGATGGACTTCATCAGCCCGTCCAGCTTCTTCTGCCCCCGCTGGCCGATGAACCGGCCAGCCTCCACCCAATAGCCGCCGGAACACATAAAATAGTGGGTGTCGGTGAGGTAATAAGCGGCCTCCCGCTTCTTCAGCGGGTCGCAGAACACCGCCGCCGGAAACAGCTCAAAGGGCCGCTCCCGCAGCCCGCCGAAGAGCTGCTCGCTCAGGCTGCGGCCGCCGCGCCTGCGGTAGTGCAGGCACATCTGCCCCACCACGGCGGCGACTACCCGCTCCATGTCCTGCCGGTGGGTCTTACAGAATTTGCTGCGGCCCAGCCAGCCGGGGGCCAGCGCCGTCACCGCCTGCATCACGGCCTCCGCCGGCTGCTCCGGGGCGCTGTCCAGAATGTCGAAGTACGCCGACCCGTCCGGCTCCCCGTCCTCCTGCCAGAAGCTGTCGGAGAGATTATAATACAGAATATAGGACTTGCGCCAGCTCCGATAGTAGCGGGGCACGGTGCTGTCCACCCCGCCGTAACGGTCCACGAAGGCGTCCATTTTTTTCAGCCCCTCCACCGGGCTGCCCGCCCCGACCTGGTTAATGAGCTCATAGAGATAGAGGAAGGCGAAGGTGGTGCACGCCTCCGGCGCGTCCCCCCGGCGCACACGGGTGCGCCAGGAAAAATAGCTGCGCAGCTCCCGGTCGGTGAGGGAATCGTAGGTGGGGAAATAGCGGGTGACCCGGAGCAGCTCGGGGTAATCGTCCTCGTACCCCGCCAGGAGCCGGGCCTGCTTGAGGAAGAGACTGCGCCGGTTCTGATACATGGCGGCGCTGCCCTGCTCCAGGGACCGGGCCGCCCGCAGCAGCGAGGGCAGCTTTTCGGCGGGCGCGTTCCCCCGCCGGGGCAGGTATTTCCCCACCACCTCCCGCACATAGGCAGGCAGCCGGTCCGCAGAGGCGCTCTGCCGGGGCCGGATCGGCTCCTCCTGAAACACCCGCTCCTCCAACGGCTCCGCCTTTCCGCTGCCCATACGCGCTCACTCCCTCGGACAAATGTTTGCGTTTATCATACCCCATTGTCCACTTTCCGTCAAGCAGAAAGCCAAAAAACTTTACCAAGGCTCCCTTGCTGCCCCCTCTGGGGGTGGTGCTCCGCGCAGCGAATCAAGATAGTAATGATTGCCGGTGGCAATCATACCTCTGTTTCGTGCCGCGAAGCGGCAAAGGGGGTGCCGTTGGTAGCTTTGAGTTGTTTCCATTCAACGAACCACACCCCCTCTGCGACTCGCTAAGAGCCGCCTGACGGCGGTTGCTCGCTTGCATGGCGCCTGCGCATCGCTAAGTCAGCCCTTGTGGGCTGCCAGCTCCCCCATTGGGGAACCGAGTTTAACCTCCCCTGAAAGGTTTAGCAGGTGTAGCCATTCATAGAATGGCGTACAGCTGCTTAATGCAAAGCTGAGGAGGGCCGCGCGTTAGCGTGGCGGAGGGGTTTGCGGTACGCAGAATGCCATTTGAAATGCGCCAAGGCGAATCCGTACAGGCCACTTGACTCCCCCACCGGGGAGCCAAGGATGCACCCCATCGTCATCGATTTTGTTCACAAAGTGTTTCTTGACTTTGCGGGGCAGCTTTGCTATAATCCGGGGCGATTTTGGACGCGGGAGGCGACGAGCCATGGAGGTTTTGCTTTATATCGGCGGGATGCAGTGCGGCAGCTGCGCGGCGCGGGTGAAGCGGGCGCTGGAGGAAGCGCGGGGCGTGCAGGCGGCGGAGGTATCCTATGGCCGCGGGACGGCGCGGGTGCGCTGCCGGGCCGGGACGGACCCGGATTTCCTGTGCCGGGCGGTGCAGGCGGCGGGGTACGAGGCATCTGTGAAGCCTCTGGGGCGGCCCTGGAAGACGGCGGGGACCGTCGTCCTTCTTTTTTGCTCCTTCTACCTACTAAACAGGTGGGGAATTCTCAACTACCTGACCCCCTCCCAGCTGGCGGACGGCTCCATGGGCTATGGGATGCTCTTCGTGGTGGGGCTGCTGACCTCGGTGCACTGCGTGGCCATGTGCGGCGGCATCGGGCTGTCCCAGAGCCTCTCCGGCGTCCGGCAGACGAAGGCCGCCTGGAAGCCCACCGTGCGCTATAATCTGGGCAGGCTCCTGTCCTATACCGCCGTGGGCACGGCGCTGGGCGCGGTGGGCATGGGTCTGGAGGCCGCCTCCGTCACCCTATCCTACGGCTTGCAGGGGGCGGTGAAGCTGCTGGCCGGGGCGGCCATGGTGACCATGGGGCTGAACATGCTGGGTCTGCTGCCAAGGCGCGGCCGGCAGCTGCCCCGCCTCTTCCCCAGGCGGGCGCTCGGCCCCTTTGCCATCGGGCTGCTGAACGGGCTGATGCCCTGCGGGCCGCTGCAAAGCATGCAGCTGCTGGCCCTGGCCAGCGGAAGCCCGGTGCGGGGCGGGCTGTCCATGCTCCTGTTCGCTCTGGGCACCATGCCGCTGATGCTGGCCTTCGGCTCCGCCGTGGGGCTGCTGGGGAAGAAATTCACCCGGGCCGTGACGCTGCTGGGAGCGGTGGTCATCGCGGTGCTGGGGCTGGCCATGGTGGGCCAGGGGGGCAGCCTGGCGGGCCTGTTCACCCCGGCGCAATTGGCCGCCGGGGCGGCGCTGCTGGGCATGGGACTGCTGATCTTCAATCTGGCGGGCCGGAAAACCGCCGCCCTGCCGGTGGGGCTGATCCTGCTGGCGGCGCTGGCGGTGCTGCCCCTGCTCCCGGGGACGGGAGAGGCCGCCCAGGCGCGGATGGAGGACGGCGTCCAGATCGTGGAAAGCGACCTGCGCCCCGGAGCCTATCCCGGCATTCAGGTCCGGGCGGGCGTCCCCGTCCGCTGGATCATTCACGCCGACGATGAGGACATCAACGGCTGCAACGATCGCTTCTTCCAGCGGGAGCTGCAATTGGAGCACAGCTTCACGCCGGGGGACAACGCCATCGAATTCACCCCCGCCGCCCCCGGCACATACACATACAGCTGCTGGATGGGCATGATCCACGGCACCATCACCGTCACAACCTAAAGCTGCCCAAACTTGCTGCCCCCTTTGGGGGTGGTGCTCCGCGCAGCGAATCAAGATAGTAATGATTGCCGGTGGCAATCATACCTCTGTTTCGTGCCGCGACAGCGGCAAAGGGGGTGTCGTCGGTAGCTTTGAGCTGTCACCATTCAACGAACAACACCCCCTCAGTCAGCCCTTACGGGCTGCCAGCTCCCCCATTGGGGAGCCAAGAGTGCTTAACATCGAAGGAGGATTTATGAAATGAAAAAGCGTTTTATTTTGGCCCTTGCCCTGGCGCTTCCGGCGCTGCTCAGCGGCTGCGGCAAGCAGGAGCAGGCCGCCCTCGGCCAGGGGGAGTACCTGGAAATTCCCAAGGCGGAGCTGTCCGAGGACATCCGCATCTATTCCGTTACCGTGGACGGCCTGCAAATGGAGGTCCTGGCCGCCAAGGACGCCGACGGCACCCTGCGCACCGCCTTCAATACCTGCCAGGTGTGCAACGGCTCCCGCAAGGCCTATTTCGTGGCCCAGGGGGAGCACGTGATCTGCCAGAACTGCGGCAATTCCTTCGCCCGTTCCGACGTGGGCGTCCTCTCCGGCGGCTGCAACCCCACCCCCATCTTCGCCGAATCCCGCGCCGATACCGAAGACACCATCCGCATCTCCTGCGACTACCTCCAATCCAACCGGGACCTGTTCACAAGGTGGAAGGAAAACTAAGGCAACACCGCACAATTTGGCAAAAAGACGGCTGCGGCTCGCAGACACAATTGCGCGGTGTTGCCTAAGGAAAGAAATCACAAAACAAGTCTCATATGAACTCCATGCCCTTCAGGCAATTAAAATCTTTTTTAAAGATTTTAATTGGAGTTCAGTATGATTTCTGTCATAATCGGCAAAAATGTATCGGTATTTTTCTACGAAATATGTGCATTTTATCCAGTTTTCTGACTTTAAAACTGGGTAACCAGCCAAATCTTTGTTCTCGGTTTTGGGAAAGGGCGCGCTTTGATTGACAGCGGAGGGTTTCGGTTGTATGCTTTTAAAGCAATACCGCGTTCGAGCAAACCGGGAGGTTTTGGATATGAAGATTCTTGTGTGCATCAAGCAGGTGCCGGGGTCCAGCAATGTGGAGGTGGACCCGGTCAGCGGGGTGCTGAAGCGCAGCGGGGTGCCCAGCAAGTGCAACCCCTATGACCTGTACGCCATCGAGGCCGCCCTCAGTCTGGCGGAGCGGTTCGGCGGCAGCGTGGAGTGCCTGACCATGGGGCCGCCCCAGGCCAGGGCGGTGATCCAGGAGGCCATCTGCATGGGCGCCTCCGGCGGCACGGTGCTTTCCGACCGCAAATTTGCCGGGGCGGACGTGCTGGCCACGGCCTACACCCTCTCCCAGGGCGTCCGCCAGTGCGGGGAATTTGATCTCATCATCTGCGGCAAGCAGACCACCGACGGCGACACTGCCCAGGTGGGCGCGGAGCTGGCGGAATACCTGGGGCTGCCCAATGTGAGCAATGTGCTGTCCGTGGACGATTACCGGGACGGGACGCTTTCTCTGACCACCGGGCTGGATGACCGGCTCATCCGGCTGCGCATCGCCCTGCCCTGCCTGCTGAGCATGGACGCGGACATCAATACCCCCCGGCTGCCCTCCTATAAGATCCGCCGTCAGCTCACCGACGACCGGGTGCGGATGCTGCGCTTCGCGGATTTTGCGGATCAGGACCCGGATCACTATGGTCTGAGCGGCTCCGCCACCCAGGTGGAGCGCATCTTCCCCCCGGAGAAAACCGGCGGGCGGGAAACCCTGGACGGGGACGCCGGCACCCAGGCCCAGGCGCTGCTGGCGCTGCTGCGGCAGAAAAAATTCGTGTAAGGGGGCGGCCATATGGGAAAGCTCATCATCAACCATCATCTCATTACCCCGGAAAACGCGCCGGCGCTGGTGGAGATCTGCCCATTCGGCGCGATCTCCTATGAAAATGGGCAGCTGGACATCTCCTCCGGCTGCAAGCTGTGCAAAATGTGCGTGCGCAAAAGCGGCGGCCTGGTGGAATTCCAGGAGGAAGCCAAAACCGTTGACCGCGCCGCCTGGCGGGGCATCTGCGTCTACGCCGACTGCTCCGGCGGCAAAATTCACCGGGTGACCTACGAGCTGATCGGCAAGGCCCGGGAGCTGGCCGCCGTGACGGGCCACCCCGTGTGGGTGCTGGCCATCGGCCACCAGCTGGACGGCTGCGTCCAGACCCTGCGGCACTATGGGGCGGACGCCCTGTTCGTCTACGACGATCCTGCCCTGGCGGAGTTCCGCATCGAGCCCTACGCCCAGGCATTCTATGATTTCATCCAGCGCAAGCGCCCCTCCTCCATTCTGGTGGGGGCCACCAATCTGGGGCGGCAGCTGGCCCCCCGGGTGGCCGCCCGGTGCCGCACGGGGCTGACGGCGGACTGCACCATCCTGGATATGAAGGAAAATACCGATCTTGTCCAGATTCGCCCCGCCTTCGGCGGCAACATCATGGCCCAGATCGTCACCCCCCACACCCGGCCCCAGTTCTGCACCGTGCGCTATAAGGTGTTCAGCGAGCCGAAGCCCAGCGAGGCCGCCGCCGGCGAGGTGGTGCCCATGCCCGTCACCGAGGAAATGCGGCGCTCCGCCATCGACGTGCTCAGCACCCAGGAAAAGCCCAGGGACATCGACATCGCCGAGGCGGATGTGATCGTGGCCGTGGGCCGGGGCGCGTCGGGCAAGGCGGCCCGGGCCTGGGCGGCGGAGCTGTCGGAGCTGCTGGGCGGCGTGGTGGCCTGCTCCCGCCCATTGGTGGAGAGCAACGTGTACGACGCCAAGCACCAGATCGGCCTTTCCGGCCGCACCGTCAAGCCCAAGCTCATCATCACCCTGGGCATCTCCGGGGCGGTGCAGTTCGCCGCGGGCATGAAGGCGGCGGAGTGCATCGTGGCCGTCAATTCCGACCCCGCCGCGCCCATCTTCGATGTGGCCCACTACCGGGTGGTGGGGGACGTGAACGAAATTCTTCCCAGGCTGATCCAGCAGATCAAGGGGGTATCCTGATGTACAACAAGGTAACACAGGCGGATATCGACGCCCTGCGGGCCATCGTCGGCCCGGAAAATGTGCTCCTGGGGGAGGGAATCAACCCCGACTACGCCCATGACGAGCTGGGGGATGTGTCCCACATGCCCGAGGTCCTGGTGCGGGTCCGCACCACCCGGGAGGTTTCGGAAATGATGCGCCTGGCAAGCGCCCGGGTCATTCCCGTCACCGTCCGGGGCAGCGGCACCGGCCTGGTGGGGGCGGCGGTGCCCATCTGCGGCGGCATCCTGCTGGAGACCACGAAAATGAATGAGATTCTGTCGCTGGACACGGAGAATCTCACCGTCACCGTCCAGCCCGGCGTGCTGCTGATGGAGCTGGCCGCCTTCGCCGAAGAGCACGACCTGCTGTATCCCCCCGATCCGGGGGAGAAGAGCGCCACCATCGGCGGCAATATCTCCACCAACGCCGGGGGCATGCGGGCGGTGAAGTACGGGGTGACCCGGGACTATGTGCGCGCCCTGACCGTGGTGCTGCCCAGCGGCGAAGTGCAGACCTTCGGCGCGGCGGTGGCCAAGAACAGCTCCGGGTACAGCCTGAAGGATCTGGTCATCGGCTCCGAGGGGACACTGTGCATCATCACCGAGGCGGTGCTGAAGCTGGTGCCCCTGCCCAAGGTGTCCCTGAGCCTGCTGGTGCCCTTCCCGGATATAAAGTCCGCCATCGAGGCGGTGCCCCATATCATCTCCTCCAAGGTCACCCCCACCGCCATTGAGTATATGTCCAGGGATACCATCCTGTTCTCCGAAAGCTACCTGGGCAAGCGCTTCCCCGATACCAAAAACGACGCCTACATTCTGCTGACCTTCGACGGCGGCAGCCAGGAGCAGGTGGACCGGGACCTGTCCGCCGTGGCGGAGCTGTGCCTGGGCATCGGCGCGCTGGACGCCTACATCGTGGACACCGAGGAGCGGAAGAAATCCGTCTGGTCCGCCCGGGGCGCGTTCCTGGAGGCCATCAAGGCCTCTACCACGGAGATGGACGAATGCGACGTGGTGGTCCCCGGCAACCGGGTGGATACCTTCATCAAATACACCCACGCCCTTTCGGATGAATTCCGGGTCCGCATCCCCAGCTTCGGCCACGCCGGCGACGGCAACCTCCACGTCTACATCTGCCGGGACGCCCTCTCCGACGAGGCCTGGCATCAGACCCGGGACGCCATCTTCGACCGCATGTACCGGAAAGCCACCGAGCTGGGCGGCCTGGTCTCCGGCGAGCACGGCATCGGCTACGCCAAAAAGCCCTACCTCCGCCGCCAATACGGCGACACCCCGTTGTCCTTGATGCAGGGCATCAAGCAGGTCTTTGATCCCCAGAACATCCTGAATCCGGGGAAGATTTTTTGAGCCGAACGGAAATGTAGGGGGTGCATTCCATTCAACGTAGAAAGGCGAATTCGTGCGATGTCCGTTTCGGACTGTACGAATTCGCCTTTGTTTGTTTTAAGGGGAGGTCACTTGATCTGGAATTCCACGTAGTAAGTCTGGTATTCGTGGAAGTCCTGGGAGAGCGGGGGGATGTCCTGCTGGGTGAAATTGTCGTGGAGGCTGAGGCGGAGGAGGTAATCGCCGCGCTCCTGGGGCTGGGCCCAGCGGAGGGTGACCTGGGTGGTGCCCTCCATGGTCAGGGGCTGGGCCGGGGTCAGCTCCACAAAGCAGACCTCCTGAGCGCCGTCCAGGTCACCGGCGGTGTAGACGCCGCCGCGCTGGAGCACCAGCTGGCCGAACTGCTGGCCGCCGGACTGGGTGATCTCCAGGGTCACGCTGCCGCTGTCCGCCTCCAGCACCTGGAAATCCAGGCCCCATTCCTCCCGGTCGATGGGGTAGCGGTAGGGGCTGTCCGGGTCGGTCAGGGCGGTGTCCACCGTCCCCGGCGTGCCGGGGGCCGCCACCTGGAGGGAGCGGATCAGATGGCTCTTTCCGTCCGGCGTCTCCAGCACATCGTCGCAGAATACCAGGTTGTAATCCGGGTAGCAGTAGGTGTATTCCGTCAGGCCGTTTTTGGTGCGGATGAATTCAAAGCTGACGCCCGCCTCCGCGTCCTGCCGGGCGGCGGCCAGCAGCGCCTCCACGGACACCATGCCGCCGGAGACCGCCTCATCCAGCGGCACGGGGCTTCCCTGGATGTCCACGGTCACGTTTTCCACCAGGTTATAGGACAGGGCGTACGCCCCCTCGCTGGGCGCGGGGAAGGACTGATAGAGCCGGTCCCGGGTCTCCTGACTGCGGTGGTCCCATTCGCCGGTGCCGATCAGGGAATCATACAGCTCCCGGGTGGACTCCGCCCGGATGCCGCACACCCGCGTCCCCTCCGCCCCGGCCGCCGCCCCCGCCCCCAGCGTCAGGACAAGGGCGAGCATCAGGGCAGACAGACGGACGACACTGCGCATTTTCATAAAAATCCCTCCGATTTGTCGTATTTTCATTCAGCAAAGGCAATTTTTTCCTCTTTGCATCTATGATAATTGCAATTCGGAGGGATGTCAAATTAAGATATGCTTAAGGCAACACCGCACAATTTGGCAAGAAGCCCCAGCCTGGATTTTTGCCAAATTGTGCGGCGGGCCTTACGTATCTCTTGTGATGTTGCGCAGCCAGATGTATTTGCGGTAGTGGAGGAAGACCACCGGGAGCTTGATGATCTCGTCCATGCTGCACAGGCAGAACACCACCGGGGCGCTCCAGTGCCACCAGAAGGCGGCCATCAGGCTCAGGGGGACGCAGATGCACCACATGAAGATGATGTTGTTGTTCATGTCGAATTTGGCGTCGCCCCCGGCTCCGAAGATGCCGTCCAGCACCACGTGATTCACCGACTGGGCCGCCAGGTTCAGGCCGGTGAAGGCGATCATGATCTTCAGGTAGCTGGCCGCCTGGGGGGTCAGCTCCGTAATGCCCATGATGACCGGCGTGGCCGCCACCAGCAGCGCCCCGGTGACGATGCCGATGATGACGGACAGCCGGGTGAGCCGCCTGCCGTAGTCCTTGGCCTTGTCCAGCAGGTTGGCTCCCAGCAGATTGCCGATGAGGATGCCCGCGCCGCCGCCCACGCCCCGGATCAGGCAGGAGATCAGGCTCTTGGCCACCGCCACCACGGAGTTGGCCGCCACCGCGTCCCCGTCCATGTGGCCCAGTACCACGGAATAGGACATATAGGCGATGCCCCACACCAGGCTGGCCCCGATCACCGGCATGGTATAGCGCAGGAAATCCTGGAGCAGCAGCCGGTCCGGCCGCCGGGCCAGCCAGCTCCAGCGCAGCTGCACCGCGCTCTTGCGCCGGGTGACCGCCGCCGCCAGGGCCAGCTCCACCACCCGGGAGATCACCGTGGCCAGCGCCGCCCCGGCGATGCCCATGGCCGGGCAGCCCAGCAGGCCGAAGATGAAAACGGCGTTGAGGATGATATTCGTCACCACCGCCACGGAGCTGATGACGGAGCTTTCCGCCGTGTGGCCGGTGTTTTTCAGAATCGCAAAGTATACCTGGGTGATGCCGCACAGGAAATAGGAGGGAGCCACCACCCGCAGGTACTCCGCCCCCAGGGGGATGAGCCCCTGATCGCTGGTGAGGACGGCCATCAGCGCCCGGGGAGCCAACAGCGCCGCCAGGGTCACCGCGCCGCCGATGGCCAGGATGATCTTCAGGCCCGTGGGGGCGATCTCCTCAATGGACTTCCCGTCCCCCTTGCCCCAATACTGGGCGGCCATGATGCCCACGCCGATGCTGAAGCCCGTGACCAGCAGGCTGAGGAAGAACTGCACGTTCCCCGCCTGGGACACCGAGGCCATCTCCTGCTGCCCCAGCCGCCCCAGCATCACCGCGTCCGTCACGCTGACCAGCGCCAGCATAAAATTCTGAATGCCGATGGGCACCACCAGACGCATCAGCTCCCCGTAAAACCCGTCGCGCTTCGCTCTTTTCTCCATAAAATCCTCCCGTTTTTCTGAATAGAACACATTGTAACCGTTTTTGAAGGTTTTCGCAAGAGACAAAAGCGGGTAAAATATTGGATGAAATTGATACGGCTCCCCCAAGAACGGGGGAGCCAAGTGTTTTATTGCTCCATGTCGGCCTTTTGGGCTTCCAGGCCTTCGGCGACGGAGAGGGGGCGCAGGACGCTGTATGCGTCGAAGCGGGTGTCGTTGGTGTCGCTGAGGAAGACCAGGCGGCCCGCCGGGTTTTCGTAGGTGAACTGGGAGGCCTTCGCGCCTACCTCCTGGGCCTGCACGCCGGACAGGTACAGGCGGCTGCGGCCCTCCGGCAGGGGGAAGGTGGGGGTCGCGCCGCAGAAGGACACCACAAAGGTATCCGTGGCGCAGTTGGCCATCAGGGTGGTGGCGGCGTTGGTGATGGCCTCGTCCATGTTGCCGTTGAAGATGTACTTATCCGTCTCCGCCGGGAAGCGGAAATTGTCCAGCACCACCTCGTTGAAGCCCAGGCCCCGCACCTCGTTGACCACGGAGGTGATCCAGCCCAGGGTGTTGGCGCTGGTGGGATCCAGCCAGTAGCATCCGCCGCTGTCCATCCACAGGCCGATCCGGCTTTTCACATACAGGCCGGAGGTCACGTTGCGGTTGCCGAAATCGTAATCCCGGAAGGCGGACACCCTGGCGATCATGTAGAAGCCCTTGGAGCGGATGTACTGGATCAGCTCGTCCACCGCGGACACGTTCACGCTGGCGGAGCCGACCGCCCCGGTGAGGCTGGAGGTATAGTAGAAGGAGCCGTAGCCGCCCTTGAGTTCAAGCATGATGGGCGTACCGGCCTTGAGCTGGTTCAGGTCCGCCTTGATCTCATCCATGCTGGTGCCCTTGAGCATGTCATAATCGATGTAATAGCCGTTGAGGGCAGTCAGCTCCTGGGACAGGTCCACGGAGTCGGAACCCTCGTTATAGAAAATGGGTACGGTCTCCAGGACCTCCGACTGGCCGGAGGAGACAAATTCGTTTATCTCCGGCAGGGGCTCCCGGGAGAAGTCCAGCGTCGCGCCGTCGCGGGTATACACCACGTAGCGGGCCACCCAGATATTCCAGCAGAAGGCCACCAGGATCACGATCAGCAGCACGATCAGGGCCACGGTGGCCACACGCTGGATCCGGCGGCGGGTTTTAAACGTCAAATGCATATGGGGTTCTCCTTGTTTCACTTGGCTCCCCGATGGGGGAGCTGGCAGGCCCAAGGGGCCTGACTGAGGGGTTGCGGTAGGAACGTGCGATTTTATGAAATCTTGGGCGAATTCGCAGCGGCCCTCTTGGCTCCCCGATGGGGTGGTGCTCCGCGCAGCGAATCAGAATCTTGATGATTG
>USEU01000057.1 GCA_900553805.1 uncultured Eubacteriales bacterium
GGTGGTGCTCCGCGCAGCGAATCAGGATAGCAATGATTGCCGGTGGCAATCATACATCTGCTTTTTGCCGCGACAGCGGCAAAGGGGGTGTCATCGGTAACTTTGAGCTGTTACCATCCAACGAACAACACCCCCTCAGTCTCGCTAGGCTCGACAGCTCCCCCATTGGGGAGCCATGGATTTTATGGGGACGTTTACTTTGCGGGCTTGAAGCTGTCCTTCAGGCTGACGGAGCGGTTGAATACCAGGTGCTCCGGGGTGCAGTCCCGGCTGTCCGGGCAGAAGTAGCCCAGGCGCATGAACTGATAGGAGGTGGGGGCCTTGGCGTCGCCCAGAGAGGCTTCGACCTTGCAGCCGGTGAGCACTTCCAGGGAATTGGGATTCATACAGGCCAGGAAATCCTTTCCGGCGGCGTCGGGGTCGGGATCGTCGAAGAGGTTGCTGTACTGCCGCACCTCGGCGTCGTGGCAGTTGTTGGCGTCCACCCAGTGGATGGTCGCGCCCTTGATCTTCCGCCCGTCGGCGGGGTCGCCGCCCTTGGAGTCGGGGTCATAGGTGGCCAGAACCTCGGTAACGTTGCCGTTTTCGTCGGTGACGCAGCCGGTGCACTGGATTACATAGGCGCCCTTCAGGCGGCACTCGGGGCCGTCGGGGTACAGGCGCTTGTATTTGGGGATGGGCTGGGCCAGGAAGTCGTCGGCCTCGATCCACAGATCCCGGGAGAAGGTGATGGTGCGCTTGCCGTCATCGGGGTTGTTGGGGTTATTCTCGATCTCAAAGGACTCGGACTGCCCCTCGGGATAGTTGGTGATGGTCAGCTTCACGGGCTTCAGCACTGCCATCACCCGCTGAGCGGTGGCGTCCAGATCCTTGCGCAGGCAGGACTCCAGGAAGGCGTACTCGATGGTGTTGGGGGACTTGGCCACGCCCACGCTCTCGCAGAAGTTGCGGATGGAGGCGGGGGTATAGCCCCGGCGGCGCAGGCCGCATAGGGTGGGCATCCGGGGATCGTCCCAGCCGGAGACGTAGCCACCCTCGATCAGGGCGCGGAG
Source organism: uncultured Eubacteriales bacterium (assembly GCA_900553805.1). Taxonomy (GTDB): domain Bacteria; phylum Bacillota; class Clostridia; order Oscillospirales; family Oscillospiraceae; genus Faecousia. Next base: position 1,053 of record USEU01000057.1, read on the forward strand.
CTTGCGCTTGGAGAGCACGGTGTGGTCGATGCCCAGCCGGGCAAACTCGATCTGCCGGGGATGGCAGGGGACGGACACGTGCTCCACCACCCAGTTGTACAGCGGGCGGTGATTCTCAAACTCCAGGGAGCACAGGGAGTGGGTGATGCCCTCCAGGGCGTCCTGGATGGGATGGGCAAAGTCGTACATGGGATAGATGCACCACTTGTCCCCCTGGCGGTGGTGATGCATGTGGCGGATGCGGTAGATCACCGGGTCGCGCATATTGAAGTTGCCGGAGGCCAGGTCGATCTTGGCCCGCAGGGTGTAGCGGTTGTCCTCGAATTCTCCGGCCCGCATCCGGGCGAACAGGTCCAGGCTCTCATCAATGGGCCGGTCCCGGTAGGGGGAGACGGCGGGGGTGTTCAGATCGCCCCGGTATTCCTTGAACTGCTCCGGGGTCAGCTCGCATACGTAGGCCAGTCCCTTTTTGATCAGCTCCACGGCATACTCGTAGTCCTTTTCAAAGTAGTCGGAGCCGAAGAAGAAGCGGTCGCCCCAGTCGAAGCCCAGCCAGTGAATGTCGTCCTGGATGGCCTCCACGTATTCGGCGTCCTCCTTGGTGGGGTTGGTGTCGTCCATGCGCAGGTTGCACAGGCCGCCGTATTTCTCCGCCGTGCCGAAGTCGATGATCAGCGCCTTGCAGTGGCCGATGTGCAGGTAGCCGTTGGGCTCCGGCGGGAAACGGGTGTGCACGGTTTTGCCGGCAAACCGGCCGCCCTCGGCGATGTCCTCGTCGATAAAAGCGTGGATAAAGTTCTTGCTTTCAGTGGCTTCTGCCATATCAAAACATCCTCTCTTTTGCTGGAATGAGTACAAAACATATAATAAGGCATTATACCCCATTTGATCGCGGTTTGCAATAAAAAATAACGCCAGTTTCATTCCTTTCGGCGGCGGTGCATGTGTAAAATGTAAACAAATAAAAAAATCGCTTTTTATGGTTGTCCAATGATTTGTTTTATGCTAAAATACAGTCGATGCAATCTGCACAGGCGCAGACAGCTGGAACAAAGGAGTGAGAGAATTTGGCAGAAGTCAAATACAAGCGCATTTTGCTGAAGGTCAGCGGTGAGGCCTTGGCCGGCGAGGCCCACCGGGGGCTGGACTTCGGCGTGATCAATTCCGTGTGCGAGGTCATCCGTCAGTGCCGCGCCCTGGGCGTTCAGATCGGCCTGGTCATCGGCGGCGGCAACTTCTGGCGCGGGGTAAAGGACGGCGCGGACAAGATGCAGCGCTCCCACGGCGACGCCATGGGAATGCTGGCCACGGTGATGAATTCCATCGCGGTGGCGGATGCCCTGGAAAAGCACGGCATGGATGCCCGGGTGCTTACCGCGGTGGAGATGAACAAGTTCGCCGAGTACTTTACCCGTGACACCGCCGACCGCTACCTGAACGAGGGCAAGGTGGTCATCTTCGCCGGCGGCACCGGCAACCCCTATTTCTCCACCGATACCGGCGCGGTGCTCCGGGGCGTGGAGATCGAGGCGGACGCCATCCTGATGGCCAAGAATGTGGACGGCATCTATTCCGCCGACCCCAACAAGGACCCCACCGCTGTCAAGTTCGACCAGCTGACCTACGACGAGGTGCTGGCCCGTCATCTCCAGGCCACGGATACCACCGCCATGACGCTGGCGATGGATAACCACATGACCCTGGTATGCTTTGCCCTGAAAGACCCCCAAAACATCCTCCGCGTGGTATGCGGAGAAAAAATCGGAACGATCGTTAAGGAGGATTAACAAATGAGCGTTGATTTCAAGGAATATTCCAGAAGAATGGACAAGACCCTGGAGCACCTGGCCGACGACTTCGGCGCGGTCCGCGCCGGGCGGGCCAACCCGCAGGTTCTGGATCGGATCACCGTGGAGTATTATGGCAGTGAGACCCCGCTGAACGGTGTGGCCACCATCTCCTCTCCCGATGCCCGCACCCTGATCATTCAGCCCTGGGATACCAAGCTGCTGAAGGATATCCAGAAGGCCATCCAGGTCTCCGACCTGGGCATCAACCCCCAGAACGACGGCCGGATCATCCGCCTGGTGTTCCCCCAGCTGACCGAGGAGCGCCGTAAGGACCTGACCAAGCAGGTCAAGAAATATGCCGAGGATGCCAAGGTCGCCCTGCGCAACATCCGCCGGGACGGCATGGACTACGTGAAGAAGCTGAAAAAGAACAGCGAGATCACCGAGGACGACCAGAAGAAGGCCGAAAAGGACCTGCAGGATCTGCTGGATAAGAATATCAAGAATGTGGATGCCGCCCTTGCCGCCAAGGAAAAGGAACTGATGGCCATCTGACCCCAGACTGTTTTCATCCCCCGGCAGCAATGCCGGGGGTGAAGGGCTGAAAATGGGAAACGCGGATGGGTTTCCTGTTTTCAGCTTTTCACCCGGCGGCCCGCGCCGCCCGGAGACTATTTGACATTGACACAGAAAGAGGTGCGATTTTTGGCACTTTTTAATGCTCAGACCGAGCCCATCAAGCCTGCGCCGCCCCGGCACATTGCCATCATTATGGACGGCAACGGCCGCTGGGCGAAGAAGCGGGGCCTGCCCAGAACGGCGGGCCATGCCGCCGGGGCGGAGGCCTTCCGGCGGATCGCAAACTATTGCCGGACCCTGGGGGTGGAATACCTCACCGTTTACGCCTTCTCCACCGAGAACTGGAAGCGCTCCGCCGACGAGGTGTCCGGCATCATGCGCCTGCTGCGCCGGTACCTGGAGGAGGCGCTGGCGGACATGGAGAAGAACAAGGTGCGTTTCAAGTTCTTCGGCGACCTGACCCGGCTCAGCCCGGATCTGCAGCAGCTGTGCCGCAACGCCGAGAACCGCTCGGCGGACTACGACGTGCAGGTGAACTTCTGCCTGAATTACGGCGGCCGGGACGAGATCATTCACGCGGTAAAGCGGTGCCTTGCCGACGCGGCAGCGGGAACGCTTCAGCCCGAGGCGCTTACCGAGGAGACGTTTTCCCATTATCTCTATTCCGACGGGGTGCCGGACCCGGAGCTGATCATCCGGCCCTCCGGCGAGGAGCGGATCAGTAATTTCCTGCTGTGGCAGTCCGCCTATTCCGAGTACGTATTCATGGACGTGCTCTGGCCGGACTTTGCCCCGGAGCATCTGGACCGGGCAATTGAGGAATATCATCGGCGCAACCGCCGTTTTGGAGGAACATAGAAGATGAAGAAAAGAGTTATTACCGCCGTGGTGCTGATCCCGGTGCTGGTGCTGGTGGTGCTGGTGGCCCCGAAGATCGTGGCGGCCATTGTGTGGGGCCTGCTGATGATGGTGGGCGTGTATGAGCTGCTGTATGCCACCGGCCTGGTGCGGCACGTCAGAATGGTGCTGTATTCCGCCCTGATGGCCATGGCGATTTCCCTGTGGAGCTACCTTGGCGCGGAGCGCAGCGTCGCCCTGCTGGGGCTGCTGGTGTTCTGGATCCTGCTGTTTTCCGAGCTGATGGCAAACCATGTGAAGATCAGCCTGGAAATGGTGATGGACTGCTTCTTCGCCGGCGCGGTGGTGCCGTACCTGCTGTCCTCCGTGATCCGTATTCTGAGTATTTCCACCACCGGGCGGTATCTGATCCCCATTCCCTTTGTGGTGGCGTTCCTTTCCGATGCCGGGGCCTATTTTGCCGGGAGCATGTTCGGCAAGCACAAGCTGGCACCGGTGGTCAGCCCCAATAAGACCGTGGAGGGCGTGATCGGCGGATTGCTCAGCGCCATGCTGGGCATGCTGATCTATGGCGTGATCCTGCAGCTGGCCTGCCGCTTCCAGGTGAACTACGGCGCTGCGCTGCTGTATGGCCTGGTGGGCAGCGCGGTGGGCGTATTCGGCGACCTGTGCTTCTCTGTGTTCAAGCGGATGTCCGGCATCAAGGACTTCGGCACCATAATCCCCGGCCACGGCGGCTTCTTTGACCGCTTTGACTCTATGGTGACCGTGGCCCCCTTTGTGGAGGCGATGATCCTGCTGATGCCGGTGGTGAACTGAAATGGTAAATTGCGTCAGTGTGCTTGGCTCCACCGGCTCCATTGGCCGTCAGAGCCTGGATGTGATCGGCCGCCTGGGCGGCATTCGTGTGTCTGCCCTGACCGCCGGGACCAGCGTACAGAAAATGGCGGAGCAGTGCCGCCAATTCCGCCCCCAGCTGGCCGTGATGGCTACCCGGGAAGCGGCGCAGGCACTGAAGGCGGAGCTGGATGGCCAGCAGATCGAGGTCGCCTGGGGGGAGGAAGGCCTGCTCCGGGCGGCGACCCTGCCGGAGGCGGACTGCGTCATCACCGCCGTGGTGGGCATGGTGGGCCTGAAGCCCACGCTGGCGGCCATCCGGGCCAAGAAGCGGATCGGTCTTGCCAACAAGGAGACCCTGGTCTGCGCCGGTGAACTGGTAATGGCCGAGGCGGAGAAATATGGGGCGCAGATCGTGCCCGTGGATTCCGAGCATTCCGCCATCTTCCAGTGCCTGATGGGCTGCGGGGACAAAAAAGAGGTGCGTAAAATTCTGCTCACCTGCTCCGGCGGCCCGTTCTTCGGCATGGAGGCGGAGCAGCTGCGCCGGGTGACCAAGGCGGACGCCCTGAAGCATCCCAACTGGAAGATGGGACCGAAAATCACCGTGGACTGCGCCACCCTGATGAACAAGGGCCTGGAGGTGATCGAGGCCATGCGCCTGTACCGGGTCCCCCTGGAGCAGGTGGAGGTGCTGATCCACCGGCAGAGCATCGTCCACAGCCTGGTGGAATTCACCGACGGCGCGGTGATGGCTCAGCTGGGCACCCCGGATATGCGCCTGCCCATTCAGCTGGCCCTGACCTACCCGGAGCGTGTGGAATCCCCGGTGGAGCGGCTGGATCTGACAAGGTGCGCCGCCCTGACCTTCTGCCACCCGGATTACGAGAAATTCCCCTGCCTGGCCCTGGCCCGGGACTGCGCCAAGCGCGGCGGCACGGCCTGCCCGGCGATGAACGGAGCCAACGAAGAGGCGGTGGCCCTGTTCCTGGCGGATAAGATCGGTTTTTATGACATCTACCGGCTGGTGGCCCAGGCGGTGGAGCAGGTTCCCTTTATCCAGGATCCCACCTTGGAGGAAATCCTGGAAGCCGACCGGCTGGCCCGTCTGGCGGTGCGGCAAAATTCGTTTTAAGCGAGGCATTTTATGACAGCATTCAGTATCATTTTCGGCATTATCCTGTTCAGCCTGTTGATTTTCATCCATGAGCTGGGACATTTTACCGCCGCCAAGAGCTTTGGCGTGCAGGTGAATGAATTCTCCATGTTCATGGGGCCTGCCCTGTGGAAAAAGCAGAAAGGGGAGACTCTGTATGCCATCCGCCTGATTCCTTTCGGCGGCTACTGCGAAATGGAGGGCGAGAACGGCGACAGTGCGGAAAACCCCCGCTCCTTCGGCGCCGCCGCCTGGTGGAAGCGGGTCATCATCCTGGTGGCGGGGCCGACCATGAACCTGCTGGCGGGGCTGGTGCTCTTTGCCATTTTCTTTGCGCCCCAGCAGCGCTACAATGTGCCGGTGGTCGCCTCCATGGAGCCGAACTGCGCCCTGGCTGCCACCGATACTCAGCCCGGATTGATGGTAGGTGACCGCATTCTGGAAGTGGACGGCGAAAAGGTCTATATGTACACCGATTTCAGCCTGGCGCTCACCGCCCATACCAACACGGAAAAGGATCCCGAAAACCGGCATGATCTGGTGCTCCTGCGGGACGGGAAAAAGGTTCGGCTGGATAATTTCGCCATGCAGAAGCAGGAGTATCCCAATGAGGACGGCACCACCACTCTGCGCTATGGCTTTAATTTTGGCTCCGTGGAGCGCAGCTTTGGCAGCCTGGTCAGTCAGACCTGGCGAGCCTGCCTTTCCAATGTCCAGATGGTGCGCATCAGCCTGAAAATGCTGTTCGGCGGCCAGGCCAGCGTGAAGGATCTGAGCGGTCCTGTGGGCATCGTGCACATGATGACCGAGACGGCGAACCAGTCCTCCAATCTCTATTATGCGCTGCTGAATATGATCAGCTTCGGCGGCCTGATCACCGTGAACCTGGGCGTGATGAATCTGCTGCCCATTCCCGGCCTGGACGGCGCCCGGGCGGTAGGCGTGCTGCTGACCGCGCTGGTGGAGGGCATCACCCGCAAAAAGGTCAATCCCAAATACGAGGGCTATATCCAGAGCGCCGGTACCCTGGTGCTGTTTGCGCTGCTGGGAATCATCATGTTCAAAGACGTAATCCAGATTTTTAAGGGGTAAGAACGATGACAAGACAGATTGTGGTCGGCGGCGTCCCCATTGGCGGCGGCGCGCCGGTGGTGATCCAGTCCATGCTCAATACCAGGACAACGGACGTGGAGGGCTGCCTGAATCAGATCAAGCAGCTGGCCTCCGCCGGGTGTCAGATCGCCCGCCTGGCGGTGCCCAACCGGGAGGCCGCCCGCGGCTTTGCGGAGATATGCAAGGAAAGTCCCCTGCCCCTGGTGGCGGATATCCATTTTGACTATCAGCTGGCCATTCTGGCGGCGGAGGGCGGCGCGTCCAAGATCCGCATCAATCCCGGCAACATCGGCGGGGAGGACCGGGTGAAGGCCGTGGTGGATGTGTGCAAGGAGAAAAAGATCCCCATCCGCATCGGCGTCAACGGCGGCAGCCTGGACAAGCGCCTGCTGGAAAAGTACGGCCACCCCACCCCCGAGGCGCTGGTGGAGAGTGCGTTCCAGCACCTGGAGCTGCTGGAAAAGCAGGGCTTTTACGATACCTGCGTGTCCATGAAATCTTCCCATGTGCCCAATATGGTGGCAGCCGCCCGGCTGTTCCGCAGCAAATGCGACTACCCCCTGCACATCGGCGTGACGGAGACCGGCCCCGTGCGGCAGGGCCTCATCAAGTCCGCCATGGGCATCGGCGCGCTGCTGCTGGATGGCATCGGCGACACCATCCGGGTCAGCCTGACCGACGACCCGGTGGAGGAGGTCTATGCCGCCAAGGACATCCTGAAGGCGGCTGGGCTGCGCAAAGAGGGCGTGGATATCATTTCCTGCCCCACCTGCGGCCGGACGAGGATCGACCTGATCGGCCTGGTGAACCAGGTGGATGCCGCGCTGAAGAACTGCGCCAAGCCTATCACCGTGGCGGTCATGGGCTGCATCGTCAACGGCCCCGGCGAGGCAAGAGAGGCCGACATCGGCATTGCCGGCGGCGACGGCTGGGGCACCATCTTTGAAAAGGGCGAGCAGGTCGCCCGCCTGCCCTATGACGAACTTCTCCCCGCCCTCCTGGAGCGCATCGAAAAAATGTGATCACATCTGCCTCCCCTGAAAGGGGAGGCGGCGCGCGCAGCGCGCCGGAGGGGTCAGGCGCGGTACGCAGAATACCAATGCAGAAGAACCAAAAAAGCGCGATCAACCATACTTCATTGGGAAATACATATGAATGAACCTGTTTATCTATTGAATATGTTTTCGGACTATGCGCCGCCTGGGGAGGTTGAGAAAGCCCTCTCCCAGGCGGCCATTGTGGCGGCGGATATCCATGCGGAGCACCGCACCGTCCATGTGGCGGCCCACAGCCAGAGCTATGTGCCCCGCCGGGTCGTGGAGACCATGGAGCGGGAGGTGGCGGCGCTGTACGGCCTGGCAAGGCTGGAGATCACCCTGACCCACCCGGAGTCCGAGCTGCAGAAAATCGAGCCGGAGGAGCTGATGCTGCTGTTTGTCAGCCGCAACTCCATGACCCGCGGCTCCCTGGCCGGGGCCGAATGGCACTGGGAGGGGGACCACCTGACGGTGCGGCTGCGGGCCAACGGCAAGGCGACCATTGAGGAGCTGATCCCGGCGGTGCAGCAGACCCTGCGGGAGCGCTTCGCCGCCCCGGTGACCATCACCGTGGAGGCAAACGCGGCCCTGGAGGGCCAGGCCCTGCTGGACGCCATGCAGACCATGCGTCAGGCGGAGATTGAGCGCTATCCCACCGCCCAGGCCAGGCAGCCCTCCGCCGCCCCCCGTCAGGAGCAGCAGGACAGCGGCACCTTCTACGGCAAGCCCTTCCGGGGCAACGCCGTCGCCATGAAGGATATGTCCATGGACATGGGCACCATCATCCTGGAGGGCAAGGTATTCGCCGTGGATCACAAGGAGCTGTCCAAGCGCAATGCCTATGTTGTGAAGTTCGACATGACGGACAACACCAATTCCATCCGGGTCAGCCGCTTCCTGGAGGCCCGGGAGGCCAAGCCCATCATCGAAAACGTCCAGATCGGCTCGGTGCTGCGGGTGCAGGGCAAGCTGATCGAGGATCGGTTTGAAAACGACATGGTGCTCAAGCCCTACGCCATCATGCCCGGCAGCCTGCCCAAGCGGAAGGATCTGGCCACGGAGGGCAAGCGGGTGGAGCTGCACCTGCACACCACCATGAGCAACATGGACGCCCTGACGGATACCGCCGCTGCCGTGAAGCAGGCCGCCGCCTGGGGCCACAAGGCCATCGCCATCACGGATCATGGCGTGGCCCAGTCTTTCCCGGACGCCATGAAGGCCGCCTCCAAGGCCAAGGTGGCGGGGACGGACGAAAACATCAAGATCCTCTATGGCTGCGAGGGGTATTATGTAAACGACGTGGACGACCGCATCGTGGTCCACGGCAGCCAGGAGATGTCCTTTGACGACGAGTATGTGGCCTTCGATCTGGAGACCACCGGCCTCAGCTCCCGCAGCGACCATATTATTGAGATCGGCGCGGTGATCCTGAAGCGGGGGGTGGAGATCGACCGCTTCCAGACATTTGTGGACCCGGAAATGCCCCTCAGCCCCAAGATCATCGAGCTGACCGGCATCACCCCGGATATGCTGGTGGGTGCGCCCAAGCTCTCCCAGGTGCTGCCCCAATTTCTGGAATTCATCGGCGGGCGGGTGCTGGTGGCCCATAATTCGGATTTTGACACCGGCTTCATCCGCAACGCCTGCGAGCGTCTGGGTTATCCCTATTCCTTCACGGCGGTGGATACCCTGATCCTCTCTCAGAACATGCTGCCCCAGCTGAGCAAATTCAAGCTGGACATCGTGTCCAACGCCCTGAGCCTGCCGGACTTCAACCACCACCGGGCCGGGGACGACGCCATGACCTGCGGCCTGATCATGGACCGGCTCATGACCAAGATGGAGGAGGAGCTGGATATCCACACCCTCCAGGCGGTGAACCCGGCTATGATCTCTCTGCGCTCCAAGGGCAGGGTCACCGACCGCCATGCCCGCCATATCATTATTTTCGCCAAGAACCAGGTGGGCCTGCGCAACCTCTATCACCTGATCTCCGATTCCAATCTGAAATACTTCAAGCGCGTCCCCCGGATGCCCAAGTCTTCCATTCTGGAGATGCGGGAGGGGCTGATCATCGGCTCTGCCTGCGAGGCGGGTGAGCTGTTCCAGGCCATCATCGACGGCAAGAGCGAGGACGAGCTCAAGCGCATTGCCTCGTTCTACGATTACCTGGAGATCCAGCCCCTGGCCAACAACCGCTTTATGCTGGACAAGGGCATTGCCAAGGATATGGAGGATTTGCGCAATTTCAACCGCACTGTGGTCCGCCTGGGGCAGGAGCTGGGCAAGCTGGTGGTGGCCACCGGCGACGTTCACTTCCTGAACCCGGAGGACGAGACCTTCCGCCATATCCTGCTGGCCACCAAGGGCTTCGAGGACGCGGACAAGCCCAATCCTCTGTATTTCCGCACCACCGATGAAATGCTGGAGGAATTCAGCTACCTGGGCAAGGAAAAGGCCTATGAGGTGGTGGTCACCAACCCCAATCTCATTGCCGACATGTGCGAGAGCCTGCGCCCGGTGCCCCACAACCTGTTCGCCCCCAAGATCGAAAACTCCGTGGAGGACCTGAAGCGGCTGGTGTACGGCAAATTCCGCCGCCTGTACGGCGAAAATCCCCCGGAGCTGATGACCAAGCGTGTGGAGACCGAGCTGCACGACATCATCAACTGCCACTATGACGTGATTTACATGTCTGCCCAGAAGCTGGTGCAGAACAGCCTGGAGCACGGCTATCTGGTGGGCTCCCGTGGCTCCGTCGGCTCATCCATCGTGGCCTACATGTCCGGCATCACCGAGGTCAATTCCTTCCCGCCCCACTACCGCTGCCCCAATCCGGCGTGTAAATTCGCCACCTTTGATGTGCCCAAGGGCTACGGCTGCGGCGCCGACCTGCCGGATGCCGTCTGCCCCAAGTGCGGCACCAAGTTTGAAAAGGACGGCTTCAACATCCCCTTTGAGACCTTCTTGGGCTTCGGCGGCGACAAGGTGCCGGATATCGACCTGAACTTCTCCGGCGAATACCAGGCCAAGGCCCACGCCTACTGTATTGAGATGTTCGGCAAATCCCATGTGTTCCGGGCGGGCACCATCGGAACCGTGGCGGAAAAGACCGCTTTTGGCTACGTGAAAAAATACCTGTCCGAGCGGGGCAAGACCGCCAACCGGGCAGAGGAGGCCCGCCTGGCCGCAGGCTGCGTGGGCGTGCGGCGCACCACGGGGCAGCACCCCGGCGGCCTGGTGGTCATTCCCCAGGAAAATGAAATATGGGATTTCTGCCCGGTGCAGCACCCGGCGGACGATCCCAACGCCGACCAGATCACCACCCATTTCGAGTATCACTCCATGGAGGAAAACCTGCTGAAGCTGGATATGCTGGGCCACGACGACCCCACCATGATCCGCATGATGGAGGATATGACCGGGGTAGACGCGAAGAAGATCCCCCTGGACGACAAGCGCACCATGTCCATCTTCACCTCCTCCAAGGAGCTGGGCTATGAGAATGACCCGATCCTCGGCCCCACCGGCGCGGTGGCCATCCCGGAATTCAACACCAAGTTCACCCGCGGTATGCTGCTGGATACCATGCCCACCCGGTTTGATACCCTGCTGCGGCTTTCCGGCTTCTCCCACGGCACGGATGTGTGGCTGGGCAACGCCAAGGACCTGATCACCTCCAAGACCGCCACGGTCGACCAGGCCATCGGCTGCCGTGACGACATTATGATCTACCTGATCTCCTGCGGCATGCCGGAGAAGCGCTCCTTCAAGATCATGGAGGCGGTGCGAAAGGGCAGGGGCCTGCCCGAGGGCGCGGAGCAGGAGATGATCGATGCGGGGGTGCCGGACTGGTACATCGGCTCCTGCAAGAAGATCAAGTACCTCTTCCCCAAGGCCCATGCCGTCGCATACGTAATGATGGCGTTCCGCATTGCCTGGTTCAAGGTGTACCATCCTCTGGCCTTTTACGCGGCCTATTTCTACCGCCGCAGCCAGAAGGGCGGCTTCGACGCCGTGCTCATGACCCACGGGAAAGAGACGATCATGGCAAACATGGATGCCATCACCGGCAACGAAAGCGCCACCGACAAGGACGAGGATCTGCTGACCACCATGGAGGTGGTGTACGAATATTACCTCCGGGGCTTTGAGTTCCTGCCCATTGACATCTATCGGAGCCACGCCACCAAATTCCTGATCCAGGACGGCAAGCTGCTGCCTCCCTTTGTCTCCATCTCCGGCCTGGGCGAAAACGCCGCCTGGGATTTGATGAACGGCCGGGAGGGAAAGAGCTTTCTCTCCATCGAGGAGGTGGCGCTGGCCTGCCCCAAGGTCTCCAAGACCCATATTCAGATGCTCAAGGACGCCGGGGCCTTCGGCTCCCTCCCCGATACCAGCCAGATCAGCCTGTTCTGATATCTCTGCGGAGATCAATAATAAAAACAAAAAGGAGAATTGTATCATGAGCTTCATTGGCAATGTTTTTTGGTTTATTTTCATCGGCCTGTGGTCGGGCCTGGGATGGATCCTGGCCGGTGTGATCTGCTGCATCACCATTGTGGGCATCCCCCTGGGCAAGCAGTGCTTCAAGATGGCCGGGCTGACCTTCTGCCCCTTTGGCAAGGAGGTCGTATACGGCGGCGGCACGGGCAGCTTCCTGGCAAACATCCTGTGGATCATCTTCCTGGGTTGGGAGCTGGCGCTGTATTATGCGGTGATGGGGCTGATCTGCTGCGTCACCATCGTGGGGATCCCCCTGGGCTTGCAGAGCTTCAAAATGGCAAAGCTGGCCCTGATGCCCTTCGGCGCGGCGGTCCAGTAACGCGAAGAAAACAATATGCCGCCCGTGGACGGATAAAATCGCCTGCGGCAAAATATTCCTGCTAGATCAAGGGTGCGCCGTGTCCCGCGGCGCACCCCTGATATGTTATACATGAGATCTTAGGCAACACCGCGCAATTGTGTCTGCGAGCCGCAGCCGTCTTTTTGCCCCACATC
>USEU01000058.1 GCA_900553805.1 uncultured Eubacteriales bacterium
CAGGCGATGCCTTCCTGATTAAAATTAAGATTTTAATCAGGAAATAGTATCAGAAGGCTCCGATCCAACAGGCGATCGATCCAGAGGTTCCCTTACGCGTAGAAATCCCGGATCTTTTTGGCGCGGCTGGGGTGGCGGAGCTTGCGGATGGCCTTGTTTTCGATCTGGCGGATACGCTCACGGGTCACGCCGAAGATCTGGCCCACCTCCTCCAGGGTGTGGGTGCGGCCGTCGTACATGCCGAAGCGCATGCGCAGCACATCGGCCTCCCGCTCGGTCAGGGTGCCCAGAATTTCCTTCAGGGCCTCGGCCAGCAGGGCATTGGAGGTGGCGTCCGCCGGACCGGGGGTGCGCTCGTCCTCCACGAAGGAGCCGATGGAGGTATCCTCCTCGTCGCCCACGGGGGTGTCCAGGCTCAGGGTATCGGCGGCGGTGCGGTTGGCCTCGATGATCTTCTCAACGGGCAGGCCCAGCTCCTTGGCGATCTCCTCCACGGTAGGCTCCCGGCCCAGCTCCTGCACCAACTTGCGGTTGCAGCGGGTGGCCTTGTTGATGACCTCCACCATATGCACGGGGACCCGGATGGTCCTTGCCTGGTCGGCGATGGCACGGGTGATGGCCTGCCGGATCCACCAGGTGGCATATGTAGAGAATTTGTTTCCCTTTGTCCAGTCGAATTTGTCCACGGCGCGGATCAGGCCGGTGTTGCCCTCCTGGATCAGGTCCAGGATGTGCAGGCCGCGGCCGGAATATTTCTTGGCGATGGATACCACCAGGCGGAGGTTGGCCTCGGTCAGCTTGTTCTTGGCCTCCTGGTCGCCCTCGGAAATGCGCTTGGCCAGCTCCACCTCTTCGTCGGCGGACAGCAGCTTCACCTGGCCGATCTCCTTCAGGTACATACGCACCGGGTCGTCCAGACTGTATTCGGCCGCCAGGTCCACCGGATCCACCAGCTCTTCCTCGTCCATGCCGCGCAGGTCGATGCCGTCGTCCAGCATATCCAGCCCGTTGCCCAGGTCGCCGCCCAGCACGTCCAGGCCGTCGTCCAGCGCGTCCAGGTTGGAGGTGGTGACCTGAATGTTCATGGCGTCGAAACGGTCGTATACCTCTTCAATCTTCTCGGGGGAAAGGTTCATCTTGGACAGTACCTCGTTCAGATCGGTATCCCGGATCATACCGTCCTTCTTGCCCTGGGCGATCAGCGCCTGCAGCGCCGCCTGTACGTCCTCCATTTTTCCGCTTTTCTTTGCTGTACTCATAAGCCTACCCCTTTGTGCCATTTTCCGTTTATTTTCTCATGCTGTAAGACTATACCCCAAATTCAGCGGAATGACAAGGGGGTTTTCGGATTATTTATGACTTTTTTGTCCCCCGCGCCAAAAATAGATTTCCCCCTTTTTGGGGAATTATCCGCCCTTTTCGGCAAAATTTTTCCAGGGGGTGAGGTGCGGTCAGTCCATCAGCTGCACGTTGGGGCCGGTGGGGGACTCCAGTTGGTGGAAAACGGGGCGCAGGAGGCAGGACTGGAGGTAGCTGACGAAGGAGAAGCCCAGAATCACCCAGAAGATCAGGGTGGAGACGAAAGTCTGCATGGAGATCAGCAGCACCAGCACCGGCAGCAGGGTCAGCAGCACCATCAGCACCGTCCGGGGCAGCTTCACCAGGGCCAGGATGGCGGCGTTCATGGCGTGCTGGCGGACGGTATTCTCATAGCGCGCCACCAGGTGAAAATAATAGACGCTGATGGACAGGACGACCACCCCCAGCACCAGGCAGAGCCAGCGGCACACCAGCAGGCTGTTGCCCGTCAGGTAGGCCTGGGCCAGCAGCAGATCCGCCGCAAGACCGGCCAGGAACACCGCCAGCACCAGCCAGCCCGCAGTGGCCTGGCGGAAATTCCCCCGGAAGGCCCGGAAGAAGGGCTTCACCACGCCCCCGTCCTCGTTCAGCACGATGCTCTGGGTCACCTTATGCAGCGCCGTCAGGGACGCGCCCACGGTGACCACCGGCAGGCAGCAGAGCCAGAACAGCACATTGACGATCATCAGATCGCACACCCGTGACAAAAACTGCATCACGGGGTTATCCAGCCGGAATAAATTTCTCATGGGGAAGGTCTCCTTTTTTCTGTGTCTTGCCGCGCCCAAAGCGCCCCTGAAAGGGGAGCTGGCAGCCCGTAAGGGCTGACTGAGGGGTTTCGCGGTAGGTACCTGCGGTTTTATGAAACTTTGGGCGAATTCGCAGCGTCTCCTTGGCTCCCCGATGGGGGAGCTGGCAGGCCGAATGGCCTGACTGAGGGGGTGTGGTTCGTTGAATGGTTACAGCTCAAAGTCACCAACGGCACCCCCTTTGCCGCTATCGCGGCACGAAACAGAGGTATGATTGCCACCGGCAATCATTACTATCTTGATTCGCTGCGCGGAGCACCACCCCCAAAGGGGGCAGCGAGGGGGAATTACCGGATCAGAAGGGTGAGGATCTCGTAGGGGTGGATGGTGTGGGTGATCCGGCCATTCCGGATGGGGAGTTCTTCCTGGATCTCTTCCAGGAGGTTGGTGACGCAGGCCTTTTGGGTGTGGGCGGGGACGGTGAGGGTGAATTTGGTGCGGGCGTTCTGGCATTCGTAGAGGCGCAGGACGGTGCCCTCGCCGTTTTCCGCCTGCTTGACGGTCTCCAGGATCACGTTGTCCTTGTCCACCCGGGCGAAGCTGTACGCCGCGCCGGGGGTGCCGGCGGGCAGGACGTAGGCCGGCTGGTTGAGCTTGTAGCTCTCCTGCACGGTATGGGCCTGCTTCCAGGTGCCGCCGTGGGGGTACAGGGCGTAGGTGAAGGTGTGCAGCTCCACGTCGGTGTTGGGGTTGGGCTCCACGCCGCTCTTGATGAGGGTCAGGCCCACCACGCCGTCCAGGACGCTGTGGCCGTACTTGCAGTCGTTGAGCAGGCTGACACCGTAATTGCCCTCGGAGTAATCCATCCACTTCTGGGCGCAGCTTTCAAAGCGGGCCTTGTCCCAGCTGGTGTTGGAATGGACCTTCCGGGTGACGTTGCCGAACTGAATCTCAAAGGTGGCCTCGTCGGTGTGGATGTCCAGGGGGAACTCCGCCTTCAGCAGGTGCTGGTGGAGCTTCCAGTCCACGGTGGACTCGAAGTCGATGCGCCGGGTGTTCGCGTAGAAGCGGATATTCTGGTGAATGGCGCAGCCGCAGAACTCGTAGCGCAGCGCCAGGGTGGCGCGTACCGGGCCGTCCTCGGTCCAGGTCATGGACACCGGATGGTCCACATCATAGGACTTTTCCGTGTAGTAGCGGTCGATGTCCCAGTTGTCATAGTAGATGGGCTTGTCCTCGTAAACCCGCAGCCGGTTGCCGGTCCGGCCCGGCCGCAGCAGCTCCCGGTCGTATTCCTTGTCAAAAAGGGAGGAAAGGCGTCCGTTTTCGTCGAAAGCGACGGAATAATAGGGGGTTTCCAGGTGATGCTCATCCCGGCGGAGGAAGGGAGAGGGGGCCGCGGCGGCGGCGGAAGCGCGCAGGGTCACATAGCCCTTGGAGGGCAGGCGCTCCAGATAGGCCACCGCGCCCTGCGCCGTCTGCTGGACGGCATAGCGGTTCCCGGCGGCGTCCTCCAGGGCCTCGGCCTCCAGCTCGCCCAGGCAGACCACGTCGCCGCGGTCAAAGCCCAGGGTATTGAACACGGTGACGCCCTCGCCCGGCCCGGCCAGCTTCTCCAGCCGGTCCCGGATCAGGCCGGATACCTCCCGGTGCAGCTCCTCGTACTCCTGCTTGGTCACCTCGTAGACCTCGGCGATGGAGCTGCCGGGCAGGATGTCGTGGAACTGGTTGAGCAGGATGATGTCCCGCCACAGCCGGGTGTCCTCCTGGGCGGGGTAGTCCCCGGCCAGCACGCCCAGCAGCTCCAGGTCCATCATGGCCAGCTCGCTCTTGCGGTTGCCCCGCTTGTTCCGGGCCATGGAGGTATAGGTGCCCCGGTGATACTCGAAATAGAATTCGCCCTCCCAGGTCTCCAGGCGGCGGTTTCCCATGACCCGCCGGCTCAGCTGGTCAAAATAGGTGCGGGCCGTCTCCTGCCGGACCTTGGGGATGCCCCGGATGCCCTGCTCCATGCGCTGGGAGGTCTCCAGCATCTGCCGGGTGGGGCCGCCGCCGCCGTCGCCGTAGCCATAGGAGATGAGGATATCGTTGTTGATCTCCTTGTTCTGGTAGCGCTCCCAGCCGCCCATGATGGCGTCGGGGTGGAGCATGCCGTTGTAGGTGGTGAAGAAGCTCTGCCTGGGGTCCTGGCCCACACCCAGGGTGGTGATCAGGTGGGTGAGCACCTCGCTGCCGTCGATGCCCCGCCAGATGAAGGTATCGTTGGGGATGCGGTTGATCTGGTTCCAGGCCAGCTTGGTGGTCATAAAGTAGTCCACGCCGGATTTTTTCATGATCTGGGGCAGCGCGCCGGAGTAGCCGAACACGTCGGGCAGCCAGAGGATCTTATTGTCCTGGCCGAACTCCTCCCGGAAGAAGCGCTTGCCGTGGAGGAACTGGCGCACCAGGGATTCGCCGGAGGTCAGGTTGCAGTCCGCCTCCAGCCACATGCCGCCCTCCGTCTCCCAGCGGCCCTCGGCCACCCGCTGCCTGATCTTCTCAAACAGCTCCGGGTAGCGCTGCTTCAGGAAATAATACAGCACCGGCTGGCTGGACATGAATTTGTAGCTGGGGTACTCCTCCATGAGCTTGAGCACGGTGGCGAAGGAGCGCACCACCTTCTCCCGGGTCTGGGCCACGGTCCACCACCAGGCCACGTCGATGTGGGTGTGGCCGATGCAGGTGGCGATCACCTCGTCCCAGCCGCCCATTTTTTCATACAGCTCATGGGTGATGTGGGCCTGGGCCCGGCGGATGGAGGCGAAGAATTCCGGGGAATAGGGCTGGCGCAGGTCCAGCAGGTTGACGGTGTCGTTGAGCACGGTCTGGATATCCAGGCGGAGCTTGCTGTCCTGCCCCATCCGGGGGAAGGCCTGCAGGGGCACCAGCAGGTCATAGTAGAGGTGGTTGATCTCCTCATCCAGCACGTACAGGTCAGCCAGGAAGGCAAACTCCCGGTGCAGGGTGCCGGTATAGGCCTGGATATCGATGTCCAGGGCCTCGCCGCCCTTGGCGCACCGGCTGAGCAGCACCTCCCGGTGGTTCATGTCCGCGCCCTGGACCACCTGGCCGTTGACGAACACCAGGAACTGGGGGTTCTTGCCGTCATCCCATTCCTCGATCTGGGTGTGGATGCGGAACCACACGGACTTCCCGTCGAAGCGCTCCGGGATGACGATCTGGCTGCGGAACCAGTAGTGGGAGCCGGGGATGCCGTGGAAATCCGTGTGCTGGCCCTGGAATTTCCCCTCGAACTGGTCGGTCCCGGCGTAGTCGGCATACCAGCGCATACTCTGGCAGTCGAACCGTTCCCAGGGCGGCGCGGCCCGGTCCGCCTCCTCCGGGCGGAAGAACTGGCCTTTCTTATATTCCCAGTCCGGCAGGCTGACGCACTCCCGGAAGCGGAAATTCCCCAGCTGATTGCAGATGACCTGAATTCTCTGATCGATAAAATACATAGACATTTCCTCGCTGTCTGTTTTTTGTGATTGTACCATTGCGGGGATGCAAAAGCAAGCCCTTTGGCGGGCAGCGCACTCTCAGCGCCCCAAATGAAGGAACGGTACGTCCAAAGCGCCCCTGAAAGGTTTAGCAGGTGTAGCCGACCAAAGGGCGGCGTACAGCTGCTTAATGCAAAGCTGAGCTGGCAGCCCGTAAGGGCTGACTTGTGCGCCCGCAGGCGCCATGCAAGCGAGCAACCGCCGTCAGGCGGCTCTTAGCGAGTCGCAGAGGGGTTTCGCGGTAGGTACCTGCGGTTTTATGAAGCTTTGGGCGAATTCGCAGCGGCTCCTTGGCTCCCCGATGGGGGAGCTGGCAGGCCGAATGGCCTGACTGAGGGGGTGTGGTTCGTTGAATGGTTACAGCTCAAAATCACCAACGTCACCCCCTTTGCCGCTTCGCGGCACTTCCCCCAAAGGGGGCAGCAAGAGCCTCTACGAATTCGCCTTGGTGCATTCTACATGGTATTCTGCGTACCGCGGCTGACCCCTCCGGCGCGATGCGCCGCCTCCCCTTTCAGGGGAGGTTAAAAAAGGCGGGGTCGGTGCGGCTGCACCGACCCCGCGGGTGTTGGGGAGATGGAATGTGATTGCTTGCTTAGCCAGCGACCCAAGCGTCGATCTGGCTCTGGATCTCGGTGATGATGTCGTCCAGGCCGGAATCACGCATGGCGCCCAGCATGGTGGCGACGGTCTCGGTGGGATCCTGGGTGCCGGTCATCAGGATGGGACGGTACTCGGCATAGATGGCGATGCAGGCGGCCAGGTCGTCGGCGATGGGTTCACTGTCCAGGGAGAAGCCCAGGATGGGGGAGGCAACGGCTTTCTCGTTCAGAGCCTTCACTTCGTCCCACTGGTTGAAGTCCACATCGTCGGTCTGGGTGACCTGGAAGAAGGTGCCCTGGGTGTAGCCGGCCATGGTCCAGTCGGTGTTCAGCTTGTGCACGCGGCCGTCGGCGGTGTACTCAAAGTTGTCGCCCTCCAGGCCATAGTACAGCGCGTCGCGGACCTTGGAATCGGTGTTGACCAGCTGCAGCAGCTGCAAAGCCTTCTCAGGATTCTTGCAGGCGGCGGAGATGCAGTTCATGGAGCCCTGAACGGTAGCGTTGGACAGGACGGTGTCGCCCCACTGGATGGCGACGCACTGATCGCCAACACCCATGTTGGGACCCCAGGTGGTCTTGGCGGCCGCGGGCCAGCCCTGAGCCACGAAGCAGGGACGGTAGCTGGGAGCCTCGGCCAGGGTGGCGGCGTCGGCGTTGACGTAGCCGGCCTCATACCACTCGTGCAGGGTCTTCAGGTCTTCCAGGACGTCTTCCTGCTCGAACACGGAGACGACCTCGGCCTTGCCGTTGGCATAGGAAACACCGATGGCGGGCAGGCCGGCGGAGATATCGTCATACTGTCTGCCGTAGATGGCATCCAGGCCGCCCTTGTTCAGGATGAACACGGCGGACTGCTCGGCCTCGTACATGGCCTTCAGGATGGGGGTGACCTCGTTCATGGTGTGAGCGGAGGCGTAATCCAGGCCGGTGGCCTCGACCTTGACCAGGTCATACACAAAGTAATGGGTCGCGGAGGAATCCTTGTAGGTGGGCACGCCGTACAGCTTGCCGCCGATCTTGCAGGCATCCCAGTAGGACTCCGGGATGAACTGGAACAGCTCGGGAGCGGCGGTCTCCACGATGTCGCCGATGTCAGCGAAAGCGCCGATGGTCACGTCGTTGTAGAAGGTGCCGTTGTTGGTGAACATGATGTCGTAGGGCTCGTTGGTGGAGACGATCATGTTGCGGCGGGTATCCCAGTCGCCCCAGCCGATGACTTCCACTTCCAGGTTGACGCCGATCTTCTCAGCCAGGTAAGCATTCAGGTTGTCTTTCCATGCGTCGTAGTTGGCGGGCATGCCGGAGCCGACGGTGACCCACTTCAGGGTGACCACGTCGTCAGCCTTGGCGGCGGGAGCGATCCCGACGAACAGGGTGGCAATCATGGCGACTGCCAGGAGCATAGCGAAAATCTTCTTCATTGGTGTTCCTCCTTGTTTTTTGATTGGGAAGGGCACAACGCCCCCCTATTCTTGAGCGGCCCAGGCCGCGTCAATACGGATATATCTTGGTGCCCCCGTCCATGGCGTTCTTGGCTCCCCGATGGGGGAGCTGGCAGGCCGAACGGCCTGACTTAAGTGCCCGCAGGCGCTATGCAAGCGAGCAACCGCCGTTAGGCGGCTCTTAGCGAGTCGCAGAGGGGGTGTGGTTCGTTGAATGGTAACAGCTCAAAAATACCAACGTCACCCCCTTTGCCGCTGCGCGGCACGAAACAGAGGTATGATTGCCACCGGCAATCATTACTATCTTGATTCGCTGCGCGGAGCACCACCCCAAAAGGGGGCAGCAAGGGATTGTACGAATTCGCCTTGGTACATTCCAGATGGTATTCTGCGTACTGCGGCTGACCCCTCCGGCGCGCGATGCGCGCCACCTCCCCTTTCAGGGGAGGCAATGGGTTAGCCCTTTACAGCGCCGATGGTGAGGCCGGAGATGAAGTATTTCTGGAAAAACGGGTAGATGCAGGCGATGGGCACCGCCACCACGAAGGCGATGGCCATGCGGACGGATTCCTGGGGCATCTGGCGGATCATGTCCGACTGGGACAGGCCCGCGGTGGGGTTCTTGGTGAGGAATTCCAGGTCCTTCTGCATGGAGTTCAGCATGGCCTGGAGGGACTGGAGACGGTCGCTCTTGATATAGAGCATGGACTGATACCAGTCGTTCCAGTAGCCAAAGGCCAGGAACAGGCCGATGGTGGCCAGCACCGGCTTGGAGATGGGCAGCACGATGCGGAAGAAAATGGTGGGCTGGGACGCGCCGTCGATCCGGGCGGATTCGATGATGGAGTCCGGCACGGTGGTGCGGAAGAAGGTGCGGGCAATGGTCACATTGAAGCTGGACACCGCCAGGGGCAGGATCAGCGCCCAGATGGTATCCTGGAGCCTCAGGATCTGGGTATTGACCACGTAGGAGGCCGCCAGGCCGCCGCCGAACACCATGGGGATGAACACCACGATGGTCAGGAAGCGGTTCAGCCGGTATTCCGGCCGGGAGAGCACGTAGCCCATCAGGCAGGTCAGGGCCACGCCCAGCACGGTGCCGACGGCGGTGACCTCCACGGAGATCCACAGGGAATTGAGGATGGTGGCCCGCTGGGTCCACAGGTACTTGTAGGCCTCCGCCGAAACGGTATCGGCGGTGACGAAGAACTGGTAGCCCTGGGTGCGGATGACGCTCTCCCTGGTGATGGAGATCAGGAAAATATAGAAGATGGGCAGGATGCAGATCAGCGCCAGCAGGGCAAAGATCAGGTTGAAGATCACGTTGGTGGCGGGCTTGATGCGGTTCAGGCGGGTCATGTTGTCGTTGGTGACCACCTGATGCTGCTTTTTCTTATGGGTTTGATTCTTCACAGCAGATCCCTCCCGTCAAATCAGCGCGCTGCTCTTGTCCACCCTGCGGACAATGGCGTTGGCCGCCAGGATGGTGACGCAGCCGATGATGGCCTGGAACATGGAGGCCGCCGCGTTCTGACCCAGCTTGACGGAGGTGGTGACCATCTGGAAAATCTTCACGTCGAAGGTGGCCACCATGGGGGTCAGGGGCTGGCCCGCGCCCCGGGTGACCTGGTAGAACAGGCCGAAGTCCGAAGAGAAAATGCGGCCCACGGACATGATGAACATCATAATGATGATGGGCCGCAGGGAGGGCAGGGTGATGTATCTGGCCTGCTGGGCCTTGGACGCGCCGTCCAGCACCGCAGCCTCATACAAGGTGGAATCGATGCCGGTGATGGAGGCGAGGTAGACCACCATGCTGTAACCCAGCACCTTCCAGATGTGCATGAAGGTCAGGATGAAGGGCCAGTATTTCGGCTCAAAGTACCAGTTGATATTCTTGCCGCCGAAGGCGCGGATGACGGAATTGAGCAGGCCCTTGTCCGCCACCAGGAAGGCGTACACAAAGTAGCTGACCACCACCCAGCTCATGAAGTGGGGCATGAACATCAGGGTCTGATAGGTCTTGGACTTGCGCTTGGAATAGATATTGCCGATCATGATCGCCGCGCCCACAGGCAGGACGATATCCAGCACAATAAAGACGATGTTATACAGCAGGGTATTGCGCAGGATCCGGGGGAAATCCCGCAAATTCAGGAAATACCTGAAATTCTTCAGGCCCACCCATTCGCTGTGCATCAGGTTATAGAAGAAGCTCCTGGTGGCGTCCACGATCTTGTAATTCTTGAAGGCCAGCACGATGCCGAACATGGGCAGATAGCAGAACAGGACGTACCACACAAAGGTGGGGATCGCCAGCAGCGTCAGCTCGCTGTCGTCCCTGGTCCATCTCCGCCGCCCCTTCCCATCCAACCGGGGGGACGCCTGCTGTTTTTTGGTCAATGTCTTCAAATGTCATCCTCCCGTTTTCGTAAGATTTGTATTCTTGGCTCCCCCGCTCCAAAGCGCCCCTGAAAGGGGAGCTGGCAGCCCGTAAGGGCTGACTGAGGGGTTGCAGTAGGCACCTGCGGTTCTATGAAACCTTGGGCGAATTCGCACAGCCCCCCTTGGCTTCCCCCGGGGGTGTTGCAGAGCGCAGCGAATCTTTCAATAATAATGGTTGCCGGTGGCAATCATACCTTGATCCAATAGCTGGCGCGCCCCGTAAGGGGCGTGACTGATGAGGGATGGCGTGCACCGAAGGTTTCATGAAGAGTTCGGTGAGTGGGTGAACGTTCTTGTTTTATAAAAGCCGCTCTCCGCACGGTAAATGAATCTGAACAGGGGGAGATAAACGGCGATAACCTTGAGTCGGTACCACTGGACGGAGTGCGAACATTATTTAGGCTGTCGCCATCCCTCTTCAGTCAGCCTTGCCGGTTCCGAAGAGCCGTCAAGTCTGCCAGCTTCCCCCCGGGGGAAGCCAAGGGGCCTGTACGGATTCGCCTAAGCCTTAGCAAAAACGCAGCCTCTTGCCGCACCCCTCAGCCGCTGCGGCGGCAGCTCAGCTCTGCATTAAGCGGCTGTACGCCGTCAAGGACGGCTACACCCGCTAAACCTTTCAGGGGCGCTTGGGTGCACTCTTGGCTCCCCGATGGGGGAGCGGTGCTTTATTAACATTGTAGCAATTTTCACCAAATTGTATAGTATCGAAAAGGAAAAAGATAGTATAAAACGGAAACCTCTCTGTGGAAATTTTACGACATATTTTTCATTCTCGTCTTTTCAATTGTGCATTTTATACATACTGCGCCTTAAAAAATTGTGGGAAGCGCTGATTCTTGAAAATGTACCCTTTTTAGACTTCCATGTACCCCCGGTTTTGTGGATAATAGGGGCGGGAACAGCCGTTCCCGCACTTACAGACAAGGAGCGTTCAGCGTATGAAACCTGTACTGCATATTCTCGGAACTCCCCCGGAGCACTGGGAGGAGGCGCTTTCGGAGCTGCGTGAGGACCTGGGCATTGAGCTGGGCGAGGCGGGCATCGACGTCACCTGCGTCCCCGGCGACGAGCTGGCGGTGGAGAGCGACGGAAAAAGCGTCACCCTGACCTGGGCCGCGCCCATCCAGTTTTACCGGGCGGTGAGCCTGATCCCCCTGCCCCTGACGGCCTGCTCCATCCGCGAGAAGGCCCGCTTCCAGTCCTCCGGCATCATGTTCGACTGCTCCCGCAACGCGGTGCTCAAGCCCCGGGCCCTGCGGTTCTTCTTCCGCAAGATGGCGCTGATGGGCCTGAACCTGGGCATGATGTACACCGAGGACACCTACGAGGTCCCCGGCCAGCCCTTCTTTGGCTACAAGCGGGGCCGCTATACCTATGACGAGCTGAAGGCGCTGGACGACTACGCCAGTCTCTTCGGCATCGAGCTGTGCCCCTGCATCCAGACCCTGGGGCACCTGAAGCGCATCCTCCACTGGCCCGCCTATCACCGCCTGCGGGACAACGACGAGGTGCTGCTGGCCGACCTGGACGAGACCTATGAGCTGCTGGATCAGATGATCCATGCCGCCACCGCCCCCTACCGCTCCAAGAGGATCCACCTGGGCATGGACGAGGCCTACGGCGTGGGCCTGGGGGCCCATCTGGCGCGCTACGGCTATGAGGATCCCCACAGCGTCATCGGCCGCCACCTGAGCCGGGTGCTGGGCATCTGCGACAAGTACGGCCTGCACGCCATGATGTGGAGCGACATGTATTTCCACCTGGACGGGCGGAATTACCACAGCCCCGGCCTGCCCTCCGAAAAGGCCAAGGCCGCCGTGGACCCCCGGATCACCCTGATGTACTGGGACTACTACCAGCCCAAGGAGGAGGCCTACGCCGACGCGCTGTACAAGCACGCCCAGTTCCCCGCCCCCACGGTGTTCGCCGGAGGCATCTGGACCTGGATCGGCCCCGCGCCGGACTACCCCACCACCCTGCAAAACACCGTATCCGGCCTGACCGCCTGCGCCAAGGCCAATATTCCCCTGGCTCTGGCCACCGCCTGGGGGGACAACGGCGGCGAATGCAACCTGACCGCCGCCCTGCTGGGCTTACAGCTCTACGGCGAGCTGACCTTCCGCCCGGATTACGACGAGGACGAGCTGGCCCGGCGCTTCCGCCGCTGCTGCCACGCGGACGCCCAGGCCTTCCTGGACCTGAGCCTGCTGAACTACATGCCCGGCATGAAGGACAACCCCTCCGACCCGGTGAACGCCTGCAAGTTCATGCTGTATCAGGACCCGCTGATCCAGCTGTTCGAGGCGGACACCGCCGGGTACGCCATGGCGGAGCACTTCGGCTCCCTGGTCACCCGGTACGCCCGCTACGCCCTGGAGAACCCGGACTACGCCCTGCTCTTCGACTTCTATACCGCCCTGGCCAATGCCCTGGCGCTGAAATGCGTGTGGCATGAGCAGGCGGGGGACGCGGTGCGCAGCCGCAACCGGGAGCAGGCCGCCGCCCTGGCCGACGGCATCCCCGCCACCGTGGAGGCGCTGGACACCCTGCGGGTGGTGTGGCGCAGGCTGTGGGAATCCACCAACAAGCCCAACGGCTTCGAGATCATCGAGGTGCGCATGGGCGGCATCGCCGCGAGAATGGCCACCGCCGGGGAAAAGATGCGCGCCTTCGCCCTGGGCCAGGTGGACACCATCCCCGAGCTGGAGGAGCAGGCCCTCATCACCAAGCGCCGCCCCAACGGCTCCATCATCTGCACCAACACCATGGACGAAATCGCCACCCCCGGCCGGATCGACTATTAAATATAACACAAACAGCAGGCACGGACCAATTCGGCCCGTGCCTGCTGCGTTTTTGTGCGTTTGTCAATTGCCCGGATGTTCGGTGGGGTGGTGTTGCCTAGGGCAACACCGCACAATTTGGCAAGAAGCCCCAGCCTGGATTTTTGGCTCA
>USEU01000059.1 GCA_900553805.1 uncultured Eubacteriales bacterium
CCGCCGTTTTCGATACCTCGATTGGCCGAAAAATCTCTCGCTCACAGCTCTTGCCCATTGAATCAGAGCTTCCCTAACATCAGAAAAAGGAGAAACGAAAATGAAAAGATCCTTCAAACGCACCCTGGCTCTGCTGTGCGCCCTGGTGGTCTGCCTGTCCCTGGCGGCCTGCGGCAGCAACGACGCCGAAAGCACCGTGGCCTCCGCTGCCGACGGCGGTACCGGCTATCGGAAATTTGTGATGGCGGGCCCCTCCGACCCCGGTAACTATCTGCCCTTCAACGCGGATAATTCCGTCCGCCAGACTTACAGCATTTTCTTCTATGAGTACCTGTTCGACCTGTTCGGCACCGGCGACATGCGTCCGACCATCGCCTCCGGCTTTGAGCGCACCGGTGAGGGCGTGTACGTGGTCAAGCTGCGCCAGAATGTCCACGATCACAACGGAGAGCCCATCACCGCCAGCGACGTGGTGTTCAGCTTTGAGCAGCCCATCGCCATCGGCGAGCGTACCTCCAGCCTGGGCGAGATCGCCGCGGTGAAGAAGATCGACGACTACACCGTGGAATTCAATATGGAGCCGGACCTGCTGGGCTCCTTCGAGCGCGCCATGACCAGCACCCCCATCGTTAGCCAGAAGTCCTATGAGGCCAGCTCCACCGGCTTCTCCAGCGACCCCGTGGGCACCGGCCCTTACTACATCGCCAACTGGACCCCCGGCGCGTCCCTGACCCTGAAGAAGGATGAGAACTACTGGGGCAAGGGCGAAGGCTTCAACAACCAGAATCTGGACGAGATCGAGGTCAAGTTCATCGCCGAGCCTGCCCAGGTCGCCATCGAGCTGGAGACCGGCAACGTGGACTTCGCCTACAACACCTCCTCCAAGGATGCCGACAGCTTCGTGGGCAAGGCGGGCTTCACCGTGACCAACAAGCCCTTCGCCCAGGTCCGCGGCCTTGGCTTCAACTGCGACCCCAGCAGCGCCTGCTCCGATGTCCGCATCCGTCAGGCCATCTGCTACGCCATCGACAATGCCGGCATCCTGCAAAGCGTCTATGACGGCAAGGGCGGCGTCGCCACCTGCCTGGCTGTTCCTGAGCCGGAGGCCGGCCTGGTCATCGACTTCGATCCCGCGTGGAAGGAAATGAGCCCCTATGAATACAATGTGGAAAAGGCCAAGGAGCTGATGGCTGAGGCCGGCTATCCCGACGGCGGCCTGAAGCTGAAGCTGATGGCCAAGGATCAGGATGAGTACCGCTCCACCTGCCAGGTCATCCAGGCCAATCTGGCCAAGATCGGCATCGAGGTCGAGATCCTCTGCTACGAAAACGCTCTGTATCAGACCTACCGCTATCAGCCCGACGCCTTCGACTTCTACTGCATCGGCATCTCCAACAACGGCGTGCCCTATGTGCCCGTGGGCTGGAAGTGGTACGTGGGCAAGCACTCCGACACCGGCGCCAACGTCCTGTTCCAGAACGACGACCACATGGAGGAGCTGATCTCCGCCGCCCTGAACATCGACACCCACAGCAACGAGACCGTGGGCGCGCTCCAGGACTACATTCTGGAAACCGCCTGCATGTATCCCTACGTCTACACCTACACCAGCTACGTCCATGTGGATACCGTTTCCGACCTGGTGTTCCGCGATGTGTTCTTCTATCCCAACATGTCCACCATCTCCGACGGCTTCGTGAGCCATTGATCCTCCCGTTCGCAGGGGTGCTTACCGCACCCCTGCGCCCATAATCTACTCCCCACTCCATAAAGAAAGAAGGAGTTCGCTTGGCAAAGTATATTCTGAAACGACTGCTCCTGCTGATCCCGGTGGTCCTGTGCGTGGCGTTGCTGATCTTCGTCATCATGTCCTTCACCCCCGGTGACCCGGCAGTGATCATTCTCGGCGAAAACGCCACCCTGGAGCAGGTGGCGAATCTGCATGAAAAGCTGGGGCTGGACGACCCCCTGCCCGTCCGCTTCTTTAACTATATCAAGGGTATTGTGACCCGGTTTGACTTTGGAACATCCTACACCAACGGGCGGGAGGTCAAGCAGGAGATCTTGCAGCGCTTCGGCTTCACCCTGAAGATCGCCTCGTTCAGCATGGTGTTTTCTCTGGGCATCGGCATCCCGCTGGGCATTGTGGCCGCGCTGAACCGCAACAGCTGGAAGGACAATCTGTCCATGACCGTCGCCCTGTTCGGCATTTCCATGCCCACCTTCTGGTTCGGCCTGATGCTGTCCATCATCTTCGCGCTGAAGCTGCGCTGGCTGCCGCCCAGCGGCGTGGGCAGCATTAAAAATTACATCATGCCCTGCCTGGCCGTCTCCATGCCCGGCATCGCGGGCATGGCCCGCCAGACCCGCTCCAGCATGCTGGAGGTCATCCGCGCCGATTACATCACCACCGCCCGGGCCAAGGGCCAGACCGAGCGGGTCATCACCTACCGCCATGCCCTGCGCAACGCCCTGATCCCCGTGGTCACCCAGGCGGGCGCCATCTTCGGCCTGCTGATGTGCGGAACCCTGGTGGCGGAGACCGTGTTCACCATTCCCGGCCTGGGGACCTATATGGTCACCGCCATCAAGTCCCGGGATTACCCCGCCATTCAGGGCGCGGTCATTATGGTGTCCATCGCGTTCAGTATTGTGATGCTCCTGGTCGATTTGCTCTATGCCGCCGTTGACCCCCGCATCAGAGCCCAATTCAGTAACGGAGGTTGATTGAGATGTCTGAGCAAACTGTGAACGCAGCCCCGCGGCCCGCCCGCAGGAAGCGCAAATCCATGCTGATGATCACCCTGCGGCGGCTGGGCAAGAACAAAATGGCCATGGCCGGCCTGGTGATCCTGCTGCTGATGATCCTGATCGCCCTGCTGTCCGGGGTGCTGGCCCCCTATTCCTTCGAGGAGACGGATCTTTACAATACCTTCGGCACCCCTAGCCGGGCGCACCCCTTCGGCACGGACGAGCTGGGCCGGGATATTCTGAGCCGCCTGATGGTGGGCACTCGGTATTCCCTGCGCATCGGCCTGCTGAGCGTGCTCTATTCCTCGGTGATCGGCATTGCCCTGGGCTGCGTCAGCGGCTATTACGGCGGCAAGATCGACGGGCTCATCATGCGCGTCATGGATGTGTTTTCCGCCATCCCCGCGCTGGTGCTGGCCATCGCCATCTGCGCCGTGCTGGGGCCGGGCATCAATAACTGCATCATTTCCATCGCCATCAGCGGCACCCCCTCCTATGTACGCATGGCCCGGGCCTCGGTGCTGAATGTGCGCCGGATGGAATACCTGGAGGCCGCCACCTCCATCAACTGCAACACGGCCCAGATCATTGTCAAGCACATTCTGCCCAATATCCTGGCGCCCCTGATCGTGCTGATGACCATGTCCGTGGCCAACAACATCCTCACCGCGTCCCAGCTGAGCTTCATCGGCCTGGGCGTGCAGCCGCCCAACCCGGAGTGGGGCGCCATGCTCTCCGCCGGAAGAAACTACATCCGCAACTATCCCCACATGGTGATCTTCCCGGGCATTACCATCATGCTGGCCGTCCTGTCGCTGAACATGGTCGGCGACGGCCTGCGCGACGCCCTTGATCCCAAGCTGAAGGATTGACAGGAGGTTACGGCATGTCTGAACAATACGAAAAAGAAAACGATGTCCTCCTCTCGGTGCGGGACCTGGAGGTGGTCTACACCTCCGCCGGCGCGGTGATCCACGCGGTGAATGGCGTTTCCCTGGAAATCAAGCGGGGCCAGAGCCTGGGCCTGGTGGGCGAGACCGGCGCGGGCAAGACCACCATCGCCAAATCCATCCTGGGCATCCTGCCCGACCCGCCCGCGAAGGTCCTGAACGGCCAGATCGTTCTGGATGGACAGGATCTGCTGAAGCTGCCGGAAAAGGAGATGCGCGGCATCCGCGGCAAGAAGATCTCCATGATCTTCCAGGACCCCATGACCGCTCTGAACCCGCTGATGACCGTGGGCGACCAGATCGCCGAGGTGGTGTCCCTGCATGAGCATTGCAGCAAGAAGGAATCCATGAACAAGGCCATGCAGATGCTGGAAATGGTGGGCATCCCCGCCGAGCGCTATGTGGAGTATCCCCATCAGTTCTCCGGCGGCATGAAGCAGCGGGTGGTCATCGCCATCGCCCTGGCCTGCAACCCGGAGCTGCTGCTGGCCGATGAGCCCACCACCGCCCTGGACGTGACCATCCAGGCCCAGGTGATGGACATGATCGCCGACCTGCAAAAGAAGCTGAACACCGCCATGATCCTCATCACCCATGATCTGGGCATCGTGGCGGAGGCCTGCGACCAGGTGGCGGTGATCTACGCGGGCGAAATCGTGGAGCTGGCCAGCAAGGAGGAGCTGTTCCTCCATCCCACCCATCCGTATACCGTAGGCCTGTTTGGGTCGATTCCAAGCCTGTCCGAGGATGTGGAGCGGCTGACCCCCATCCCGGGGCTGCCCGCAAACCCGGAGGCTCTGCCGGAGGGCTGCCACTTCAACCCCCGCTGCACCCGCTGCACCGCCGCCTGCCGGGCAGGTCAGGTGCCCTTTGTGCGGGTCGCCCCGGATCACTTTGTCCGCTGCCATCTGTGCGCCGGAAAAGCAGAATAACCCATGGGAGGTTCAAACCGTATGGCTGACGTACCAATGATCGAGGCAAGACACCTCATGAAATACTTCGACACGCCCCATGGCAAGCTTCACGCCGTGGACGATGTGTCCTTCACCATCGCCAAGGGAACCACCATGGGCGTGGTGGGCGAGTCCGGCTGCGGCAAATCCACCCTGGGCCGCACCATGATCCACCTGCTGGAGAGCACCGGCGGGCAGATCCTGTTCAACGGGGAGGATATCACCAAGGTCAATAAGAAAAAGCTGCGCGCCCTGCGGGAGAAGATGCAGATCATTTTCCAGGACCCCTATTCCTCCCTGAATCCCAGAATGAGCGTGTTCGAGACCGTCCAGGAGCCGCTGATCCGTGCCCGGCGTTACGGCCGCCGGGAGATCGAGGAGCGGGCGGAGCGGATCATGACCACCGTGGGCCT
This sequence comes from uncultured Eubacteriales bacterium, assembly GCA_900553805.1. Classification (GTDB taxonomy): domain Bacteria; phylum Bacillota; class Clostridia; order Oscillospirales; family Oscillospiraceae; genus Faecousia. The sequence continues at coordinate 5,068 of USEU01000059.1, forward strand.
GGACGAGCGGCTCTGGAATTCCTATCCCCATGAGCTGGACGGCGGACGCCGCCAGCGGATCGGCATCGCCCGGGCCATTGCTCTGGACCCCTCCTTCATCGTCTGCGATGAGCCGGTGTCCGCCCTGGATGTGTCCATCCAGGCTCAGATCCTGAACCTGATGCAGGACTTGCAGCAGGAAAAGGGCCTGACCTATATGTTCATCACCCATGACCTGTCCGTGGTGCGGCATATTTCCACCCACATCTGCGTGATGTACCTGGGCCAGCTGGTGGAGACCTGCCCGTCCAAGGAGCTGTTCAAAACGCCTTTGCACCCCTATACCAAGGCGCTGCTATCCGCTATCCCCTCCACCGATATCCTGCATAAAAAGGAGCGCATTCTGCTGCGCGGCGAGCTGGTGTCCCCGGTGGACCCCAAGCCCGGCTGCCGCTTTGCCGCCCGGTGCAACTACGCCTGCGACAAATGCCATCAACCCCAGACCCTGGAGGAGGTCACCCCCGGCCACTTCGTCTCCTGCTGCCGGGTCAGAGAGATAAACGAATAACAGGAAACACTGAATAAAAAGAAGGATCCATGGAAATCCGAAGCACTGCTCGGATTTTCATGGATCCTTTTTTGCCTGCCCTTTATTGGGAGAGCAGATATTGGATGAACCGCCGGGCGGCTCCCACCGGGGGGCGGCCGGTCAGCTGGGTCAGATAGATGCGGCGGGTCAGGCCGCCGCCCGGCAGGGGCAGGGGGGAGATCTGGACGTCGTAGTTTTCCAGCAGCGGCACCCGGGGCAGCAGGCCGTAGCCAAAGCCGCTGGCCACCAGCGCCGCGATGCCGGCCTCGTCCGGCGCGTTGTGGGTGTAGCGGTAGGGGATCCCCTGGCTCTCCAGCATTTCCCGGATCTCGCCGTAGGCCCGGGTCTGCTCCTGAAAGCCGATCACGTCCTGGGAAAACAGCGCCTGCCAGGTCCGCGGGATCTCCCAGCCCGGGGGGCTCAGCAGCACGTATGGCTCGGAGAAAAGCTCCGCCTGCGTCACGTCCTCCCCGTGGGAGACGGAGCAGATCAGAAAATCGCAGTATCCCTCCCGCAGCTTTTCCAGCAGGGCGGCGGTGGTGTCGGTGCGGAAGTCCACCTTCATATGGCTGTTGCGCGGCTCCGAGAGAAAGCGGCGCACCAGCTGGGGCAGCACCCCCTGGAGCACCGGGGAGATGCAGCCGATGCGGATCAGCACGTCCCGGTTCGCGGACAGGGACTGCATGTGCAACTGCGTCTGGCGCACCTGCTCCAGGATCGTCTCCACATGCCCCAGAAACTGCCGCCCCTCCGCGGAAAGGGTCAGCCGGTGTCCGTCCCGCAGGAACAGGGGCAGATTCAGCTCCTTTTCCAGATTGGATATGGACACGCTCAGGCTGGGCTGGGAGATGCTCAGCGCCCTGGCGGCCTGGCCCATGTTCCCCAGCTCCGCGATTTTCTGAAAGTAGATCATCTGATTCAGCGTCATGGCCCGCGTCCCTCCCGTTTGTATCGGATCATGGCTATTTTATCCCGGCGGCACGGGGATTGTCAATAGAAAAAAGCTATTAAAACTTATTTTATAAGTATTTTACGAAACGCCCCTGATGCATTATGATTAATGTGTAAAACACGAGGAAAACCAGAGTGGGCACCCCACAGCTTTCTGAAGAGAGAAAATAGAAACAAACTATTAAGGAGGAGATTTATGAAGTTCAGCATGTGTACGGCTGTTTACGGCATGAACGACCTGCACGATACCATCGACCGGGCGGCAATGCACGGCTTTGACGCGGTGGAGCTGACGGCGGCGCTGCATATGCCCGTAAGCAGTCCGCAGCAGTACCGCCGGGAGGTACGCGGCTGGATCCGGGAGGCCGGTCTGGCGTGCAGCGCCCTGCACTATATCTTCGACGGCAGCGTCAAGCTGGCCACCGCCGACCGGGAGCTGAACGCCGCCTGCGCCGCGTACCTGCGCAGGGTCATTGACGTGGCGGCGGACATGGAGGCGGAGACCGTCATCATCGGCAGCGGCGGCACCACCCGCAGCATCGACCCCGGCGCGGACCGCCGGGAGGCTGCCCGGTGCATGGCGGACGTGATCCACCAGACGGGGGAATACGCCTCCGGCAAAGGGGTGTACCTGGCGGTGGAGGCCATCAACCGCTATGAGACCAATTTCCTGAACACCATGGCCGAGGCGACGGAATTCATGAAGCTGGTGGACCATCCCAACGTGCGCACCATGGCGGATACCTATCACATCAACATCGAGGAGGCCGATCCCGTGGAGGCGGTGCGGACCTATGGCTGGGCGCTGCAAAATCTCCACCTGGCCGATTCCAACCGTTATGCCCCCGGCGCAGGCCACATCGACTTCCGGGCCATTGCCCAGGCGCTGCTGGAAACCGGCTTCCGGCACTACTGCTCCTTTGAGGTGTTCGGCCTGTATCCCTGGAAGCTGTGGTTCGATACCGTGGAGGAGGCGGACAGCCAGATGCGGCTGGGCATCGCCACCGCCCGGGCCGCCTTCGGGCAGTAAAGGAGGTATTTATGAGAGCAGTAAAGTTATTGGCCCCCGGCGTGCTGGAGCTGGGCCGGCTCCCCGACCCAGGAGCCGCCGGAGCCGCCACGGTGCGGGTGGACGTCAGCGCCTGCGGCGTGTGCGGCAGCGATCTGGCGCTGTACAACGGCCGGCGGGACCTGAGCGGCGAGCATTACTTCGGCCATGAGTTCTCCGGGGTCATCACCCAGGCGGGCGGCGGCGCCAACGGCCTGCGGCCGGGAATGCGGGTGGCCAGCGAGCTGGTCAAGGGCTGCGGCCGCTGCTGGTATTGCCGCAACGGTCTGCAAAACTATTGCAGGAGCCTGAACGAGGCCCTGCTGCCCGGCGGCTTCGCCGAGGAGACCCTGGTCCTGAACACGGAGGCTTACAGCTTCCTCAGCCCCATTCCCGACGGGCTGGACGACATCACCGCCACCGTTCTGGAGCCGGCAAACTGCGCCTACCATGTAGCGATGCGGGCCGGGATCCGGCCCGGCGACACGGTGCTGGTGCTCGGCCTGGGAGCCATCGGCCTGATCGCCGGCCTGATCCTGCAAACCCTGGGAGCGGGAAAGGTCATCGGCGCGGACCGCAGCGCCCTCCGTCTGGCGCAGGTGCGCGGCACCGGGCTGCTGGACGTGGTGGACACCGGCGACCCGGACTGGATGGCGCAGGTGCGGGAGATGACCGCCCGGGAGGGCGTGGATGTGGTGATCGAGGCCACCGGCGCGCCCGCCGTACTGAAGGACACCCTCCAGATCGTCCGCACCGGGGGAAAGATCGTAGTGCCCAGCGTCTACTTCGGCAGCATCGAGGGCTTTGAGCCGCTGCCGATCATGCGCAAGGAGCTGACCATTCTTGGCTCCAAGGGTCCGGCCCCCCAGCTGAAGGCGGACGGAAGCTCCGCCGTGGTGGACAAGGTGATGCAGCTGAGGAAGCAGCTGCAAAAGATCATCACCGTATACGATTATCAGGACGCGCTTCAGGCATTTGCCGACGCCCGCAGCGGCGCGGCGATCAAGGCGGTCGTGAAGTTTTAGGAGGACAAGACAATGACAAAAAAGGAATACGTTCAGAAGTACGGCGGAAAATTCAGCATCGAGGGCGGCGAGACCTGGACCATGCCCAACGGCCATGTGGTCCATTTTGCCCTGAACCCCAAGATGGGCTGCCGGAATACCAACATCGCGGTGGGTTTCCACGAGCCGGGCAAGGAATTCGCGCCCCATGTGCATCCCATTTCCGAGGAGATCCTGCTGATCTTCTCCGGCGAGGGGGAGTGCTACCTGCATGACAAGTGGATCCCCTGCAAGGCGGGCGACATCATTTTCGCGCCCCCCGGCGTCTGGCACGGCACCCGGAACCCGGCGGGGAACACGGAACCCTTCGTGACCCTGGGGATCGCGACGCCGCCCCAGCAGGATCTGTTTGCCCGGGCGGGCTATGACGTTCTGGACGACGACAAGACGGACTATGTGGGCGAATACAACCGGCCGAAGGAGGACTGACCATGTTTTTTGACTGCTATTCCAACGAGCTGCGGGACACCCTGGCCCAGATCGACCGGGCGGATATCGAGAAGCTGGAGGCATATCTGGAGGAGGCCAGGGCGAACGGGAAGCATGTGTTCGTCCTGGGAAACGGCGGCAGCGCCGCGGCGGCCTCCCACTGGGTCTGCGATTTCGGCAAGGGGATCAACGTGGGGGATTCCAGGCGCATGAAGATCATGGCCCCCTCCGACCATTCCTCCATCTTTACCGCCTACGGCAATGACAACGCCTATGACCAGACCATGGTCGAGCAGCTGAAAAACTTCCTCCAGCCCGGCGACGTGGTCGTCTCCCTGTCCGTTTCCGGCCGGTCCGGCAATCTGGTGGAGGCCCAGAAATACGCCCGGGAGGCGGGGGCGAAGACGGTCTGCATCGTCGGCGACTACAATGGCAGCCTGATCGGCCTTTCCGACCTGGCCATTGTCCTGAAATCCAAAAATTACGGCGTGGTGGAGGACATTCACCTGATCCTGGAGCATGCCATTTCCCAGAACATGAAGCGTGCCATCGCCGGTGCGCGGGGGTGAAGGCTATGCTGGTGGGGGCCTTTGACATTGGGGGGACCAAGACCATCGTGGCGCTTGCCGACGAGACCGGCCGGCTCCTGGAAAAGGAGCAGTTCCCCACCGACACCGGCAGCTGCCGCGGCCACATCGAGACGTGCTGCGCCGTCCTTCGCGGCCTTCTGGCAAAGCGGGGGCTGACGGCGGGGCAGCTTGGCGGCGTCGGCGTCAACCTGCCCGGGCCGGTGGACCGGGAACGGGGCGTCCTCATCCGCGCGGTCTATGCGGGCTGGGAGAACATCCCCGCGGGGGCGTGGATCGCCGAACTGCTGGGCGTTGAAAACGTGGCGTGCGAAAATGACGTGAATTCCTGCGCCCTGGGAGAGCTGCGGTTCGGCGGCGGACGGCGGTATGCCAGCTTCGGATGGATGACGGTATCCACCGGCGTGGGCGGCGCGGTGGTGTGCGGCGGAAAGCTGATCCGGGGCGCCCACGGCTGCGCCGGGGAATTTGGGCACATCAAGGTGGAGTATGACGCGCCCCGTCCCTGCCCCTGCGGTGAACTTGGCTGCCTGGAGGCCCACGGCTCTGGCACCGCCCTGGACCGTATGATCCGGGAGCGGGCGGCGCGGGACGCCGATTTCCGCCGGGCGTTTGAAGATCTGGGGGAGCGCCCCGGCGGCGCTTCCTGCGCGGAGCTGGCAAGGAATGGAAACGAGACCGCCCGGAGCCTGTTCCATACCCTGGGGCGCTACCTGGGAAGGGGCATCGCTTGCTGTGTGAATATTCTTGACCCCGACGCGGTATTCATCGGCGGCGGCGTGGCCGCGTCGCTGGACCTGCTGATGCCGGGGATCCGCGGCGCGGTGGAGGAGTACACCTTCGCGCCCATGGGGAACGTGGAAATTCTCCCCACCGCGCTGGGATACGAGGCGGCGCTGCTGGGCGCTGTCGCAATTGCGTTACAGACAGGAGGAGCACAATGAAACGTTTAAAGGCAGCCGTTGTCGGCATGGGCTTTATCGGCGCCGCCCACGTGGAGGCGCTGCACCGGATCCCGTATGTGGATGTGGTGGCCATCGCCGATGCCTTCGGCGCGAAGGAAAAGGCGGAGCGCCTGGGCGTCCCCGCCGGTTACGCGGATTACCGGGAAATGATGGATGTGTGCAGGCCGGACTGCGTCCACGTGTGCACGCCCAACGCCATGCACATGGAGGTGGTGATGGCCGCCATTGAGCGGGGCATCCATGTGGTGTGCGAAAAACCCATGGCACGGAACGCCCAGGAGGCCCAGCAGATGGTGCAGGCCATCCGGGGCAGCGGCCTGGTGGGCGCGCTGAATTTCCACAATCGCTTTTACCCCATCCCCTATCGGATGCGCCGCATGGTGCAAAGCGGGGAACTGGGCCGGGTTTACCATGTTCAGGGCGGCTATTTGCAGGATTGGCTGCTGCATGAGACGGATTTCAGCTGGAAGCTCCTGTCCAGCCAGTGCGGCAAGACCCGCGCCACCGCCGACCTGGGTTCCCACTGGATGGACCTGGCGGAGTACGTGACCGGCCAGAGGATCAAGGAGGTTTTCGCGGAATTCAAAACCGTCTACCCCCAGCGCCTTCAGGCCACGCCGGAGGGCGTAAAAGAGGTGCCCATCGACACGGAGGATTTCTCAGTGGTGCTGCTCCGCTTTGACGGCGGCGCGGTGGGCACGGCTACCTTCTCCGCTGTTTTTGCGGGAAAGAAAAACCAGACGGTGCTCCAGGTGGCGGGAACGCGGGAGTCCCTGGAATGGGACAACGAAATGGTCAATGACCTGCTCATTGGCCATCGGGACGCGCCCAACGGCCTGCTGACCAAGGACCCCGGCCTGGTGGATGGCGATACCGCCTCCATCATCGGCTATCCCGCCGGCCATGCCGAGGGCTTCCCGGATGCCTTCAAGCAGAACTTTACGGCGATCTACCGCGCCATCCGCGGGGAGGCGGCGGACACCTTTGCCACCTTTGAGGACGGCCTGCATGTGATGAAGCTGTGCGACGCGCTGTATGAATCCGCCCATACCGGCCGGTGGGTCGCCGTGGATTAAGGAGGGCTTCTGATGAAAATCGGTGTTGTAGCCAACGTGCTCCAGGATAAGCCCCTGGCGCAGGCGCTGGAGATCTTCCGCAGCCTGGGCATCGCGCAGATCGAGCCGGGCTGCGGCGGCTTCGCCGGGAAGGCCCATGTGGACCCGGAGCGCCTGCTTTCCGACCCCGCCGCCTTCAAGACCTTCTGCCGGACGCTGGAAAGCTCCGGCCTGACCATCAGCGCGTTGTCCTGCCACGGCAATCCCGTCCATCCCGACCCGGCCCGGGCGGAGGAATACCATGAGGATATGGTCAATGCCCTCCGCCTGGCACAAAAGCTGGGGGTGGATACCATCACCTGCTTTTCCGGCTGCCCCGGCGACTGCGCCCATTCCCGCTACCCCAATTGGGTCACCTGCGCCTGGCCGGAGGACAACCTGGAAATTCTGCGCTACCAGTGGGAGCAGGTACTGATCCCCTATTGGAAGAACTTTCTCCAGATCGCCCGGGAATACGGCGTGACAAAGATCGCGCTGGAGCTGCACCCCGGCTTCTGCGTCTACAATACGGAAACGCTGATACGCCTGCGGGAGGCGGTGGGGCCGGAGATCGGCGCGAATTTCGACCCCAGCCACCTGCTGTGGCAGGGCATGGACCCGGTGGCGGTGATCCGGGCGCTGAAGGGCATGATCTACCATGTCCACGCCAAGGATGTCCGCCTGGACGGGTACAACATCGCGCTCAACGGCGTGCTGGACACCAAGCATTACAGCCGGGAGGCGGAGCGCTCCTGGATCTTCCGCACCGTGGGCTTCGGAAACGACGCCGACTACTGGAAGAGCATCTTCTCCGAGCTTCGGAAGATCGGCTACGACGGCACGATCAGCATCGAGCATGAGGACAGCCTGATGAACCGCATGGAGGGCCTGCGGCGGGCGGTGGACATGGTCAAAAGCTGCGCCTTCTTTGAATCCGCCACCGGCATGTGGTGGGCTTAGGGCAACACCGCGCAATTGTGTCTGCGAGCCGCAGCCGTCTTTTTGCCCCAC
>USEU01000060.1 GCA_900553805.1 uncultured Eubacteriales bacterium
TTTTCAAACTGAAGATGTGGGGCAAAAAGACGGCTGCGGCTCGCAGACACAATTGTGCGGTGTTGCCATAGCATTATGGAAATGATATCATTTATTTTGTAAATTATACTTGACAATATGACAGATATATGCTAGCATACAGTTATTCAAGAAAACCATTTGGGAGGTAACGATCATGAATTATTATGTACTCGGCATTCTGGCTGGTGCAGCTCTCAGCGTGGGGCTGTTCTTCCTCATCCGCGTGCTGTGCAAAAAGGCGGGCGACTGCGAATATGACGAGCGGCAGATGGTCGGGCGGGGCAAGGCCTTTCGGGCGGGGTTCTTCACCACGCTGATCGCGGGAGCCATCATCGCCTGTTTGGACTTTTGCGAGCTGCTGCCCGGCCGCAGTCTGCCGTGGAGCATGGGCGCGCTTCTGCTGGGCGTTACCGTCTTCGCTGTGACCGCGATCCACTACGACGCCTACATTGGCTTCAAGGTCAAGCCCCGCCGCTATTACATCATGGGTGCCTACTTCATTGCCATCATGGTCTGCAACGGAATTCTCAATATACGCCATACCGACCCGGACAAGGTTATCTTCGGCATTCTGAATTTCCAGGTGGCCGCCATATGGGTAGTCATCATAATTGCCCTGCTGGCGCACCGGGCAGGCCGCAAGGAGGAAGAATGAAAAATCTCCGTCTGAAGGCCGCACGGGCCTCCAAGGATCTGAGCCAGGAGGCTCTGGCGCAGTTGGTGGGCGTCTCCCGCCAGACCATCAACGCCATTGAAAAGGGCGACTACAACCCCACCATCAAGCTCTGCCTCGCCATCTGCCACGCCTTGGGCAAAACCCTGGACGAGCTGTTCTGGGACGAATAACACACCGGGCAGAATAAACCGCGCCCCATTTGTCAGGCAATATGACACAATGCCTGACAAATGGGGCGATTTTTTATTCTCTTTCCTTTCCGCTGACGATGCGGTAGTAGGCGTGGGCGGTGAATTTGTAGATGACCACGTAAAAAACGCAGAAGATCAGGAACGAGCCCACGTTGGTCAGGATGACGAGCCGCTTGTTATGCAGGTTGAACATTTGCAGCAGCTGCCATACCAGAGGGAATGCGAAGGCCAGGTGAACGCCGGCCAGCAGCAGCGGTGTAAAAAACACCGTGAGCACCTGAGAATTGATGCTTTTCTTAATATCCTGCTGTGTCATGCCCACCTTGCGCATGATGGCAAAGCGGGACTGATCCTCATAGCCCTCGCTGGCCTGCTTATAGTAGATGATCAGCGCGGCCGCCGCAATGAAGATGATGCTGAGCATGATGCCGATGAAGAACAGGCCGCCGTAGGTGATATAGAAGCTCTCCCGCTGCAGCGCCTGGCACTCGCTGGACCAGCCGATGCCGTTTGCCGCCATGGGAAGCGCCGGGATGCTGTCGCGCATCATCTTGTGAATCGCCACGATCCGATCCTCCGGCAGGTCAAAGTCCGCACCGTAGTAGAACTCGCAGCCGAGCATATTCCGCACGGTCTGGCTGCCGGAGAATGTGTATTTCAGGCTGGTCAGCGGCTCCAGCTCCTGCAGGTCAGAAACGATCAGCGTAATCGTGGGGAGCACGGATACGGATATCTCCCCCGTCACAATATGCTGGGCGGTATTGCCCACAATCTGGAATTCCATACCGTGTATCTTCATCGTGTCCCAATCATAGGTGCAGTTATGAAGATCGATCAACGCCTGGCCTGGCTGCAGCTTCACATCCGTCCCGTACATTCGATTATAATCCGCCTGGCTCAGGAACGTCAGCAGGCGCAGATTCCCATAGCCTCCCACCTGGTCGACCTCCGAGCGATCCGGCTGGGCCTCGCCATCTGCTATGGCTGCCGCAATTGAGGCGTAAAAATAATACTCCTCCGCCGTCGGCTCCACCTGATTTTCCGCATAGATCCTGTGGAAATTATCCAGGATTTCCTTGCTGTGGGCCTCATCCATTCTCTGCGGCACCCGCACATCCACCGAAAAGCCGCTGTCATGGGCATAGCGGGCTTTCAAAGAGTCCTCCGCGCCGATGTACAGGCTGCTGGTGGAGGAGATCATCACCAGCACCATGGTCGCCAGGATGCAGATGGAGGCAAGGCCCGCGCCGTTGCGCTTCATGCGGTAGGCCATGGAGGAAACGGAGACGAAGTGCTGCTTTTTATAGTAATAGCTCTTCCATTTTTGCAGCAGGCGGCACAGCACCACGCTGCCGGAAATCATCAGCAGATAGGTCGCCGCAATGACCATCAGCACCGCAAGAAAGAAAACGGTGAGGGCAGCCACGCTGTTGGAAATGGTGACGGCCATATAATAGGCCCCGCCCAGCAGCGCCAGGCCCAGCAGGCCCAGGAGGTAATTTGCCCTCGGCGGCTTCTCCCCCGCACTCTCGCTGCGCAGCAGCTCCATGGGGCGGGACAGGCGCACCTGGATCAGAGAGCGCACCGTCACCAGCGCAAAAATAATGGCGAAGACGATCAGCGTATACACAAAGCTTTCCGCCCGGACGGTAAAGGTATAGTCCACCCGGCCGCGCACCATGTTTACCAGGCCCAGCTCTGCCAGCTTATACAGCAGCGTTCCCAGGCCGATGCCCAGGGCCAGGCCCAGCGCCGCCACGATCAGATTTTCCCAGAGCACCACCCGGCACAGAGCGTTTTTGTCCATGCCCAGCACATTGTAAAGACCGAACTCCCGATACCGGCGGCGAATGAGAAACGAATTGGTATACAGCAGGAACAGCGCCGCGAATGCCGCCACCACGATTTTGCCCAGCGACAGGATCATCTCTATCTGGCCGCCGCCCCGCATGGCGTTCAGCGCCGGGGCGTAGCTGAGGCACTGCATGATGTGGCTCATCATCACCATGCCGATGGCGGTGAGCAGATAGGGGATGTACAGCTTTCGGTTCTTTCGGATGCCGGAGCAGGCCAGGCGGAAATAGAGCGCTTTTTTCACACCTCGTCGCCTCCCGTCTGGAGCATGGTCAGGGTATCCGATATCTTCTGATACAGCTGCTCGTTATTGCACTGGCCCCGGTAGAGCTGGTGGAATACCTGACCATCCTTGATGAACAGCACCCGGTCGGCACAGCTGGCGGCCTTAACGGAGTGGGTGACCATCAGGATGGTCTGGCCGCCCTTGTGGATCTGACCGAACAGGCGCAGCAGCTCGTCGGTGGACTTGGAATCCAGCGCGCCGGTGGGTTCGTCGGCCAGGACGATCTTGGGCTTCATCATCAGCGCACGGGCCACCGCCGCCCGCTGCTTCTGGCCGCCGGAGACCTCATAGGGGTATTTTTTCAGCAGGTGGGCAATTCCCAACTCAGCGGCAATGGGGCCAAGCACCTCCCTCATCTGTTGGTAAGGGACTCCGGCCAGTACCATGGGAAGATAGATGTTGTCCTCCAGATTGAAGGTATCCAGCAGGTTGAATTCCTGGAACACAAAGCCCAGGTTGTCCCGGCGGAAAGCGGCAATGTCCTTTTCCTTGATGTTTGCCAGGTTCTTCCCCTCCAGCAGCACCGTACCGGAGGTGGGCTTATCCAGGGCGGCCAGAATATTCAGCAGGGTGGTCTTGCCGGAGCCGGACTCGCCCATGATGGCGGTGTACTCGCCCCGCTCCACGGTGAAATTCACATCCCGCAGGGCCTCCACGCTGTTTCCGCCGAAGCGGGTGGTATATACCTTTCTCAGGTGTTCAACGGTCAGAAGGCTCATTGTTCATCCTCCTCTTCCTCATCCCGGCGGTTTCGGTTGGCGCACACGGCTGCCACGGCCAGGAACGCGATCAGGCAAATGGTTCTGTTCATCTTTTTCATATTCGATTCATTCCTTTCCTTTGATGGCACCATTATAGCACACGCGCTCCTTTCCCGCCTGTGATTCCCATTACAGTATGGAGGGCAAAACGAACAAGATTGTCATATTTAGGGCAGCACCGCACAATTTGGCAAGAAGCCTCAGCCAGGATTTTTGCCTCAATTCAAGGTTTGGAAAACGAAGGAATACTGTATGTATTTCTCGTTTTTCAAACTGAAGAAGTGAGGCAAAAAGACGGCTGCGGCTCGCAGACACAATTGCGCGGTGTTGCCTTATGAAAGAAGCCGGAGGATGCTCCAGCTTCTTTTATTCGTATACGTTTTCTCTTTGGCGCAGGTCCAGGCGGATCAGTGTTCCCTGGCCGGGGACGGACTGGGCGGAAATGCCGTGACCCAGATTCGCGCAGATGCGGCGGCACAGGTAAAGCCCCAGGCCCGTGGCCTTTTTATCGCCGCGGCCGTTGCCGCCGGTATAGCCCCGGTCAAAAATACGGGGCAGGTCCTCCGCCGCGATGCCAATGCCGGTATCCCGGATGCACAGGAAGCCATCCTCCCAGTAGATAGACACCGCCCCCTGAGGCGTGTACTTGAGGGCATTGGACAGCAGCTGCTCGACCACGAAGGTGAGCCACTTCTCGTCCGTGACCACGCTCTGCCCGATGGGTGTGTATTCCAGGCGAAGCCCCTTGCGGATAAACTGGGCAGCAAATTTGCGGACGGCTCCCTTTACCAGCTTATCCAGGCAGCACTCCCGGAACACATAGTCCGTGTCCACGCTGTCCAGCCGCTGATAGGTCAGCACCATTTCCGCGTACTGCTCAATGCGCTGAAGCTCCTCCCCCAGGCTGCGGCTGAAGGACGAATCCTCGCTTTCCAGCATCAGGCGCATGGCGGCAATGGGCGTTTTGATCTGGTGCACCCAGGTGGTGTAGTAATCCTTCCGCTCCTCCTCCCGGCGCTGGGTCTCCCGCTGGGTCTCCTCGGCCCGGCGGATCAGGCCCAGGATGATCTCCCGGTAGGCGGCGTCCTCCACGCCCGTAAATTCCCCCAGCCGCTCCGGCAGATCGTCCGGCAGAGCCGCCAGGGCAGTGAGCTTTTCCAGCTTCCGCCTCCGCTGCCAATGCTCCCAGCCAAACACGCACAGCAGCACCAGCGTACACAGCGCGCTGGGATACAGCGCCGCCGCCACCGGCAGATGGAACAGCCGGAAGGTCACGGCAAAAATTCCGCCGCACAGAAGCAGCAGCGCCGGATATTTTAATGTTGCAAACCGATCCCGTTTCATCCCGCACCTCAGTCGATCAGATAGCCCACGCCAAACTTGGTCACAATAAAATCGCTCAGTCCGGCGGCCTCCAGCTTTTTGCGGAGCCGGCCCACGTTTACCGTCAGGGCATTTTCATCCACAAAATCATCGGTCTGCCACAGCGCCTCCATCAGCCTTTCCCGGCTGACCACCTTGCCCCGGCTCCTCATCAGCTCCAGGAGAATGCGGTACTCATTCTTGGACAGACTGATCTGCTTTCCCTGGTAGACAAGGGAATTGTCGCCGGTATTCAGCATCGCCCCCCGGTGCTCCAACACAGGACTGCTCTCGCCAAAGGAATAGGCCCGGCGCAGAAGCGCCTGGATCTTAGCAATCAGGACGCTGCCATCGAAGGGCTTGGGAATAAAATCATCCGCCCCCATATTCATGGCCATGATGATATTCATATTGTCCGACGCGGAGGACAGAAAAATGATGGGCACCTTGGACACCCGCCGGATCTCACTGCACCAGTGATAGCCGTTCATAAAGGGTAGCCCAATGTCCATCAGCACCAGCTGGGGATTACAGGCGGCAAACTCCCCGGAGACATTCCGAAAGTCCCGGACGGTCACCGCCTCCATTCCCCAGGCGTTTACCAGCTGGGTGACGCCTCTGGCGATCCCCTCATCGTCCTCCACAATAAAGATTCGATACATCCCGCTTCACCTCCGCCGCCATCATACGGCGTTTTCCCCCGCTTGTCAAGAGAGCCGGAGCATCCCGCAAGGACGCTCCGGCTTTGTCTACGGCGGTTTTTCTTTGACGCGGCCGCTCAGCCGATCTGCTCGCAGCTCCCGAATTCCAGGACGTCCGTAATGCGCTCGCTGGCATGGCCGTCTCCGTAGGGGTTGGAGGCCTTGGACATTTTTTCGTACTCCGCGTCGTCCGTCAGCAGCAGACGGAACAGGCGGTAGATAGGAGATGTCCGCAAAGATCAGCACCCCCAGCGCTGTCACAGCCACCGCTTCGGAAAAGTAGCGCACCCGCTCCAGCCCTGCTTTCAGCACCAGATACACCGCAGGCAGATACACCGCCACGGCCAAACACACCAGCGTACCGATCAGCGCCAGCATGGCGGACGTATAGCGCCGGGCCATCCACTGGTTGAGCCTTTGCCGCTGCCGCCAAAGGGCCGCAAGGTATCCCGCCAGACGTGAGAGCAGCTTTCCCATTCCTTTTATGATCTTCATTCCACCCATTCCATCCCCGTTGCGGCATTTTTTGCACATTTTCGTTTTCTGACCGTCTCAGCGTTTTTGGAGCAGCGCCTCCTTCTGCGCTCTGGTCAGCTTCTTCACCGCCAGTTCCCGCCGCAGGGCGTCGGAATGGGAGGCGCATTCCTCCAGATAGACCAGCTCCAGCGGGCCGCGGCCCTTGGTATACTTCGCGCCCCGGCCGCTGCGGTGCATGGCCAGGCGCTTTTCGGCATCCACGGCAATGCCGGTGTACAGCGTCCCGTCGGCGCAGCGCAGGATATACAGCTGCCAGGGCTTCTCCATCAGCGCTTCCTCCTGCACAGCGGGTTCCGCAGCAAAAGCCGGTCCAGCAGGAAAAAGGTCACATTGCCCATTGCCAGCATGACGATCAGCATTACCGTATTGAATTCCTCAAATTCCACCCGGAGCTGCGCCATGCCCAGCAGCCGCAGCAGGAGAAAATACATCACGCCCACGCTGACATTGAACAGCAGCAGCTTCCACAGCCAGGAAAGGCGAAGCGCGTCCAGCTTCGGCTTTACAATGGGGTAATAGCCCAGAAGGACGAACACGGCCGCCGCCTCCTTGTCCGCCGACAGCAGCGACGAGAGGATGGCCACCGCCCCATACCAGGCCCATGCAAGCCGCACCCCGCACAGCTCCATCACCAGCTGGAGCACCAATGCGCACAGCATGGGACTGACATAGGTCATAATGGGGATCAGGCCCCCCAGGCTCATGATCACCACTGCCAGCGCCGCCAACACACCCCCCAGGGCGATGCGGGAGGCAGGCGTCTTTCTCTTTTCGTTCACAGGAGCACCTCCAAGGAATTGGCATTATGTACAATTACCTTTCGATTTTTCCCCCGTGCCTTATTGACATATTCCAATTTTTCCGCTATATTAAAGCTACGATAAGGAGGAATACTGGCATGGAAGATTACAGTGCAATGATCCGCAGGACCTTTCAGCAGGGCAGCGTTCTGGACGCGCAGACGCTTTTCGAAGCATTCCTGCGCAACGCTTTTCCCACATTCCATTTCCGCCGGACAGAGGTGATCAGCTTCAGCCGGGGTGAAAATGAGACCATGGAGGGGCGCAGCTGGAACCATGTTTTTGAGATCACCCGCGACACCCTGGCCGGAAGTCCCGTCTGGCGGGTGGAGTGCCACCGGGTCACCATGGGCAAAAGCCCGGATAAGCAGGTATACCTGGACTATCTCACCCTTGGCTTTGTCAGCTACGTGGAAAAGGAATAACCCCAAAAATGCGGCTCCAAGGAGCCGCATTTTTTACGGTTTATCTCTTCTGATCCGCCTGGATAATCCGCTTCATGGCCTCGATGCCCACGCGGACCGCGCCGGTGGTGTCCTCGGTGAGCTTCATGAACATGCCGGCTTTTTCCCGCTCTTGGTTCCAGATGACGTGGAAGCAGCTGCCGCAGCGCACATGCAGTGCGGCGGCCACCACAAAGAGGGCGGCAGACTCCATTTCGCTGGCCTTGACGCCCAGGCGCTTCCAGCTGTCCCACTTTTGCAGCAGGTCATAATACACCGGGGACTTCTCCGGGCTGTGCTGACCATAGAAGGAATCCTTGCACTGCACCACGCCCACATGGGTGCGGTAGCCCAGCGCCTCACTGGCCTCCTTCAGCGCCAGCGTGATGCCGAAATCCGGCACGGCGGGGAACTCGATGGGGGCATACTCCAGCGATGTGTGCTCATAGCGCACCGCGCCGTTGGCCACCACCACATCGCCGGGCTGTACGTCCAGATCGATGCCGCCGCAGGTGCCCACCCGGATAAAGGTGTCCGCGCCGATGGCGGTCAGCTCCTCCATGGCGATGGAGGCCGAGGGGCCGCCGATGCCGGTGGAGCAGACGGAGACCTTCTCCCCGCACAGCGTCCCGGTGTAGATGTTATATTCCCGGTTCATGCCCACATGGACGGGATTGTCAAAATAAGATGCGATGGACTCGCACCGCCCCGGATCACCGGGGAGAAACACATAGCGGCCCACGTCCCCCTGAACACAGCGAATGTGAAATTGCTTGCCGATATCCTGCATAATGATTGCTCCTTACCATGAAATTCATGGCCTCATTTTAGCACAATCACCCAAAAATTGCAAGGGCGGTACCGCATGATTCAGCAAGAAAGCACATTATATTCAGCAGTTCCCTAGCCGTGCTCCCGGAAGAATTGAAGGACGGCCTTTTCATAGCCCTCCCGGTCATAGAAGTAGCTCATGCCGTGATCAGCTCCGGGGACGATGAGCAGCTGCTTGGGGGCCTTACAGGCGGCGTAGTTTTCCAGAGTCATCCCCACGGGGACAAAGGAATCGTCCGCCCCGTGGATAAAGAGGATGGGAACGTGGCAGCTCTTCATGGCGTCCAGGGTGGAATAGCCATCGGATCTCACCTCGATCTTCCGGCGGCACAGGGCGTCCACGTGGGCGCGGCGGCGGCGAAAGCCCCTGCGGAGGTTGTTTTCACTCACATGCTGCCATTCCGCCTGGGCAGAGGTAAAGCCGCAGTCAGCGATCCCCCCCGCCACATTCTCCGGCAGCTCCCGAAAGCCCGCTGCCATCAGCACTGTGGCCGCGCCCATGGAAATTCCCGCCAGGTAAATGGGCAGCGTCTCAAACCCGTTTCCATTGAGCCATCGTATCCATTCCAGGCAGTCGAACCGCTCGATCATGCCAAAGCCCATGTATTCGCCGCCGCTTCGGCCCTGGCCCCGCTGCTCGGCGTACAGCACCGTGCAGCCGCATTCCCTCAGAAAATCCGCCACCGCGCCAAAGTCCCGCGCCCAGCTGGAGCGCCACCCATGCATGGCCAGCACCACCCGCTGCGCATTCTCCGCCCGCAGCAGATGCCCCACCAGCGTTGTCCCATCCTGACCCTGGATATGGATCACCTCATGGGGCGTCTGCTCCAGCTTCTTCCGCATCCGGCTGCAATAGGCCATGATCTCCCGGTCCCCCTGGCCGCCGCCCCGGACGTTTCCCTTCCTTTTACGCAGCAGCTTCGGCTCCGTGCGGTCGAGGGCGGCCCTCACCATCTGCCGGTCGAAGGCGTTGGAAAGCCCACGGGAGATCACCGCCGCCGCGGCCGCCGCGGCACAGCCGCCCCAAACGATCCTTTTCATCTTTCTGTTCATACGCCTTGCCCCTTTCAGAAACAGCATGCCCCGTTTCTGAAAAAACACGCAAAAAGGCGGCGGTTTGCCGTGTGCCGATAAGACAGTAATTTGAGAAAAGTACGAAATTGGCATCTGTCAGACAGGATTGGACAAAACAGGCGACATTCAACTTCGGTTGGATGCCGCCTGTTTTTATGCGTTTAAGGGTCGAAAAACGCTTGTTTTCTGCTCTGTATAGCTTAGTACAAATGCGGGTATATCCGCCTTACCCCATCGGCGCGAAAGAATTTAGAAGCGTTACAATACTTACTTTTCGGCATATTTATTTCACAGATTCGAGAAAAACGATTTGGCGAAATTGTTTCGCTCCGGGGTGGATAACTTTACCAAATACGCAACAAATGATTTTGGTCTGAAAAACTTAAGAACAGTTACAAGGCAATCTCTCTTCCTTAAATTAGAATAATATAATTCAATACTAACTATTGACAATTTTGCGATAGTTGATTATAATTTTAAGTGGAGGTGTCCGTATGTATAATTTTATTTCCTCTTGCCCGTCTTGCGGTGGAGAGCTTCATATTTCCACATTACAATGTGGCAGTTGCGGCTTGGAAATCAAGAAAGATTTTGAAGTTAGTGTCTTTGATAAGCTTTCAGATGAGCAAATCTCTTTTCTATTATCTTTTTTGAAGAATCAAGGAAATCTTAAATCACTACAAACGGAGCAAGGGATATCATACCCTGCCGCGAAAAAGAAACTAAATGATTTGCTTGTTGCAATGAATCTGGTGGATAATGTACAGCCTTATTCTGTTGAAGATATTGATACAAGCACATGGAAAATAGATCCTCAAAGTAGCAAAGCATCCGATATTGTTAAAGCAAAACTGATAAGTTGTAACGGCTTAGCCACTGTCCGCACATACAAGGGGAAAGAGTATGTTCTTCGCATCGTGGATGAGGAAAAGTTCTCCTGCGATGAAATTTTAGATTATGAATACTCAGTCTTTGATGTTATTACTGAATTGTTGGAATCACAGGGCGGCAAGGCAAAAAAGGGATATGGACGGAGAAGACTTGGCGATCCAGGGTGTGAAGAAACAACAGTTGCCGGAGCAATTATGAAGAACTATTTTGGAAAAACTACGGGGGAAAGTTGTTTTGACCCAACATTTGCTTTGGTTGCCATTCTTGAATGGGCTGGCATAGTCAGAAATGGTTGGGGGTATATCGAATTAACTGAGGAATATGTACGGGAAAGAATACAGAAGGAGGGCTAAATTGTGATACGCATTTTGTTTTGCAATATTTCGTACTTGCCGTACTACAACACGCGTCTTGACAGGGTTGCTCCGAAAAACGGCGGAGCCTATGTTGCAAAAATGCACGATGCTTATGAAAAGCATAATTTTGAAGAATGTGCCGATGGACAATACAGGGGATTTGTAGAAACTAAGTATCGTATTGGCTACGAAGAAGGTATCGCAACTAACACATACAACTCTTTACATATTGAAAGAATTGATTCTTTCGCAAAGGGAAAGACATATCTTGATGATGTTTTGGTTGTCTTCTGTGCCAAGCCTGAAAACGGTCAAACAGTAATTGTCGGTTGGTATAAAAATGCAACTGTATTTAGGCGCAGACCATTTTACAATGGTAGATTTTTCAACATCCAAGCAGATAGAAAAGATGGATTTTTACTGCCGGAAGATCAAAGAACATTTGTTGTTCCACGAGCAAGGCAAGACGGAATTGGCTTTGGACAAGCAAATATTTGGTATGCTGGTACACCAGAATGCAGCGAGTATGTCAATAAAGTTATTCGTTACATAGAAAGTCACGCTTGATGACTTAGAGCTGTATAATGTATGAGGTCTTCCATGAGAAAAAGAAAATATATCAGTAAAAAAGAACGATGGGTTAGCAATGGTTACGGAGGCAAGGTTAAAAAGACCTACTATAAATATCCTCGCAGATATAAGCCACGGAAAAACAGTATTGTTGGTTTTTTGTATGCGCTTATGAAAGGGAAGTAATAAGTGTTCAGCACTACCAGTGCGCAGCCAATTTCTCCGAAATTGTTAAAGGGTTTGGGATGCTGCCCAACAAGTTTTTGCACGAGTGGGTACCGCCGTGCATTTACTACTCCACCACCAGCTATTTTGAAAAGCGGCAGGACTTCTTCATCTGCTCCA
>USEU01000061.1 GCA_900553805.1 uncultured Eubacteriales bacterium
CCTAATCGTGTTTAATGTATTTAGTGATAGTATCGATTAATTCCTCCATGTTAATCGGCTTGGAAATATGGCCATTCATGCCTGAATCCAGGGATTCCTGAATATCATCTATAAAAGCATTTGCATGGTTCAATGGGTGGAAAACGGGTGGAAATCAGAAAAAACAGTTTTTATATTCCGAACATTTTTAGCTTATATTTAAGCTAATATATATAATTTACAGTTATTTTTCTTCTTTTCTCCGTGTTAATAAGCAGATACTTTCCACATGGCTGCATCTGGGGAACAGGTCTGCCGCCATGGCCTTTTCCACCCGGAAGCCACGCTGTTTTAGCAGGGCGAGGTCTCTTGCCAGGGTAGCGGGGTCACAGCTGACGTACACCAGCCGCCTGGGACTCATGCGGGTGATGGCCTCGATGGTGTCGGCGTTCAGGCCCTTGCGGGGCGGGTCAACGGTAATGACATCGGGGTGGATGCCCTTTGCCTCCAGTGCCAGGGCAGCTTCTCCCGCGTCTCCGCAGAAAAATTCCGCATTTCCGATGCCGTTGCGCACGGCGTTGTCCTTGGCATCCTCAATGGCCTGGGGCACGACCTCCACGCCCATGACCTTTCCGGCAGCACTCGCCATGGCCAGGGTGATAGTTCCCACACCACAATAGAGGTCCAGCACCAAATCCTCCTTGGAGATGTCTGCCAGTTGGATGGCAGCCTGATACAGCCGCTGCGCCTGGGCATGGTTCACCTGGTAGAAGGAGCGGGGGGACAGGCGGAAATTCAGGCCGCACAGGGTATCCTCGATGAAGCCGGGGCCATAAAGGGTGATGAATTCATCGCCCAGAACGGCGTTGCCCTTTTTGGTGTTCACGCTGAGCACCAGGGTGGCAAAGCCGGGGATCTTCTTCAGCCGCTCCACCAGCTCCGGCGCATGGGGAAGGGTGCGGCCGTTGACCGCCAGGCATACCAAAATCTGCCCGGATACCGCCCCCCGGCGGACATAGATGTGCCGCAGCAGGCCGGTGTGGGCGGTCTCATCATAGACGGGGACGCGGAACTGGTTAACATGGTCGATCACCGCGTCCTTCACCTGGTCCGTCTCCTGGGGGAGGATCAGACAGCGGGAATTTTCCACCACGTCGTGGGTGCCCGCCCGGAAGAACCCGGCGTAGGCCCGGCCCTTTTTGCTGGCCACGGGATACTGGGCCTTGTTGCGGTAGCCGCGGCAGTCCGGCGCGGCCAGGATGGGCACCTCATCCAGCTTCTCCCCGGCCAGCCGGTTCAGGCAGTCCCGCACCCGGGCGGCCTTCAGGCGGGTCTCCTCGGCATAGTCCATGTGCCAGAAGTCACAGCCGCCGCAGAGCTTGGCCACGGGGCATTGACGGTTCACCCGATGGGGGGATTTTTCCAGCAGCTCGGTGATTTTTCCCGCTGCCCAGGTTTTTCGTACTGCCTCAATGCGCACCCGCACCCGCTCCCCGGCAATGGCATTGGGGATGAAAACGGTGATACCCTCAATATGGGCAATGCCCTGTCCCTCTGCGGTATAGTCGGTGACCAGGGCTTCGTAAACTGCATTCTTTTCCAGCACGTCGATTCTCCTCGCTGCTTCCTGTTTTGGATGATTATATCACGGAAAAGGGGATTCAACAAGGCTTTTGATCGGAAACACTTTGTTTGTGGGGACGATTGAATTTTATTTTTTTCAGTGGGGATTGACTTCCGTTGGCGGGGTCGGTATACTCCTGGTATTGTCAGTGCCTCCGAAGAGGACGGCTGAGGCGCTTTGCGGCGCGTTTGATGTGTAAAAAGAGGTGCCCATGGAAATAAGCTATGAGAATTGCCGCCTATGTCCCCGGGAGTGCGGCGTGAACCGGACGGCGGGGGAGCGGGGCTTCTGCGGCTGCCCCGACCAGGCGCTGGTGGCCAAAACCATGCTTCACCAATGGGAGGAGCCGGTGCTGGCAGGAAACGGCGGCAGCGGTGCCATCTTCTTCGGCGGCTGCACCCTGCGCTGCCGGTACTGCCAGAATGCCGCCATCAGCGGCGGGGCGGTGGGCAAACCCACCGACAGTGCCCAGCTGCGGCAGATGATGGAAGCCCTCATCGACCAAGGGGCAGAGAACATCGACCTGGTGACCCCCACCCATTTTCTGCCCACCATTCTGCCCGCGCTGGAGCGGCCGCTGCCGGTGCCGGTGGTATACAACTGCGGCGGCTACGAGCGGGTGGAGGCCCTCCGGGCATTGGAGGGGAAAATCGACATCTATCTGCCCGACCTGAAATACGCGGATGCCGCCCTGGCAGGGGCGCTCTCCGGCGCGCCGGACTATTTCCCGGTGGCCGCCCGGGCGATCCGGGAGATGGTGCGCCAGGTGGGCAGCGTCCAGTGGCAGGGGGAGCGGGTCACCCGGGGGGTGATCATCCGCCATCTGATCCTGCCGGGGCAGGTGGAAAACTCCCTGCGGGTGCTGGACTGGATCGGGGAGCATTTCCGCCCCGGCCAGGTGCTGGTGAGCCTGATGCGGCAGTACACCCCCATGGGCGGCCTGGGCGCGCCCTATGACCGGCGGATCACCGACGAGGAATATGACGCGGTGCTCAGCTGGATGTACCTGAACGAGCTGGAGGGCTTCACCCAGGAGGCCGAATCGGCGGACCGGGGCTTTATTCCTGATTTTTAATTGACATCGGCGGCAAATTGTGCTATGGTTACGGAGAAAGTAAATAACCATCTTAGTGCCTCCAATGTCGGGCAGATCTTGGGGGAGAATAGGGAATCGGGTGCAAATCCCGAACGGTACCGCCACTGTAAGCGAGGAGGCGGCCGCACAGGGCGAAAGCCGGTCATTGGGAATTTCCTGAGAAGGCGGTGCGGCGGCCATGGATGCGTGAAGTCAGGATAACTGCTAAGGATGGGTGATGTGCTGCCGCTCTGCAAGTACGGAGCGCGGCTGCTTTTGGCGCAGAAAATCGGCTGCGGCGGCTTTGGTGCTGCCGCGGCTTTTTGTTTCCCGGGTGCCGGTATTGGCGTTCCCCCTTGTCAATGCCCGGATTGCCCTCCCGGGGACCAGGCTGCGTGATTTCCTCCGGGGGGAGTTTGCCCACTCCCCCCGCTTTTTCATGCTTTGGAGGCGTTGCAAATGGACCGTATTGCCATGGCGCTTTTGATCGGATTTTTCATTGACTGTTTTCTGGGCGACCCTCACCGGCTGCCCCACCCGGTGGTGCTCATCGGGAAGCTTATTTCGGGGCTGGAGCGGGTTTTCCGCCGCCTGCTGCCCAAAACCGTGGCCGGGGAGCGGACCGCGGGCGGGCTGATCTGGCTCGTCACCGCGGCGGTCAGCGGCCTGATCCCCTGGGGCATCCTGCGAGTGTGCGGCCTGGTTTCCCCCTGGCTGGCGCTGGGAGTGCAGGGCATCATGTGCTGGCAGATCATCGCCCCCCGGTCGCTGCGCGACGAGAGCATGAAGGTCTATCGCGCCCTGAAAACCGGCACCCTTCCGCAGGCCCGCCAAGCGGTCTCCATGATCGTGGGACGGGACACGGAGCAGCTGGACGCCGCCGCCGTGGCCCGGGCGGCGGTGGAGACGGTGGCGGAGAACGCCTCCGACGGGGTGATCGCTCCCCTGCTGTTCATCGCCCTGGGGAGCGCGCCGCTGGGCTTTGTCTACAAGGCGGTGAACACCATGGATTCCATGCTGGGCTATGTGGAGCCGCCCTACAAAAATGTGGGGTGCATTCCCGCCCACATGGACGACATCTTCAACTTTATCCCCGCCCGGCTGTGCGCGGTGCTGATGCTGGCCGCCGGGGGCATTCTGGGCATGGACGTAAAAAACGGCTGGAAAATCTTCCGGCGGGACCGCTATAACCACGCCAGTCCCAATTCCGCCCAGACCGAATCCGTATGCGCCGGTCTGCTGGGCCTGCGGCTGGCCGGGGACGCCAGCTACCACGGGGTGCTGCACCGCAAAAAATACATCGGCGACCCCCTGCGGGAAATCACCCCCGAGGACATCCCCAAAAGCTGCCGCCTGATGTACGGGGCCGCCATCCTGATGCTGCTCCTGTGCGTTGGGGCACGCTGCCTGGTTTTTTGAAAGGATAACTGCATGCTGTACAACATTCCCAACCCCCACGGGGGTGAGGTTTATTCCAAGGCGGTGGAGATCGATTTTTCCGCCAACATCAACCCCCTGGGGACGCCGGAGGCGGTGAAGGAGGCGGTGCGGGATTCCCTTCCCCTGCTGAGCCAGTACCCGGACCCCTACTGCCGGGCGCTGGTGGGAGCCATTGCGGAATTCGAGGGGGTGCCCGCGGAGCGGGTGCTCTGCGGCAACGGGGCGGCGGAGCTGATCTTCTCCCTGTGCGCCGCGCTGGGGCCGAAGCGGGCGCTGCTGCCCGTGCCCTCCTTCTCGGAGTACCGCACCGCGCTGGAGGCAGCGGGATGCGAGACGGAATTCTATTTCATGGAGCAATCGGAGGATTTCGCCCTGACGGAGCGGTTCCTGCCCGTGCTGGAGGGCTTCGGCGGGGATATGCTTCTGCTCTGCAACCCCAACAATCCCACCGGCCAGGTGATCGATCCGGTGCTGCTGGAGGAAATCCGGGACATCTGCGTCCGGAAGGGCATCTTCCTGTTCATCGACGAGTGCTTCCTGGACCTGACCCAGGGGGGCGAGGGGCTGAGCCTGGCGCGGCGGCTGCGGGACGGCGAGCGGACGCTCTTATTGAAGGCCTTTACCAAGAGCTACGGCATGGCGGGGCTGCGGCTGGGCTACTGCCTGTGCGCCGACCCGGCGCTGCTGACCCGGATGGGCCGCGCCACCCAGGCCTGGAACGTATCCATTCCCGCCCAGATGGCGGGGATCGCCGCCCTGGGGCAGCGGGAATTTTTGGACCGGGCCAGGGCGATCATCCACGCCCAGCGGCCGCTTCTGGCGGCGGGGCTGGAGGCGCTGGGGCTGACGGTGATCCCCTCCCGCACCAATTTTCTGCTGTTTTTCTCCCCCCGTGCGCTGGGGGAGCCACTGCTGGAGCGGGGGCTGCAAATCCGGGACTGCGCCAATTATCCCGGCCTGGAGCCGGGGTGGTATCGCACGGCGGTAAGGCTGCCGGAGCAGAACCAGCGCCTGCTGGACGCAATAAAGGAGATTCTCAATGGCTAAGAACATCATGATTCAGGGCACCATGTCCAACGCGGGCAAGAGCCTGCTGGCGGCGGGGCTGTGCCGCATTTTCAGGCAGGACGGCTACCGGGTGGCCCCCTTCAAAAGTCAGAACATGGCGCTCAATTCCTTCATCACCGCCAGCGGCGCGGAAATGGGCCGTGCCCAGGTGGTGCAGGCGGAGGCGGCGGGCATCGCGCCGGACGTGCGGATGAACCCCATCCTGCTCAAGCCCACCACGGACGTGGGCAGTCAGGTGATCGTCAACGGCCGGGTACAGGGCAACATGCGGGCCATGGAATACTACCGGCGCAAGCGGGACTTCATCCCGGCGGTGATGGAGGCCTACCGCAGCCTGGAACAGGAATACGACATCATCGTCATCGAGGGCGCAGGCAGCCCGGCGGAGATCAATCTGAAGGCCACGGACATTGTAAACATGGGCCTGGCGGAGCTGGTGGACGCCCCGGTGCTGCTGGTAGGGGACATCGACCGGGGCGGCGTGTTCGCCCAGCTGTACGGCACCATTGCCCTGCTGGAGCCCCAGGAGCAGAAGCGGGTCAAGGGCACCATTGTGAATAAATTTCGGGGCGACCGGGCCATTTTGCAGCCGGGCATCGACATTCTGGAAAAAATCTGCGGTGTGCCCGTGGCGGGGGTGGTGCCCTACGTCCACGTGGACATCGACGACGAGGACAGCCTGTCCACCCGGTTCCAGACCGGGGACACGCGCAAGGACATTGACATTGCGGTGATCAAGCTGCCCCGCATCTCCAACTTCACCGACGTGTCCCCCCTGGAGCGGTTTGACAATGTGTCCGTGCGCTACATCCAGCGGCCGGACCAGCTGCACCAGCCGGATATGATCCTCCTGCCCGGCACCAAGAGCACCATTGCCGACCTGCTCTGGCTGCGCCAGTCCGGCCTGGAGGCGGCCATCTGCCAGCAGACTGCCCGGGGCTGCATCCTCTTCGGTATCTGCGGCGGCTACCAGATGCTTGGCTCCACCATCCGGGACCCGGAGGGGGTGGAGGCCGCCGGGGTGACGGAGATTCAGGGCATGGGGCTGCTGGATATGGATACGGTATTTGCGGGGGAAAAGGTGCAGCGCCAGGTGAGCGGTACCTTTGGAGAAATTCCCGGCGCACTTCACGGCCTGACGGGCCTGGGCTACACCGGCTATGAAATTCACATGGGCCGCAGCCAGCGCGGGGGCGACGCCATCCAGTGCAGCGGCAACGTCTACGGCAGCTACATCCACGGCATCTTCGACGGGGCGGGCATCGCCCAGGCCCTGGTGCGCGGCCTGGCCGCCAAAAAGGGCATCGACCCCGGCAGGCTCACCGTTTTCGACCCGGATGCCTACAAGCAGGAGCAATATGACCGTCTGGCCGACGCCGTCCGGGGCGGGCTGGACATGGATTTTGTCTACAAGGTCCTCAACCGGGAGGTGTGACCGCCCTCTTGGCTCCCCGATGGGGGAGCTGGCAGTCCGTAAGGGCTGACTTGTGCGCCCGCAGGCGCCATGCGAGCGAGCAACCGCCGTCAGGCGGCTCTTAGCGAGTCGCAGAGGGGGTGTTGTTCGTTGGATGGGAGTAACTCAAAATTACCAACGGCACCCCCTTTGCCGCTACCGCGGCACTTCCCCCAGAGGGGGCAGCGAGGTAGTGCGTCGCTTAAACATCAAGCCCCATGTCCGCACCGGGAGGGTGAACGGACATGGGGCCTTTTGTTACTTCTTGCGGGTCAGCTTGTTCAGCAGCATCACGGCAAGCACGATGACGCCGATGACCAGAACGGTACCGGCCATCCCGGCGGCCATCATGGGCAGCGTGGCCCTCCACGATGAAAGATGCAGCATTTTATTACCTCCCTTCTATCCAAATTAAGGCCGCACCGCCTTGCTGCCCCCTCTGGGGGAAGTGCCGCGGTAGCGGCAAAGGGGGTGTTGTTGGTGACTTTGAGCTGTTACCATTCATCGGACGACACCCCCTCTGCGACTCGCTAAGAGCCGCCTGACGGCGGTTGCTCGCTTGCATGGCGCCTGCGGGCGCACAAGTCAGCCCTTACGGGCTGCCAGCTCCCCCACCGGGGAGCCAAGGGTGCACAATTGACTTATCCCATCAGGGTCAGGATCAGCCCGCCCGCGATCACGGAGGCGATCTGGCCCGAAACGTTGATGCTGATGGAATACATCAGCAGGAAATTCTGGTTATCCTCCTGCAAGCCCATCTTATTGACCACACGGCCGCTCATGGGGAAGGCGGAAATGCCCGCCGCGCCGATCATGGGATTCAGCTTCCTGCCCTCCGGCAGGAAGAGATTGAGCAGCTTCGCGAACAGCACCCCGCCCGCCGTGTCAAAGACGAAGGCCACCAGGCCCAGCGCAAGGATCAGCAGGGTGTCCGGGCGGACGAATTTGTCGGCGGTCATCTGTCCGGCCACGGTCAGGCCCAGCACAATGGTGATGAGATTGGTCAGCACATTCTGGGCCGTCTCGCTCAGCGCATTCAGGACGCCGCACTCCCGCAGCAGATTGCCGAACATCAGAAAGCCCACCAGCGCCACGCTGGACGGGGCGACCATGCCCGCGATCACGGTGACCACGATGGGAAACAGGATCTTGGTCAGGCGGCTGACGCTGGACTTCTGGTAGGACATCCGGATCAGGCGTTCTTTTTTGGTGGTCAGCAGCCGGATCACCGGTGGCTGAACGATGGGCACCAGCGCCATGTAGCTGTAAGCGGCCACCATGATGGCCCCCAGGTATCGGGAATGGAGGGTATTTGCCACGAAGATGGCGGTGGGGCCGTCCGCCGCGCCGATCACAGCAATGGAGGCAGCGTCCCGCAGATCGAAGAAGAAGCCCGCCAAAAACAGGGTGAAAAAGATGCCGAACTGCGCCGCCGCGCCGAAGAGCATCAGCCACGGCTTTTCCAGCAGCGGGCCAAAATCGATCATGGCCCCGATGCCGATGAAGAGCAGCAGTGGGAACAGCTCATTGGACATCCCCGCCTCAAACAGGGCGGAGACGGGGCCAATGACCGCCCCCTGGGTGATGGCTCCCGAGAGGGGCAGGTTGACCAGGATGGCCCCAAACCCCATGGGCAGCAGCAGGCTCGGCTCCATCTTTTTTGCGATGGCAAGATAGATGAGCAAGGCCCCGATTCCCCACATCACCGCCATCTGCCAGGTCAGGTTCCCGAAATTGGAAAACAAACCAACGAAAGCGTTTAAAAAATTCATGCCGTTTCTTTCCTCCTTATAAAGCGATCTTTCCGCCGAGGCAAGAAAAAAAGGCTCTTGCCACAGCACTCTGTCTGCGACAAAAGTCTCAAGCGAACACATGGCATCGGGCATTCCTGCCGTGATGACGCTGCCATGCAGCGGCTCCCCCACCCCACCGGGTCAGGACGCCGCCCCTTACTCCCTTTCATCAGAGCGAGTATATCAAATGCCTCGGGAATTGTAAAGCGTTTTTTGGGAAGGCCGCGAATTTGTTTGTGGGGGACGATCACGACGGGGTGCGTTCCATCTGCAATTGTCGTGAAGGATGCGTTTTCCCGGTTGACCTGGGCGGGTTTTCACGGTAAAATGAGGGGGGAAGTAATCCACACCCAGGAAAGGATCGGTGTTTTGATATGAGTCAATTATTCAATAAGGCGGCACGGTTTGTGCTCAGCCGGATTCACAGGACGGGGCTGGAGCAGGACTTGAATCGGACGGAGGGGAGCGGCAGGCTGGCGGTGCCGGAGATCGCCGCGCAGGCCAGGGCCATGGCGGCGGACGGCATCGTGCTGCTGAAAAATGAGGACAAGACCTTGCCCATTACCGGGCAGACCCGGGTTGCGGTGTTTGGCCGGAGCGCGGTGAATTACTTCACCGTGGGCTACGGCAGCGGCGGCGACGTGGTGTCCCCCTACCGGCGTAACCTGATGGAGGGGCTGCTGGAGCATGGGGTGAAGGTGGACGGCATTCTGGCCTCCCAGTATGAGACCTGGTGCAGCCGGCCCCGGAACGTGCCCGATGAGGGCTACTGGGCCCACTGGCCCATGAGCAATCCCGAAATGCCCCTGAAGGCTGAGGACGTGGCGGCTGCCGCCCTGCGCTGCGACATGGCGCTGGTGGTCATCGGCCGGGCCGCCGGAGAATCTCGGGAGAATGTGCTCAAGCCCGGCAGCTACTATCTGACCGACCGGGAAAAGGCCATGCTGGATGTGGTTGCCACCTATTTCCACCGCGTCTGCCTGGTGATGGACTGCGGCAACGTCATCGACATGAGCTGGACGCGGGACTATGAAAATAAACTCACCGCCATCGTGTACGCCTGGCAGGGCGGCATGGAGAGCGGTACGGCCCTGGCCGATGTGCTCACCGGCGCGGTCAATCCCAGCGGAAAGCTGACGGACACCATCGCCGTCAAATACGAGGACTACCCCTCCAGCCAGAGCTTCGGCGCCATGGCCTTCAACGCCTACACCGAGGATATTTACGTGGGCTACCGCTATTTTGAGACCTTCGCCCCGGACAGGGTGCTGTATCCCTTTGGCTTCGGCCTGAGCTACACCCGGTTCCGCCTGAGCAGCCAGGCCGCCGTCAGCGGCAACCAGGTCACGGTGAACACCACCGTGGAGAACGTGGGCGACGAGGCCGGGCGGGAGGTCGTGCAGGTCTATGTGGACCTGCCCTGCGGCACGCTGGGGAATCCCAAGCGGGTGTTGGCCGGATTCAAAAAGACCGGCCTGCTCCGGCCGGGGCAGCAGCAGGTGGTGGATGTCTCCTTTGACCTTGCCTCCCTCGCCAGCTTCGACGACACCGGCTGCACCGGGCACAAGGACGCCTTCGTGCTGGAGGCGGGGAACTACTGCGTCCAGGCGGGTACCAGCATACGGGATGTGAAGGCGGTGGTGTGCATCGTCAAGCAGGGGCCGGAGGTCGTCCGGCAGCTGCACGAATGCAACGCCGTCCGGCCGGAGCACGGTTTCTGCCGTATGGTGAACAAGGGCGGCACGCTGGATATGGAAATGGTGCCCACCGCCAACCGAAACCTGAAGCAGGACATCCTGGCGCACCTGCCCCAGGAGCTGACCCCCGGCCAGACGGAATTCACCTTTGAGGATGTAAAGGCGAGGCGCTGCACCCCGGAGGAATTCGTGGCCCAGCTGCCCGACCGGGAGCTGGACGACATTACCCACGGCTTCGGGCTGATGAACGATCCATCCGGCCCTGCCGGAAACGCGGGCAGCCTGGGCGGCGTCACCGAAGCGCTGAAAAAGCGGGGCATTCCCACGGTGATCACCACCGACGGCCCCTCCGGCATCCGCATCCGCCGCACCTGCTCCCTGCTGCCCTGCGGCACCTGCCTGGCCAGCACCTTCGACCCGGAGGGCGTGGAGGCGCTGTACCGGCTTCTGGGCAGGGAAATGGTTCTGCAGGGCACCCAGGTGCTGCTGGGGCCGGGCATGAACATCCACCGCAATCCCCTGTGCGGCCGGAACTTTGAATATTACTCCGAGGATCCCCTGCTCACCGGCAAGATCGCCGCCGCCATGGTGCGGGGCATCCAGAGCCAGGGCGTGTCCGCCTGCCCCAAGCACTTCGCCTGCAACAACCAGGAGACCAACCGCAACAAGTGCGATTCCCGCCTGTCCCAGCGGGCCCAGCGGGAGATCTATCTGAAGGGCTTCGAGATCGCCGTCAAGGAGTCCGATCCTTGGTGCCTGATGACCAGCTACAATCTGGTCAACGGCGTGTGGAGCCACTATCACTATGAGCTGGTCACCGACATTCTCCACGACGAATGGGGCTACCGGGGCCTGACCATCACCGACTGGTGGATGCAGCCCGGCGCGGCCCCGGAATTTCCCGCCATTACCAACGATGCCTGCCGCATCCGCGCCCAGGTGGACGTGCTGATGCCCGGCGAGATCCAGGAGCGCACCCTGGTGGCCTCCCTGGCAGACCCCAACGGCGTCACCAGAGCCGAGGCCCAGCGCTGCGCGGTGAATGTGATCAAATTTATCCTGAAGGTGAAGTAAGCGCCTCCCAAACCTCCCCTGAAAGGGGAGGACGGCGCATCGCGCCGGAGGGGTTTCCTGCGGTACGCAGAATACCAATTGAAAAGTACCAAGGCGAATTCGTACAACCTTCTTGCTGCCCCCTCTGGGGGAAGTGCCGCGATAGCGGCAAAGGGGGTGCCGTTGGTATTTTTGACCTGTTACCATTCAACGAACCAC
>USEU01000062.1 GCA_900553805.1 uncultured Eubacteriales bacterium
ACCCCCTCAGTCAGGCCGTTCGGCCTGCCAGCTCCCCCATCGGGGAGCCAAGGGGCGGGTTACTTTTCCTCGTTCTCCTTGGCTTCCGCCTTCGCCTGCTTTTTGGCCTTCTTTCTGCGGAGGCAGCGGCGGGTGAGGGCAGTCGCCAGCCAGGCCAGCAGGGCAATGACCAGCAGATAGGGCAGGTCGATGATGAGCCAGGAGATAAAGTCGACGATGGCGTGGCCCAGGTCCACGATGCTGTCGCTCAGGCCGTCGGTGATCTTCTGCCAGAAGCCGCGCTGCTCGGCGGGGGTGTATTTCTCCACCTCGTTGACCCGCAGCTCCACGGTGGCGTAGTTCACCTGATTGTCATACAGGCGCAGGGTGGACGTATAGTTTTCCAGCTGGTAGCGTACCTCGGTCAGGCGCTCTTCAATGTCCAGCAGGTCGCTCATGGTCTCGGCCTGCTCCATCAGCTCCAGCAGGCGGGCCTCCTCGGTTTTCAGCGCATTCAGGCGGCCCTCGGTGTCGGTATAGCTCAGGGTGATGTCCTCCACCCGGCGGCTGGTGGATACCAGATTGGTCATGCCGGATACATCCTCCGCGAATTGGTCGACCTGTTCGGCGGGCACCCGGATGGTCAGATAGGCGTAGCGGCTGCGGCCGGCGGTGGAGCTGCCGGTGATACTCTGGCTCTCCACATAGCCGTTCAGCTCCTGGATTTTGGCGCTGAGCTGGGTCAGGGCCGCGTCCAGGTCCTCCGTCTCGGCGGTCAGATTCATGGTGATGACCCATTTGCGGTTTTCGGGCAGGGGAATGGCGCTTCCGGCGGCGGATTTGCCGCTGGCGTTCAGAGCGACGGGCATGGCGCTTTCAAACGAGATCTCGCCGGTATCGTCGTAGGAAATGTCATAGGCGCTTTCGTAGCCGGTGCGCTGGGCGCTGGAGACGCTCTTCTGGGAGCAGGCAGCCAGGCTGCCAGCCAGCAGCGCGGCGGCGGTGACGCAGAGCAGTGTTTTCTTGATGTTCATAGTGGTTCCTCCTTGTTGATGTAAGAATATCCGATTCGGTTTGAAATTTTGGTGGGGTCCTTTCACCCTGTATGTGGGATTTGCAAGAAAAAAGGTTGCAAACAGACGCCAAATTTTGTATAATGTTTTCTGACAGGAGGGGTTTGGCATTGGCAAAGCTCTATTTTAAGTATGGCGCCATGGGTTCCAGCAAGACGGCCCAGGCGCTGATCACCAAATATAATTATGAGGAAAATGATCTGTCCGTCTGGCTGCTCAAGCCCAGCGCCGACACCCGGGACGGGCTGCACATCCTGCGCAGCCGGATCGGCCTGGAGGCGGAGGTGGAGGTCGTCTCGGCGCAGACGGACCTGGCGGAGCTGTTCCGCCGGGAGCGGCTGGGCAAATGCGATGTGATCATTGTGGATGAATGCCAATTTTTGACCATGGAGCAGATCGACCAGCTCCGCTCCATCGTGGATGAATACAATATCCCTGTGATGTGCTTCGGCCTGCGCACGGATTTCCAGACCAAGCTCTTCCCCGGCAGCCACCGGCTGATGGAGGTGGCCGATACCATCCAGGAGATCAAGACCATCTGCGACTGCGGCGCGAAGGCCACGGTGAACGCCCGTATCGACGGCGAGGGCCATATCGTGACCCAGGGCGCGCAGGTGGTGCTGGGTGGCAACGACAGCTATATCGCCATGTGCCACAAGTGCTATGTCCGGGGCATCCGGGAGCACCGGCGCATCCGGCTCCACGGCCATGCGCAGTGAGCCGGGATAAGCGCAAATACACGGGCGGAGCGGTCACGGACACTCCGCGAAAAACGGGATCAAAGGAGAACACACCATGAAAATCGAAGAAATTCTTTCCAAATGCGACCATACCCTGCTGGCGCAGACCGCCACCTGGGCCCAGATCAGGGCCATCTGTGACGATGGGATGAAGTACCACACCGCCTCGGTCTGCATCCCGGCCAGCTATGTGAAGCAGGCCAAGGATTACGTGGGCGATAAGCTGGCCATCTGCACCGTGATCGGCTTCCCCAACGGCTACGACACCACCGCCGCCAAGTGCTTTATGGCCTCTGACGCGGTGGCCAACGGGGCCGATGAAGTGGATATGGTCATCAACATCGGCTGGGCCAAGGACGGCCTGTTTGACCAGGTGCGCGATGAGATCGCCGCCGTGAAGAAGGCCTGCGGCGGCAAGCTCCTGAAGGTCATCATCGAGACCTGCCTGCTCACCGACGACGAGAAGATCGCCTTGTGCAAGGCCGTGTCCGACAGCGGCGCGGACTACATCAAGACCTCCACCGGCTTCAGCACGGCGGGCGCGACCTTCCACGATGTGGAGCTGTTCGCCGCCCACGTCGCTCCCCATGTGAAGATCAAGGCCGCCGGCGGCA
This sequence comes from uncultured Eubacteriales bacterium, assembly GCA_900553805.1. Lineage (GTDB taxonomy): Bacteria > Bacillota > Clostridia > Oscillospirales > Oscillospiraceae > Faecousia. Next base: position 2,407 of record USEU01000062.1, read on the forward strand.
TCTCCAGTCTGGAGGATGCGGAGAAGTTTATCTCTCTGGGCGCGTCCCGCCTGGGCACCTCCCGGATCGTGAAGCTGGCCAAGGCCATGGAAGAAAACTGAAAGGAGAAACTACTATGCTGCACACACCTACCCCCCACATTTCCGCCAAGCCCGGCGATTTCGGCAAGACCGTGCTGATGCCCGGTGACCCGCTGCGCTCCAAATTCATTGCGGAGAATTTTCTGGAAAATCCCGTGCTGGTCAATAACGTCCGGGGCGTCCAGGGCTACACCGGCACCTATAAGGGCGTGAAGGTTTCCGTGATGGCCTCCGGCATGGGCATGCCCGCCATCGGCATCTATTCCCACGAGCTGTTCAACGGCTACGGCGTGGAGAACATCATCCGCGTCGGCTCCGCCGGCTCCATTCAGAAGGACGTCAAGCTCTATGATCTGGTCATCGGCCAGGGCGCCTGCACGGATTCCAATTTTGCCGCCCAGTTCCATCTGCCCGGCACCTTCGCCCCCATTGCCTCCTGGGAGCTGCTGCGCGAGGCGGTGAAGGCTGCCGAGGAAAACGGCGCGCGCTACCATGTGGGCAATCTGAATTCCTCCGATGTATTCTACGGCGACCACGTTGGCGTCCCCGAGGGGCTGGACAGCGTGTACGGCCTGCAAAAGATGGGCGTGCTGGCGCTGGAGATGGAGGCGGCCGCCCTGTATATGAACGCCGCCCGGTACGGCAAGCGGGCGCTGGCCATCTGCACCATCTCCGACTCCATCGTCACCGGCGAGGAGACCACCTCCGAGGAGCGCCAGACCGCCTTCACCACCATGATGCGGGTCGCGCTGGACGTGGCTGCCGCCATGGAAAGGAAATGAGAAAATGAAGCGGATTTTTTTGATCGTCCTGGATTCCTGCGGCGTTGGCGCAGCGCCGGACAGCGAAGCGTTCGGAGACATCGGGGTGAACACCCTGCGCTCCTGCGCCGCATCGAAAAAATTCTCCATCCCCAATCTGATCCGTGCGGGCCTGGGAAACATGGACGGCATCGACTATCTGCCCAAGGAGCCGCACCCCACCGCCGCCCTGGCCCGGCTCCAGGAGGCCTCCATGGGCAAGGACACCACCATCGGTCACTGGGAGATCGCGGGCATCGTCTCGCCCAATCCCCTGCCCACCTATCCCCAGGGCTTCCCCCCGGAGGTACTGGAGGAATTTGAGAAGGCCACCGGCCGGGGCGTGCTGTGCAACCTGCCCTATTCCGGCACCGAGGTCATCCGAGACTACGGCGATGAGCAGAAGAAAACCGGCAAGTGGATCGTGTACACCTCCGCCGACTCCGTGTTCCAGGTGGCGGCCAACGAGGCCTGGATCCCGCTGGAGGAGCTGTATGACGCGTGCCGCAAGGCCAGGAAGATCCTCCAGGGCAAGCACGGCGTGGGCCGCGTCATTGCCCGCCCCTACGTGGGTGAGGATAAGGACAGCTTCCGCCGCACCGCCAACCGGCATGACTTCTCTCTGGAGCCGCCGGCCCAGACCATGCTGGACGCCATCAAGGCCGCCGGGCTGGATACCCTGGCGGTGGGCAAGATCTTCGATATCTTCGCCGGCCGGGGCACCACAGACCATGTGTTCAACCAGTCCAACGCCGACGGCATGCAGCACACCGTGGACTACGCCGCAAGGGATTTCCACGGCCTGTGCTTTGTGAACCTGGTGGACTTTGATATGCAGTTCGGCCATCGCCGGGATGTGGACGGCTACGCCAACGCCCTGACGGAGTTCGACACCTGGCTGGGCAAGTTCCTGCCCACCCTGGGCAAGGAGGATATGGTGATGATCACCGCCGACCATGGCTGCGACCCCGCCTACACCGCTACCACCGACCACACCCGGGAGTATGTCCCTCTGGTGGTGCTGGGCCAGCAGGTGCGCCCCGTGAACCTGGGCACCCGCAGAAGCTTTGCGGATATCGCCGCCACCATTACGGACATTCTGGGCGTTCCCTTTGAAACGCCGGGCAAGAGCTTTGCTGGCGAAATTCTGTGATACGGAGGCAGCTATGAAACCTGAGGAATTGAACGCATTGGCCGTGGAGGCCATGGGGCATTCCTATTCCCCCTATTCCGGCTACAAGGTGGGCGCGGCGCTGCTGTGCGCCGACGGCACGGTGTACCAGGGCTGCAACATTGAGAACGCGGCCTTTACGCCCACGGTGTGCGCCGAGCGGACGGCCTTTTTCAAGGCGCTGTACGACGGCCACCGGGATTTTGCCGCCCTGTCCGTCTGCGGCGGCAAGGACGGTGTGCTCACGGGCAAATTCCCCCCCTGCGGCGTCTGCCGCCAGGTGATGCGGGAATTCTGCCCGGACGATTTCCCCATCTATCTGGTGGGGGCAGAGGGAAGCTACGAGAAGGTCACCCTGGCAGAGCTGCTGCCCCACAGCTTCTCCGCCGCGACTCATATGAAGTGACAATATTTTAAATTTACGGGTGCGCTGCATGGCGGCGCACCCGTATTCTGTGTTGGAAATGTTTATTTGGCGCAGTCGGCCAGAGTGGGATAGGCCTCGTCCACGATCTTTACCAGCCGCAGGAGATGCTCGCCCGCGAGCTCGCCGGAATCGGACATCCGCACAAAGATGACATCGGTCTGGGCGGTGACGGTATTGTCGGACTCGTCGCAGAAGAAGGAGGCGAATCGGTAGGTGGCGTTCAGATCATTGCAGACGGACAGGGCCTTGTTGAACTCGGTCTTGTGGTACTCAATGATGTTGTATACGTACATTGCCGCGCTTTCGTTGCCCTCATAAAAAACGCACTTGACGCCAAAATCAAAATTGTTGCCCTCCAGCTCGATCCCGATGGTCTCGTAGCCGTCCTCATCCACGCCGTTGTAGTCGTAGACAACGTCATTCGCCTCCAGCCAGGAGATGAAGCTCTTGGTGGTAGGGTAGGATGCGTTTGCCGCGGCGGAGGCCGCAGGCAGCAGGCACAGCAGCAGGCAGCATACAAGCAGGGAGGAAATCAGTTTTTTCATAGGGACAGTCTCCTTTCATTTTAAAAAAATACGATTCATCCGAATGGCCGGATCCGGCCGCGGGAATGATGCTTTATACGGTTTGATGGCTTGCGCCCTCCGGCTCCCTGCGCACGTCGGGGCGGCGCAGCTCCTTGGCGGCGTAGAGCTTCTTGTCGGCCCGCGCATAAAAAGGATCTTTTTGCACCCGTGGGCCTCAATCAGGTGGGATACCATGTCGTACATGCCCTGCCGGTTGCCGGCGATAATGCTGTGGCAATTGGGCAGGTCCACCTTTTCGGAGACCAGCACCAGCGGGCGGCTGTTGTACCGCCGATCATGATCCCGACGGAGCGCCGCTTCTTGAAATCCATGCCGTCACCTCGTGTATCTGTAAGCTTGGAAAGGAAAAAGCCGGATGCTTTCCGCGTTCGTCATAAAGTGCCAAAAGAAGGGCGCATTTCTACGTCGCTTTTCAGGTAACATTACTATAACAGATTTTTACGAAAAAAGCCAGTGTATTTTTCCCGATTTTTTAAAAAGGCGCTGTGTGTGCCGCATGGGCTGATTGCACATGGAAAATCCCGGCGGGAGTGGTTTTTTGTACCAATAATAGAATTCCACGCCGGCCGTTGACAAACCGTGGCGGGTGATGTAAAATTTCTATTTAGGGAAAGCCGCGCTCTTTTGCCGCATGCGCGGCCATTTCCCGGAAAAAGCCGAAAAAAAGATACCGTCAATGGCGGAAATGGCGGGCAGGCACCGCCCCGGCTGAATGAAACGCATGGAAGCAACATTAAAATAAAGGTGAGTAAAAAATGGGAAATTGTGCAATCGTAGGAATCAACTGGGGCGATGAGGGCAAGGGCCGGATGGTGGATCTGCTGACGCAGGACTACGACGTGGTCGTCCGCTATCAGGGCGGCGGCAACGCCGGGCATACCGTCATCAATGAATACGGCAAGTTTGCCCTGCATCTGCTGCCCTCCGGCATCTTCCGCAAGGATGTGGTGAACATCCTGGGCAACGGCGTGGCGCTGGACCCGGAGAACCTGTGGAAGGAGATCCAGCAGGTGCAGTCCCAGGGCGTGGCCATCAGCCCGGAGAATCTGAAGATCAGCGACCGCGCCTCTCTCCTGATGCCCTGGCACCGGGACCTGGACGGCCTGGAGGAGGCCCGCCTGGCCGACAAGAAGTTCGGCTCTACCAAGCAGGGCATCGCGCCGTTCTACGCCGATAAATTTGCAAAGAAAACCGTTCTGGCCGGTGAGCTGCTGTACCCTGAGTACCTGAAGGCCCATCTGGCCGACCTGCTGGAGTGGAAGAACCTGACGCTGACCAGAGTCTACGGCGCGGCCCCCGTGACCATGGAGGACCTGGAAAAGTGGCTGAATGATTACTGCGAGAAGATCAAGCCTTTCATCTGCGATACCGGCGCGTTCCTGCGCGATGCCCAGAGGGCAGGCAAGAAGATCCTGTTTGAGGCCCAGCTGGGCGCGCTGCGGGATCTGGACTATGGCATCCACCCCTACACCACCTCCTCCAACCCCATTGCAGCCTACGCTCCCGTGGGCTGCGGCATGCCCAACGTGAAGATCGACCAGGTGGTGGGCGTGGTGAAGGCCTATTCCAGCTGCGTGGGCGAGGGCCCCTTTACCTGTGAGCTGTTCGGCGAGGAGGCCGATAAGCTGCGCGAGGCGGGCTTTGAGTACGGCGCAAAAACCGGCCGCCCCCGCCGGGTCGGCCCCATCGACATCGTGGCTACCCGCTACGGCGTCCTGTGCCAGGGCGCGACCAGCATCGCCCTGACCAAGCTGGACGTGCTGAGCTATATGGATAAAATTCCTGTCTGCGCCCACTATGAGGTGAACGGCCGGCAGACCGATGAATTCCCCTTCCCCTGCCTGCTGGACGAGGCGAAGCCCGTCACTGAATACCTGGAGGGCTGGAAGTGCGATATCTCCGGCATCCGCCGCTGGGAGGACCTGCCCAAGGCGGCGCGGGATTATGTGGAGTATGTGGAGCGCCGTGTTGGCTGTCACATCGGCTACGTCTCCGTCGGCCCGGAGCGGGACAGCATCATCCTGCGCTGATAAGCGGGTATTCTTTCGCGAAATAGGAGGATCATATGACTGACCGTTACGAATCCCCCCTGTCCACCCGCTATGCCTCGGACTATATGCTGCGCCTGTTTTCAGCCGAGACCCGCATTCGCACCTGGCGCGCGCTGTGGGTATCCCTGGCCAGGGCGGAGCACCGGCTGGGCCTGCCCGTGACCCGGGAGCAGGTGGAGGAGTTGGAGGCCCACGTCAATGACATCGACTTTGAAGCCGCCGCCGCCCGGGAGCGGGAGGTGCGCCATGATGTGATGGCCCATGTGTACGCCTATGGCCTGGCGGCCCCCAAGGCGGCGGGCATCATCCACCTGGGCGCAACCAGCTGCTACGTCACCGACAATGCGGATATCATCCTGTACCGGGACGGCCTGCGCTACCTGCGCGCGGAGCTGCTGAAGGTGGTGGCGAATCTCTCCCGGTTCGCCGACCAATACAAGGCCACCCCAACTCTGGGCTATACCCACTATCAGCCCGCCCAACTGGTCACCATCGGCAAGCGGGCGACGCTGTGGATGCAGGACCTGATGAGCGATGCGGAAGAGCTGGATTTTGTGATCGACAGCATGAAATTCCTGGGCTGCCGGGGCACCACCGGCACCGAGGCCAGCTTTATGGACCTGTTCGGCGGAGATGAAGCGAAGATCGACGAGATGAACCGCATGATCTGCCATGACTTTGGCTTTGAGCGCTGCTTCTCCGTCTGCGGCCAGACCTATCCCCGGAAGCTGGACAGCCGGATCCTGAATGCGCTGTCCTCCATCGGCCAGAGCTGCTACCGCATGGCCAACGACATCCGCCTGCTCCAGCACGACCGCCAGGTGGAGGAGCCCTTTGAGAAAAATCAGATCGGCTCTTCGGCTATGGCCTACAAGCGCAACCCCATGCGCTGCGAGCGCATCTGCTCCCTGTCCCGCTACCTCATGGCCGACGCCATGAACGCCCCCATGACCGCCGCGACCCAGTGGCTGGAGCGCACGCTGGACGATTCCGCCAACCGCCGCATCTCCCTGCCGGAGGGGTTCCTGTGCGCCGACGCGGTGCTGCGGCTGGCCCAGAACGTCACCGACGGACTGCACGTCAATGAAAAGATCGTGGAGCGCGCCGTGCGGGAATATCTGCCCTTTATGACCACCGAAAACTTAATGATGGAGGCGGTGAAGCGGGGCGGAAACCGGCAGGAGATCCACGAGGTCATCCGCAGATGCTCCATGGAGGCCACCGCCAGAATGAAGAACGGCGAGACCTGCGACCTGCTGGAGCGCCTGTCCCAGGCCCCGGAATTCGGCATGACCCCGGAGGAAATGGAAAAGCTCCTGAACCCCGGCGACTACATCGGCCGCTGTCGGCAGCAGGTGGAGCACTATCTTACCGAAATCAAGCCCGCCCTGGCCGGTGCCAGCACCGAAGCGGCGGAGATCACGCTCTAATAAAAAGGAGGAGCCTCAATGGAAAAAATCCTCGTCCTGGATTTTGGCGGCCAGTACAATCAGCTGATTGCCCGCCGGGTTCGTGACCTGCACGTGTATGCGGAGATCGAGCAGTACGACGCCATTACCCCTGAGCAGATCAAGGCCCGGGGCTACAAGGGCATCATCTTTACCGGCGGCCCCAACAGCGTCTATGATATGTCCTCTCCCCATTATGATCCCCAGGTGCTGAAGCTGGGCGTTCCCGTCCTCGGCATCTGCTACGGCTGCCAGTTGACTGCCTGGATGGCAGGCGGCAGTGTCATCACCGCCGAGACCTCCGAGTACGGCAAGATCGATATGACCGTCACCAAGCGCGACTCCCTGCTCTTCAAGGATGTGCCGGAGCAAAGCGTCGTCTGGATGAGCCATACGGACCGTGTGGACAGGCTGCCCGCGGGCTTCGAGGTCTCCGCCCGCACGGAAAAGTGCCCCGTGGCGGCCATGGAGAACGCGGCGGAGCGGCTCTATGCCATCCAGCCCCATCCCGAGGTGACCCACAGCCAGTTCGGCAACCAGATATTGAAGAACTTCCTGTATGAGATCTGCCGCTGCACCGGCGACTGGCAGATGGATTCCTTTATTGAGGATACCGTCAAGGCCCTGCGGGAGCGCATCGGCGGCAAGAAGGTCATTTTGGGCCTGTCCGGCGGCGTGGATTCCTCCGTAGCCGCAGGCCTGATCAGCCGCGCCGTGGGCGACCAGCTGACCTGCGTCTTTGTGGACCAGGGCCTCATGCGCAAGGACGAGAGCGATTTCGTTGAAAAGACCTTTACCAGCCTCTTTGACATGCATTTTGTCCGGGTCAACTGCCAGGAGCACTTCCTGGAGTGCCTGAAGGGCGTGACCGACCCCGAGCAGAAGCGGAAGATCATCGGCACCGAATTCTATAAGGTCTTCTGGGATGAGGTCCGCCGCCAGGGCGGCCAGGATGCTTTCTTCGCCCAGGGCACCATCTACCCCGACTGCATCGAGTCCGGCAAGGGCAACGCCGACAAGATCAAGACCCACCACAACAAGGTCAAAATGCCCGAGGATGTGAAGTTCCTGGACATCATCGAGCCCCTGGCCAGCCTCTTCAAGGACGAGGTCCGCCGCGTCGGTGAGCAGCTGGGCATTCCCCAGGAGCTGGTCTGGCGTCAGCCCTTCCCCGGCCCCGGCCTGGGCGTGCGGATCATCGGCGAGATCACCGCCGAAAAGGTCAAAATTCTCCAGGAGGCCGATTGGGTGCTCCGGGACGAAATGGTCAAGAATGGCTATGAGCGCCAGATGGCCCAGTTCTTCTGCGTCCTCCCCGGCGTCAGCACCGTGGGCGTCATGGGCGACCACCGCACCTACGACCACCTCCTTGCCATCCGCGCCGTCACCACCGACGACTTCATGACCGCCGACTGGGCCAGGATCCCCTACGACATCCTGGCCAAAGTATCCAACCGCATCACCAACGAAGTCAAACACATCAACCGTGTCGTGTACGACGTAACATCCAAACCGCCCGCAACGGTGGAGTGGGAATGAGAAAAAAGTGAATATGATGGGCTGAAAAGCCTTGAAAACACTCACTTTTTGAAAATCTCATTTCCTGTTTGATAGCAAAATGATAGCAGATACCAAAGCCATTTTGTTTGTTCTTGGTTTGGCGAGCGAATGGTTTGGAGGTTTGCTATCGCATCCAATCCTATATTGAGAGCGAAAAAGGCTCTGCTGACTTTCTGTAAAAGAAGGTCGGCAGAGTCTTTTGTTATTCTTCGCTATGTTCCTTGAGATCAGCAAGGAGCAGGTCACTCAGCTCCTGCGACGGCGTGATCTTGTGTCACTGACCGGAGGTGTCAAGTTCAGGGTAGCGGTAGCGCCAGCGGTCGTATTCTTCTTTGGTGATCTCGCCCGCTTTCAGCTTGGCGGCAACTTTGCCCCATGTGGTCTACATTCCCAGATGCGGCAAACAAACTGATTGCAAAGCTCAAGGCTGAGATTGACAGTTTGAAAC